>JAEYTB010000175.1 GCA_023434205.1 Planctomycetota bacterium | reverse complement strand
CGTGCGGTAGACATCGCAGCGGCCCAGCAACTCCTCGTGCGTGCCCTGGTCCACCACGCGGCCCGCGTCCATCACCACGATCGAGTCGCAGTTGAGGACCGTGCTGAGGCGGTGGGCCACGATCAGGCACGTGCGGCCCGCGCCGAAGTCGGTCATCGCCGCGGCGATCTGCGCCTCGCTGTCGGCGTCCACCATGCTCGTCGCCTCGTCCATGATCAGGATCGCGGGGTTGCGCAGGATCGCCCTCGCGATCGCGAGCCGCTGCCGCTGACCCCCCGAGAGCGAGAGCCCCTGCTCGGCCACGGGCGTCTCGTAGCCCTCGGGCAGGCGGGTGATGAAGTCGTGGGCCCGGGCCTGGCGCGCGGCCTGTTCCACCGCGTCCGCGGTCGCCGCGCCGTTGCCGTACATGATGTTCGAGCGGATGGTCCCTTTGAAGATCGCGGTCTCCTGCGTCACCACGCCGATCTGCGACCGCAGGCTGCGCACCGAGTACTGCCGGATGTCCTGCCCGTCGATCAGCACCGCGCCCTCGTCGGGGTCGAACAGGCGCGGCACGAGCGACAGCAGCGAGGTCTTGCCACAGCCATTGGGGCCGACGAACGCGACGCGCCTGCCGTGGGGGATCTTGATCGTAACGCCGTCGACCGCCGCCTGGGCGGCGCCGGGGTAGCGCAGGCTCACGTTCTGAAACGCGATCGACTCCCTGTGACGCGGCGACCTGGGGAGCCTGAAGCCGTGCCCGGGCTCGGCGCTGGCGTTGATGAGCTCCGCCAGCCGGTCCGCCGCGGGCGCCGAGGCCTGGATGTCGTTGATCAGCCCGGTGAGCGGCTTGAGCGAGGCCCCCGCCACCGCCAGCGAGATCATCGCGAGGATGAAGTCCGCCGGGTCCACGTCCACCCGGTGCTCGCCCAGCGGCCCCAGGTCCACCTTGATGCCCTTGATGATCACCCACCCCGCCCCGAGCGTGAGCCCGCACAGCAGGAAGATCGAGAGCATCTCCGTGAGCGGGCTGGCCAGGGCCCGCGCGGTGCGCACGCGGTTGAGCTCCCTCATCACCTGCTTGTTGGCGCGGTGGAAGCGCCCGCCCTCGTAGACCTCGTTGGTGTAGACCTTCACGACGCGCAGAGCCTGGAGCGACTCGGTCGCCGCGCCCAGGAGCGTGGACTGGCTCTGGAGCGCCGCGTTGGCGGCCCGCTTGATCCGCTTGCCCAGCTTGCGGATCACGGTGTACATCGCCGGGGCCACCAGCAGGGCGCCCAGCGTGACAAACGCGTTGAAGTAGAGCGCCGCCGCGAGCCCCGCGACCCCCTTGAGCGACTGGAGCACGGCCTTGCTCATCAGGACGTTGAGCCCCTCCATGAGCTTGTTGCTGTCGTTCACGATGCGGCTGATGATGTCGGCGGTGCCGCTGCGCACGACGCTCCGGAGCGGGGCGCGGAGCGTGGCGAAGAACGCCTGCCGCCGGATGTTCGTGACGGTGCGGTTGACGACCGTGAGCGACAGGTAGGCGTGCAGGAAGTTGGCGATCGCGCCGATCACCGTGATCACGGCGAGCACCCCCATCACCACCGCCAGCGCCGTGAAGGGGCCCGTCGGCAGCGCGTCGATCGTGCTCTGCGGGACCTGGAGACCGTCAAAGGGCGGGGGCAGGCGCGACAGCCCGGCGTTCAGCTCCCGGGCCAGAACCGGCAGGTCCTTGCGGTTCTCGCCGGTGGCGAGCAGCCCCTCCAGCACCGGCCGGGCCCCGATGATCCCCACGCCCAGGGTGAACCCCGACAGCACCGCCATGACCAGCGTGCCCGCCACCAGCCAGCGGTAGCGCAGCATCCCCCGGGCGAAGTGCCAGAAGGCGTTCTTGGGCGGGGTTGGCGGTCGGGTCTTGGCTGACATCACGCTCCGCGGCGGCGCGCTCGGGGCGCGTGCCGTGGGGCCATGAGCGTACCCGGCCTTGGCCGGTCAGGCGAAGATCGGGTCGTTGAGGGCCAGGCCCTGGGCCGAGCTCAGGCCGCGCGAGATCACCGCCCGGCCGTTGGTCGTGTCCATCCGCGTGAGGGAGACGACGCCGGCGGTCTGGGTGGTGGCGCTGTTGCCGGAGTTGATGGCGGTGCCGAAGACCTGGATGCCGTAGGTGCGGAACTGGGCCCCGCTGCTGATCTTGGCCAGCACCGCCGCGAGCGAGCGCGTCGCAACCTCGGCCCGCCCGTTGGCCCCCAGCGTGACGGTCGAGCCGTCGATGACAGTGCCGTCGCTGAACACGTACCGGACGGTCGCTGTGAAGCTCACGTCGGTGTCGGAGAAGGGGTTGAAGATGCTCACGACCTCGGTCTGGCCGCTGTTGGTGGGGTCGAGCTGGCCGGCGAAGTACTCCACCGGCGCGACGTTGCGCACGAAGGTCGTCGAGTAGCCGTCGGCCTTCTTGCCCGAGGCGATGTTGCGGCCCGTGGAGTCGAAGCTGGTGTACTGCGCGCTGACGGGGGCGGTCGAGGCGTACGTCACCGTGAAGGTGCTGCCGTCGGTCACGCCCAGGTCGGCGGAGGTGATGGCGAAGTCGTTGCGGTTGTTCGCGGGCACCAGCACCGTCCGCGTGATGGCGGTGCTGTTGGTGGTGTTGTTGGGCCAGAACCGCAGCGTGACCGACGCGGCGGAGCTGCCCATGTTCGCGATGCTGATCGTGTTCGTGAAACCGTTCTGGGCCTTGGCGAACGCCAGGCCGCCGGTCGTGGAGCCGCCGCCCTCCAGGCCCAGCAGGCCGAACGCGGGCGTGTACGCCGCGGTGGGCGCGACGTCGGTCTGCGGCAGGTCCCAGTCGCTGGCGCCCACGACGATGTCCACCGTCGAGGTGAGCCGCACGGACATGGCGCCCTGCGGCAGGTTCAGCAGGCCAACCTCCACCCCGCCGCGCCGGTAGGGCTCGACGATCCGCGTGACGGTGCTGGTGCCCGTCGCGTGCCGGAACGTGAACGTGATCGTGCCGGGGGCGTCGGAGAGGTTCTGGTACGTGATGAACTCGCGGCTCAGGTTGTTCCGCTCGATGCGGGGCAGGTCCCACGTCCGCATGGGGAAGGTGCCCGCGGGGGCCGCGGCGGGGTTGTAGAAGTCCTCGCTGGTCGCGCCGTTGAAGTCCACGCGGTGGCTCGTCGCCGAGATCGGCTGCGGGTTGGTGACCGCCTCCGGGAACGCCGACTGCACCTCGATCGAGTACGGCGTGTCCGACCGCACCAGGTTCAGGCCCGCCTGCGCGAAGTCGGAGATCGACACGTTGAGCGAGGAGTTGCCCGCGATCGTGCCCGACGCGATCACCACGTCGCGCAGCCCCGTCTCGTAGTGGACGATGACCTGGTAGCTCGCGGCCTGGTTGTTGGTGTTCTTGAGCGTGATCGACTCGGACGACTGGGCCGAGCGGAAGCCCTCGGGGTAGACGATGGTCTGCGAAAAGAAGCCGGCGGTGGACGCGGGCTTGATGATCTCCGCGTTGACGATCGTCACCAGGTCCTGCTCGCGCACGCCCGCGCCGGAGTTGAACGTGTTGTTCACCGGCACCGTGCCGAAGTTGCTCGCCTCCGGGCCCGCAAACCGCGCCTGGCCCGTCAGGTCCGGGTGCGCCAGGCCCTGGATGGTCTGCACCACCTCCCAGCCCTTGATGATGCGCCCGAACACCGTGTAGCCGCCGTTGCCCTGCGAGTCGGGGTTCAGGAAGTCGTTGTCGACGTAGTTGATGAAGAACTGGCTGGTCGCGGTGTTCAGCGCGTTGAGCCGCGCCATCGCCACCGTCCGCGCGTCGTTCTGCCGGCCCGTCAGCTCGCGCACGATCGCCGCGTCGGTCTGGACCGTGGTCAGGCCCGCGGTGTCGTCGAACGCGAAGCCGCCGCCCTGGAGCACGAACGGGGAGTTGTCGGGGTTGAACGCCGAGCGGTGGAAGAAGGTCTCGTCGTAGCGGCCGCTGGTGACGTAGTTCAGGAAGTTGGCCACCGTGATGGGCGCGGCGCTGTTGAACAGCTCGATGTCAAAGTCGCCGAAGTTGGTCTCGATCCGCACCACCGTGTTGTTCGGGCTCTCGAGGTCCCCGATCGTCGGCAGGGGGCTGTTGGCCAGGAGCTGGCGGGCCTCGAGCGACTCGAACGGCGTCACCGCCGGCGCACGCCCGGAACGGGTGGCGATCAGGCGGGCGAGAAGGGCGGTGATAGACCGGCCGTGGGTGGTGAACATCGACGCCATGAGGCCTCCGTCGTGGGGTTCAGAGGGTCGGCTTCCGATCCAATGGACGCGGGCGACCCAGCCTGACATCTACCTGTACCTGTACACGGGCGCGCGGCCCGCGGTTCCCGGGTCGGCCGCCGCGCCACCCGGTCCCCCATCCTACTCGACAACCCGCGATTCGGCGCGGGAAAAGTGCATAGACCCACGGCGTTTACGCCTTCCGAGCCGCCCGGGGGCTGCGCGACGAACCCCCGCCGCGCGCCCAAGGCCCGGCCAACCCGGGGGTTTACGCGTATACTCACGCCCAATGGACCATCCCCCGCTGCGCAGCCGCCCGGCTGTTGTGGGCCTTGAGGCCCTCACCCACGCCAACGGCTCACAGGCTGTCCACAGCAACGGCCATTCTTCACACCCCGCCCACAATCCACGCCCGTGGAAGGTCGCCGCGGTCGTCCCCTGCTTCAACCGCCGCCAGGACCTCGCCAAGCTCTTTGAGGATGTCGCCCGCCAGGACCTCCGTCCGGTCAGGGGCCGCCCTATTCAGCTCTGGCTGACGGTGGTCGACAACGCCTCCACGGAACCCCTGGCCACCCTCCCCGTCCCCGAAGGCCTGACGGTCGAGTTTGTCAGGTCCGATAAGAACACCGGCGGCTCGGGCGGCTTCAACCTCGGCATGTCCCATGTCCTCTCCGGGGCAGGGCTTACGGGCGAGCTCGGCCAGCCCGACTTCATCTGGTGGCTCGACAGCGACGCACGCGTCGCACGCAAGTGCCTCCGGGAGATGGTCAAGGTGCTGGCCTCCCGCCCGAAGGTCGGCGGTGTCGGCTCGGCCCTGGGCGACATCCCCACCGGCCACACGTGGGAGACGGGCGCGATCATCACCCGCAAAAACGGGTACATCCTCCCCTGCCACCCGATCGACCGCCGGTTCCTGGTCCCGGCCGACTACCTCGCCGCGTGCAGCGGCCTGGTCCGCCGCACCGCGATCGAGCAGACCGGGCTCTTCCCCGAGAACTTCATCTATTACGACGACATCGACTGGTGCATCCAGATGCGCGCCAAGACCGGCCTGCGCATCGTGGGCGCGCCCAAGAGCCGCGCCTACCACCCGCCCGGCAACCGCCGCTACGTCACCTGGGGCCGCTACTACATCGCCCGCAACTGCTTCTCGCACATCGACGGCATGAAGCTGGGGAGCTGGGTCCGGTTCAAGCGGGCCCTGCGTGAGATCCCCCGTGCCGTGGGCCAGGCCATGATGGGCCTGGAAGAGCTCGCCGAGCTGCACCTCAAAGGCCTGGAGGATGCGCTGCACAAGCGGTTCCCCAACATCGAGCCCCGCGATGTGGTGAAGCCGCTGGGCTTTAAGCCCTTCCGTGACATCAAACAGGTCGTGAACGGCGAGCTCGAGTCCCTGAAGAAGGACGGCGTCGCCAACCCATCGCTCTGGGTCCACCCGCTCCTTAAGTCCCGCATCCCCGGCTTTGAGGACTTCCGGCGCGAGCTCAAGAAGATGGACTTCCGCTGGCCCCGTGAACGCAAGATCTGGCGACACCGCGCCCTCGAGGGCCACCTCTGGCACGACTTCGCCGGCGCCGCCTGGAGGCTCCTGGTCGGCCCCAGCGCCGATGTCGCCATCGTCCCCACCGGCTGGCCCACCTCCTGGTTCCGCGGCAAGGTCCTTATCCAGGTCACCACCGAGGGCCTGCTGGTCCGCAAGCCCCGCCGTTTCGCCGCGCTGGCCAAGGCCACCGGCATCATGGCCCGCGGCCTGAAGCTCGCCGTGGGTATCGGCCTCCGCGGCCCTCACACCATGCAGCTCCCGCCCGCGCCGCCCTACCGCCCGGCCCTGAAGCCCCCGCCGCCGGTCGAGGCGCCCGTCGCCGAGGTCCCCGCCGCGGCCCCCGCGCCCGTGGCCTGACCGGTACGCTGCACGCGTGCTGAGCGTCGTGATCCTTTCCTACAACCGGCGCGATGCGCTGCGGCGCACGCTGGAGAAGCTCTCCGCGCAGCCCACGCCGGCCGCGGGCCAGGTGATCGTCGTGGACAACGCCTCCACCGACGGCTCTGCGGGCATGGTCCGCGACCTGTTCCCGAACGCGCTGCTGCTGGCCCTGGCGCACAACGAGGGCGTCGCGGGCTTCAACCGCGGCGTGGCGCACGCCAAAGGCGACATGCTGCTCATCCTTGATGACGACGCCTGGCCCGAGCCCGACGCCCTGGTCGCCGCCCTCGCCCTGCTCCGCACGCGCCCCGCCACCGGCGCCGTCGCGCTGCTGCCCAGGCACCCCGCCACGCTCGCCGAGGAGTGGCGGCACGAGGGCGTCCCGCAGGCCCGCTGGCCGGTGATGGGCTGCGGCAACCTCATCCGGCGCGACGCGTGGGCCGCCGTGGGCGGCTACGAGGAGTCGTTCTTCCTCTACCGCAACGACACCGACCTCGCGCTGAAGCTGCTCGCCGCGGGCTACGACGTGTGGTTCGACCCCGCCTGGATCGTGTGGCACGACAGCCCCGCCGCCACCCGCAAGCCCGACCGCTGGCTCACCCTCGCCACCCGCAACTGGGCGTGGGTGGCGCGCCGGCACGGACGGCGGCTGTCGAAGCGCATCGGGATGCTCGCGGGCTTCGCGTGGGCCAGCCGCCTGGCGGGCCTCTCGCCCCGCCGCCAGTGGTGCGTTGCCAGGGGCGTGTGGTCCGGCCTGCTCACCCCGCCCCCGCCCATGCCCCCCGCGTGCCACGTGGACGGCAAGGCCTTCCGCGACCTGGTGAAGCGGCAGGTCTCGGGCCGCTGGAGGAGCCGTCAATGCCCACGATGAAAGTTCGTGAAGTGATCCGGCTGATCGAGTCCGACGGCTGGAGGCTGGTGAAGTCTTCGGGCTCGAGCCACCGCCAGTTCAAACACGCGTCGAAGCCTGGCCGCGTCACCATCGCGGGCAAAATGAGCGACGACCTGGCACGCGGCACGCTGAATAGCATTCTGAGGCAGGCCGGTTTGAAGGAGCAGGAATGAAGTACCTCATCGTCATCGAGAAGGCCGGCCGCAACTTCTCGGCCTTCGCACCCGACCTGCCCGGCTGCGTGGCCACGGGGAAAACCCCCGCCGCGACCCGGGCCGCGATGCGCGCCGCGGTCGCCCTCCACATCGCGGGCATGCGGGAGGACGGGCTGAACGTCCCCCGCCCCTCCGCACGGGCCGCTCAGGTGGCCCCTCCCCCATCCCGCTCCGGTTCGTCCCGCCGCTCACGCCCGGCGGCCTGAAGAGGATCTCACCGTTCACACCGGCCGCCCCGCCCCCCGCGTGCCCCACACTCCCGCGGCATGCACCCCCTCACCCTGCGTTCCTGCTGCCCGCCGTGGCCCGCGATCAACCCACCTCCACCCCGCTACCCCGCGCTCACCCGCGACCTTGAGGGCGATGTGCTCATCATCGGCGCCGGGCTCGCCGGCGCGATGGCCGCGTACGAGCTCGCCCGCGCTGGGCTGAAAGTGATCGTCACCGACCGGCGCGAGCCGGGGCGGGGCTCCACCGCCGCGAGCACCGCGCTGCTCAGCTACGAGCTGGACACACCCCTGCACCAGCTCGCCGAGCAGGTCGGCGAGGCAAGCGCCGCGCGGTGCTACCGCCTCGCCCAAGACGGCATCGAACGCACCGCCGCCATCTGCGCCGACCTCCCCGACGTCTGCGGATTCGAGCGCCGCCCTTCGCTGCTGGTCGCGCACGACCCGGCCGCTGCGGAGATGCTCCAGCGCGAGCTGCGCTCCCGGCGCGAGGCGGGCTTCGAGGTCACGCAGCTCACCCGCGCCGCCATCGAAGACCGCTACCCCTTCACCGCGCCGGCGGCGCTGTGGTCCGCCGGCTGTGCGGAGGTGGACCCCTTCGCGCTGACCCACGCGCTGCTTGATGATGCGTTCGACCACGGTGCGCTCATCCACTCTCACAGCAAAGCCACCGCTCCCGCCGGCCCGCCGCCCTTCGAGGTCGCCACCGACGCCGGCGGCGTAGTGACATGCAAACACATTGTGCTCGCGGGCGGGTACGAGGCCGCGGACTGCCTGCCCGGGCGCGAGGCGCTCACGCTCTCCAGCACCTATGCGCTCGCGACAACCCCGGCCCCGGCCCTCAAGGGCTGGGACGACCGCGCCCTCATCTGCACCACGGCACGCGCCTACCTCTACCTGCGCACCACGCCCGACAACCGCGTGCTCATCGGGGGCGGGGATGAGCAGGGCCTCACCGCCGCGGATCGCGATGCGCTGATCCCCGACAAGACGAGCCACCTCATGGCCCGCCTCTGGCACCTGTTCCCGAAGGTCCGGGTTGAGCCCGCGTTCGCGTGGTCGGGGTTCTTCATCGAATCGCCCGATTCGCTGCCGTACATCGGGCGCGTGCGCAAGGGCGTTTATACCGCGCTCTGTTACGGGGCCAACGGCTCATCCTTCGCGCCCGTCGCGGCGCGGATCCTCCGCGAGCTGATCACCACCGGCGAGAGCCAGGACGCGGCGCTGTTCGATCCGGCCCGTGCCGCGGGCCGCTAGCAATCCCCGCCCGCCAGCACCCGGAAGAACGCCTCGATGTCCGCGTCCGTCCCGATATCCCCGTCCATGTTGAAGTCCGCGCCGAACGCGAAGCACGTCCCGCAGCAGCTCCCGCCCAGGCACGCGAAGAACGCCTCGATGTCCGCGTCCGTCCCCAAGTCCCCATCGCCGTCATAGTCCGCCGTGCCGCAGGTGGGCGGCGCCGGGTTGACCGTCACCGTTGCCGCGTTGCTCACCACCTGCCCGCACGGGTTGGCCACCACCACGTCGTAGTCGCCCGCGTGCTCCGCGGTCGCCGCGGCGATCTGCAGCGTGTTGCCCGTCGCCCCAGTCACGCCCGCCGCGTTCGCCACCGCCTGACCGGCCCGCCGCCACTGGTACGTCCGCGGCAGCGAGCCGCCCGCGTTGACCGTGAGCGTCACCGGCTGCCCCTCGGTCACCGCCGCGCCCGAGGGCTGCTGCGCGATGATCGGGCAGGTGATCACGCCCAGCCACGCGGCCTGGCTGTTCACCGGCCCGCAGGGCGACAGCACCGTAACAGAGAAGTTGCCCGCATCGCCGGGTTCCACGCTCTGGATGGTGAGCGTCGCGGAGGTCGCGCCGCTGATCCGCCCGCCGTCGTCCAGCGCCGCGCCGTTGCGCTTCCACTGGTAGCCCACCGGCGTCTGGCCGGTGGTCGCCACCGTCATGGCCGCCGTCTGCCCCTCGACCACGATGGTCTCCTGTGGGTGCTGCGTGATCGTCGAGCTGGCCCCCTGCGTCACGCCGCAGAGCGTCGCCGCGCTGTCCAGCCACAGCCGCATCGCCTGCACCACCCGCGTGCCGAAGCTGAGCTTGATGTTGCTCATGCCGCCGCTGCACGTGTGGCAGTAGCTCATGATCGTGCCCTGGTTCGCGTTCGTGCAGTTCTGCGGGCTGCTGCCGCACCCGTCGATGATCGGGTTGTACGAGCCCGGGTCGTGCGTGTGCCCCGTGCCGAAGTTGTGCCCCAGCTCGTGGGCCACCACCATCGGGTCCCAGTTCTGCGAGCGGTTGTCCTGGAGCGGGTAGGGGAACGAGCCGTTGATGTTCGCCGACACCCCGAAGCCGATATTCGGATTGCACGCCGCACGCAGGTACGCGATCCCGCCGCCCAGACCGCGGGCGCTCAGCAGGTGCGCCAGGCTCCGCGGCACGTGCCCCATGTTCGTCTGCCAGTACCCCGCGAACTCCGGCAGCGTCTCGCTGGTGTTGCTCTGGCTGTACGGGTCCCCCGGCCCCCACGTCCGCAGGAACGAGAGCTGCAGCGTCATATTCGCGTCGCGCTGATAGATCTCGCTCACCGCGCCCATCAGCATCGTCGCGTACGCCTGCGCGTTGGTGTGGTTGCCGCCGAAGCGGTTGCTGGTGAACTCCGTGTCGCAGTCCACCGCGATCGTGAAGGTCCGGCACGTGTACGTCCGGTTCGAGTAGGGGCTGCCGCCGAAGGGCTCGGGGCCAACGTCCACCGCCACCGCACCGCCGCACACCGGCAGCGAGAAGTTGATCCCCGCCCCCGCCGGGCTCGCCAGGTCGTACACCACCGTGGGCATCTGCCCCTGGTCACCGCTTGAGACGATGTACGTGGAGCCGCCCATCTGCACGTAGCCGTTGCTGCCCAGCGGCGAGAGCGCGAGGTACACCACCGACCCCGGCGCGCCGTCCACGCTCCCGCGCCAGAGCTGCACGTCCGGGCGGGCCGCCGGCTCGTCGTGCGACAGCACCGCCGCCTCCGGCGTGAACAGCTCGAACCGCGTCAGCGAGACGTCCACCGCGTGGCCAGGCCCGAGCACGAAGCCCGTGAGCTGGGCCTGCTGAGCCGGCCGCAGCGCGTCGTACCCCACCATGTCCAGCCACAGCGATGCGACACCCTGCGGTGTCGTGCCCGTCACGACCAGCGGGGAGGGCTGCGGCTGGGCCGCGGCGTGGGACGAGAACGCGAACAACGCGCACAACAGCTTCTTGATCACCCCTGACTCCTGCAAAGACCGCGCCGGCCCGAGCGGACCCTCTCTGGCCCCAACCCCGAATAAGACACCAATCAAGATACCTGTTTACCCTCCGCTGGCTAGCCCTGCATCGTCCGGAAACCGGGCTCCGGGCAAAGAAAAAACCCGCCACCCGGCGGGGTTTGTCCGCGGCCGCCCCTCAGGGCCGCGTCGGGATTCTCGGGCTGATCACCTGTTCACCGCTTCAATCCTCAGCACGGCCCGCCCGCGAGCACCCGGAAGAAGCTCTCGATGTCCGCGTCGGTGCCCAGGTCGCCGTCGGCATTGAAGTCCGCCCCGCCCGCGTAGCACGAGGGGCAGCAGCTGCCCGCCAGGCAGGCGAAGAAGGCCTCAATGTCGCCGTCGGTGCCGATGTCGCCGTCGCCGTCGAAGTCGGCGGTGCCGCAGGCGGGCACGTGGTTGGGCGGGCGCACGATCACGCGCTTGAGCTCCATCTCCGTGCCGTTCTTGGTGATGACCACGTGCCGGACCTAGCCCGAAGCGGGGACGGTCTGGCCCAGCGGCGTCAGGCTGAACGACGCCACACCCTCGTACGCCAGACCGCTGGGGAACGCCATGCGGTGGAACTGCCCGATGCAGCCCTCGAACCACCACACCGGGTTGTTGGGCGTGCCCTGGTTGACCCACTTCTCGATGCTCCCGGGCGGGCAGCGGTTGGTGAAGACCGGCGGCGAGCCCCCGCCGATGAAGGCCTGCGGGTCGCCGATGGGGTTGCCGTTGGGGTCGTAGCACGTCACGACATAGCCGGTGGCGCCCAGCGCCGTGAAGTCCGCATCGATCAGCTCAAGCGTCGAGCCGTCGGGCAGGATGTCGTCCAGCGTCCGCGACACCCGCATCTCCGCGCCGTCATCGTCGTAGGCCTTCAGCAGCGTCACGTGCCCGCGGCAGCAGTTGCCCTTGCCCGTCTGCACCTCGACCTCGCCCGCGTTGGGGCCCGGGTCGATCGACACGCCGCCCTGCCCGCTGCTGCCCAGGTTCGAGACCAGCAGGCCTGAGTCGTCGCAGCCGCCGACCGCATCGCACACCTCCTCGATCTGCGCCCCGCCCACGCCCCAGCACTGCACTCCGAAGGTGTCCAGGCTCGCCGCGGCGACGCTCATGCTCGGCACGCCCGCGGCCCCCAGGATCATCGCCTCCATGTCGGGCAGGCTGGGCAGGCCCGGGCCGACCTGCGGCGTGACGATAATCCGCTCGGTGGTGAAGGTGCCCATGTCCTCGCCGTTGGGCCCCACGCACACCCAGCCCTGCCAGAAGAAGGGCGGGCACGTCGGGCACACCTGCCGCCAGCCGGACATGTAGTACGGCGTGCCGCCGTTGGGGCAGGTGAAGTTGGGCACGCCCACGTGGGCCAGCGGGCCGTCGACCTCGTAGACCGAGACCACCGTCCCCGTGTCGTCGAGCAGCTGGATGTGCAGGCCCGTCACGCCCGTGCCGCCGAAGTCCACCGTGAGCACCGGAGAGCCGTCGGTCCCGCTGCTCACGCGGTGGTTGCCGTAGATCACCCCGTCCCAGCCCCTGATCTTGACCTTGATCTCGCCGCCCGCGGCGAGCGCCGGGCCGATGTCAACGCCCACGCTCCCGCCCGTCGCCGACCGCAGGTGTACCTCCACGCCGTCCTGCCCCGACGAGCCCAGGTTCGTGACGGGCAGCCGCCGCCCCTCCGGCGTCCCCAGCACCGCGCTGCCGGTGGGCGTGTGGCCCAGGCCGCTCACGTACTGCACCTGGGCGAACGCCGAGCCGGCAAACGTGGACAGAATCATCGCGCTGGACAGAACAGTCTTCATGGGTCTCGTCCTTTGGTTAGGCCGCGTTCCGCGGCTGGTGTTGTGAGGGTTGGGGACCCCATGACTTCCCACACCCGGGGGCGATCTTGCAGCCCCTCCCCGATTTTTCGGGCGCAACAAAAAACGGACACGCCGCGAGGCCGCGTCCGTCGGGCTGCTGACCGGGGGACTTACTTGATCCGCTTGGCCGTCACCGCCTCCATCCACGCCTCCTTGCCCTTCTCGTACCAGCTCCAGCGGCTGTTGAAGCTGTCGGCATCGACGAAGTTGATCACCACGCTGTCCATGTGCCCCACATCCCGCGAGGCGAGGTTCGTCCCGTCCTTGTACTCGAACGCGATCGAGGAGAGGTCGTCGGCGATCTTCGTCGCCACCAGCCGCGGCTGGTTTTTCGCCACGCAGTAGTGGGTGAGCATCAGGGCGTCGCCGTCCATGTGGTACATGGTGACCATCGCCATCTCGGGCTTGTCCTCCATCTCGTTGCCCATGAGAACGCTCCCGCCGGCGATGACGCGGTAGCTCTCCTTGAACTCGCCCAGCCCCGGGCTGCTGCACTGCCAGCGTCCCTCGAAGCCCTTGAGCTTTTCGAACGCCGCGAGCGCCTGCGCTTTGGTCGGCTTGCCGGGCGCGGGGGCCGTCGCCTTGGCTGGCGCGGCCTCGGGCTGCGCGAGGTGGTTGGAGTGCTGAGCGAACAACGCGGCACCGGTCATCGCCGTGATCGCCGCGATTGAAACGAGCCTGGTCATCGTGCGTCTCCTGGAGTGGGGCGTGCTCAGTGCTTCTGCAGGTCCTGGAACAACATCAGCGCGTTGCCGTCGGGGTCGAAGAACGTCGCCAGCTTCACCATCCCCGGGAACTCGTGCGTCGGGCCGTCGAAGCGCACCTTCTTGCCCTCCATCATCGCGCGGGCCTGGTCGATGTCCTTGACGCCGAACGTCGGCACGGGGCCCGCCCCCACCTTGGGCTTCTCGGTCTCCGACAGGCCGATGTTGACGCCCTTGGTCTCCGTGGCCAGTTCGCACCAGCCGATCTCCGCCACGTCGTACAGCAGCGGGAAGCCCAGCACGTCGGTGTACCACTTGGCGGACGCCTTGCGGTCTTTGCACTGGATCGAGAGGGTCAGTCCGCCGTCGAAGTTCAGGGGTGAGGGCATCGCGATCTCCTTTCAGGGTGTGTTTTCCGGCCGGCGGGCTTGCACCGGCAATGGTACGTTTGTATAGTAACTTCCCGAACGTGTCAAGCCCCGCCTCATGATTCCCATCCCCCTCCCCACCCTCCTCGAACGACGCTGGTCCCTCCCGGTTCTGGCAGAGCTCCACCGCGCCAAAGGCGCCAAGTTCGTCACGCTGGCCGCCCGCACCGGGGCCAGCCGCAAGGCCATCCGCGACACCCTCGCACACCTGGCCAGGCTCGGGCTGGTCATGCGCAACCCCGGTTACGGACACCCTTTGCGCCCCGAATACCTGCTCACCACCCGCGCCCTCCAGATCGGCCCGCGATTCCAAGACCTCCACGACACCCTCGCCGCCCACAACCTCCTCGACGCCGCCCTCAAAAAATGGTCGCTCCCCGTCCTGAGCCTGGTGAGCCGGACCCACGGCGGGGCCCGCTTTTCCGAGCTCCGCACCTCGCTCGACATCACCGACCGGGCCCTCACGCTGGCCCTCAAAGACCTCCAGCGCATCAACCTCATCACCCGCCTGGTGCTGGACGCCTACCCCCCCACCACCCTCTACCAAGCCACCGGCCGCGCCGCCCCCGTCGTCGCGGCACTGGAAACCCTCCTGGGGGAGTTTCCATGCCCCCCGGCAGGGGCTGAGCGGTCGCGCCGCCGCTCGGCCTCCGGCTGAGCGCTGTCGGTAAGGCCGCTCCCCCGCCGCGAGTTCGATACACTCCGGCCTCTATAAAGGACGGAGCCCCATGAAGGTCATTTGCGATCGCACCGCGCTGCTGGAAGCCATCAACCTGGTCTCAGGGGCCGTCGCGGCACGCACCCCCCGCGTCCAGCTCACCTGCGTCAAGCTCACCGCCTCCAAGGCCAACGGCGCGGGTGACCTCACCCTCTCCGCCACCGACGCCGAGGTCGCCCTCAAGCTCACCCTCACGCAGGTCGATGTCCAGCAGCCCGGTGAGGCCCTCATCCCCGCCGACAAGCTCCGCCAGATCGTCTCCGCCGAGGACGGCGACCCCACGCTCACCCTCGAGGTCGAGAACGAGGTCTGCCACATCCGCGGCGCCGATGCCCACTTCAAGGTCTTCGGCTACCCCCCCGCCGACTTCCCACCCATCCCCGACTTCACGACCCTCTCCACCGGCAACGCCGACCACCCCAAGGCCAAGGCGATGATCACGCACCCGGCGGGCAGCCTCGCCCAGCTCGTGTCGCGCACGCTCTTCGCCACCGCCCGCGAGAACTCCCGCTACGCCATCAACGGCGTGCTGCTCAAGCGCGACGGCAAGCGCCTCGAGATGGTCGCCACCGACGGCCGGCGCCTGGCCCTCGCCCGCGCCAACCTCTCCGGCGGCGAGAAGGACGCCAAGGCCGTCTCCTGCATCATCCCCACCAAGGCGCTCACCATGCTCCAGCGGCTCATCTCCGAGCACGAGGAGCCGGTCCAGGTCGCCATCACCGACAACCAGATCCTGTTCAGCTTCGGCACCGCCGCGAGCCCCGGCCGAGCCGTCCTGGTCTCCAACCTCGTCGAGGGCGCCTTCCCCCCCTACGAGGACGTCATCCCCAAGGACCAGGACAAGAAGGTCACCTTCGACCGCGAGAGCGTCTCCTCCGCCGTCCGCCGCGCCGCACTGCTCACCAACGAGGAATCCCGCGGCGTGCGCCTGGCCTTCTCCGGCAAGGGCAAGCAGCTGGAGCTCTCCAGCCGCGCACCCGAGATGGGCGAGGCCAACGTCAAGGTCGACCTGGCCGGCTACGACGGCGACGACATCGAGATCGGCTTCAACCCCCAGTTCATCGTGGATGCGCTGAAGGTGATGACCGAGCCCGAGGTCATCATGGAGCTCAAGGCCCCGGGCAAGCCGGGCCTGATCAAGAGCGGCAACGACTTTGTGTACGTCGTGATGCCGGTGACGCTGCAGTAAGCGTCACTGCTGCCGGCGGCAGAGCTTCCAGACTTCTCTGAGGTCGAACACGAACCCCTCCAGCGCCGAGGAAGCCAGCGTCTGCCCCACGCGGGGATGGTCGACAAACTTCCCCTCGTCCCGCACCCAGGCGCGCGTGCTCCCGTCGGCGGGGTCGATCACCCAGTACTCGCCCACCCCGAACCGCTCGTAATCCGCCTTTTTGGTGATCAGGTCTGTGGCCTTGTTGTCGGGCGAGAGCACCTCGACAATGAGGTCCGGGGGTGTATCCAGCCGCATTGGAATCTGCGCGAAACGCCCGGGACGGTACACGGACAGGTCGGGCCGGTACACGAGGTCCTTCCGCAGACGCACATCGATGTCCGCAAAGATCTCGGCCTGGGTATTCCATTCCTCGAGGCCGCGGAGCAGCAGCCTCACGATCGCCCAGTGGATAGGCGTAGGACTCGGAGACATCACAACGACTCCGTCGATCAACTCGTACCGGGCCCTGGTCTCGCCGATCCCAAAGAACTCGTCCGCCGTCATCCGCAGACCGGTATAGCCCACATTGCTCGGATGCTTCGGTGCTGCCGACATGCCTGAAGGATACCCAACGCACCTGGTTTGTGCCCACCAGCTTTGCAGGGTATTGTCCTGACCCACGATGCCCGTCCCCCGTTCCACACTCCTGATGCTCGGCGCCGCCCTCTGGGCCACCACCGGCAGGGCGCTCGCCCAGCCCGAGCCCCCGCCCCCCTCCGCGCCCCCGCTGCCCGCCGTGCCGCCCGAGCTCGAACCCTTCGAGGGCAAGCTGATCCGCAAGATCACGCTGCGCCAGCCCGACCGCGCCGCCCCCGACGCCGCGGGCGAGCTCCTCCCCGGCCCGCCGCTCGACCCCGTCACCGAGAACCTCGCGCGCAACTCCCTGCGCCTGCGCGAGAGCTCGCCCTTCTCCGCCGCGCTCGTCAGCGACGACATCGCCCGACTCAACCGCCTGGGCCGCTTCAAGCGCGTCGAGAGCCGCGTGCAGGAGCTGGTCGACGGCTCCGTCGAGCTCATCTACATCCTCGACCCCCAGCCCCTGGTCGCCGCCGTGCAGACCGTCGGAAACCGCGCCTTCAGCGATGAAGACCTCATCGGAACCGGCGAGGCCTGGGTCGGCGCCCCTGTCGATCAGACCATGCTCGGCCGCATCGCCCGCGGCATCGAGCAACGCTACCGCGACAAGGGCTACTACAACGCCCTGGTCACCCTCGACGAGGAAGAGCTCAACCGCTCCGGCGTCGTCCTCTTCCGCGTCCGCGAGGGCGAACGCACCCGCGTCTCGGTCGTCAACTTCAAGGGCGGCGTCTCCTTCGCCCGCGGCGAGCTGCTCAACAGCATCAAGACCCGCGAGGCCTGGCTCCTCAAGAAGTCCCCCGTCGACACCGACCAGCTCGCCCTGGACGTCTCATCGCTCATCCAGTTCTACCGCGACAAGGGCTACCTCGACGTCCGCGTCGACTGGGACCTGGTCCCCTCGCCCGACGGGCGCGAGGCCATCGTCAACTTCAACATCGAAGAGGGCCGCGTCTACACCCTCCGAAGCCTCCGCCTGGTCCTCGCGCCGGAGGACGTCCCCGTCTTCACCGAGGCGCAGCTCCTGGCCCTGATGGAGGTCCAGCCCGGCGACGCGTACAGCGACGCCGGCCTCAAGAAGGCCGTCGACTCCGTCCGCGACGCCTACGGCATCATGGGCTACGCCGATGCGCAGGTCTCCAAGCGCGAGAGCCGCGACACCCAGCAGCCCTTCGTCGATGTCGTCCTGGTCGTTCAGCAGGGCCGCGCCTGGAAGACCGGCGCCGTCGAAATCCAGGGCAACGACATCACCCGCGACGACGTCATCCGCCAGCACGTCACCGTCCTGCCCGACCGCCCCCTCGACACCACCCAGGTCCGCGAGACCGAGCGCCGCCTCAAGAACACCCGCCTCTTCAACCCCTCGGGCGTCAAGGTCACCCTTCAGCCCGAGGACCTCGACAACCCCGGCTACCGCGACGTGCTCGTCCAGGTCGAGGAAACCAACACCGGCAAGTTCATCTTCGGCGGATCGGTCGGCTCCGACGGCGGCCTCGTCGGCCAGATCTCCATCCAGCAGACCAACTTCGACCTCAGCGACACCCCCGACACCTTCGGCGAGTTCCTCCGCGGCAACGCCTTCCGCGGCGGCGGCCAGACCTTCACCCTCTCCGCCCTCCCCGGCACCGAGGTCAACGAGCTCTCCGCCTCCCTCGCCGACCCCTCCGTCTTCGGCACCGACTACTCCGGCAGCGCCCGCGCCTTCTACCGCAACCGCGAGTTCCGCGCCTACGACGAGCAGCGCGTCGGCATGATCTTCTCCGTCGGCCAGCGCTTCGGCTCGCGCTGGAACCTCTCCATCCCCCTCCGCATCGAGCAGGTCGAGCTCACCTCCATCGACGCCGACGCCCCCACCGACTACTACGCCGTGGAGGACCAGCGCCTCCAGACCGCCATCGGAGTCTCGGTCTCACGCTCCAGCTTCGACGACATCAGCTTCCCCAAGCGCGGCAACCGCGTTCAGTTCGGCGTCGACCAGTTCTTCGGCGAGTCCGCCTTCACCAAGGTCACCGCCACCTACGATGTCTACATCGCCCTCTCCGAGGACGTCCTGGGACGCGCCACCACCCTCAAGCTCTCCTCCGCCGCACGCTACATCCCCCAGGACCAGGCCGACGTCCCCTTCTACGAACGCTTCTACCTCGGCGGCCAGGACTTCCGCGGCTTTGGCTTCCGCGGCGCCTCCCCTGTGGGCATCCGCAACGACAACGGCCTCGTCGGCGACGACCCCATCGGCGGCACCTTCAGCTTCTTCGCCGGCGCCGAGGTCCGCCAGCCCGTCTTTGAGGACATCGTCTCCGTCGTCGGCTTCATCGACTCGGGCACCGTCGCCGGCGAGCCCACCCTCGACAACTACCGCGTCTCCATCGGCGCCGGCCTGCGCATCTACGTCCCCCAGCTCAGCCCAGTCCCCCTCGCCTTTGACTTCGGTTTCCCGCTCCTCAAGGAGGAAACCGACCGCCGGCGCGTCTTCAGTTTCAGCGTCGACGTACCCTTCCGCTGATCCCCGGAATCGGCAGGCCCCACCGGGAAGTTGGTAACGGCTAACGTCCGGCATATCATCCCCCCGGGGCCCCAATCCCCTCATAGGAACCCGCACCCATGCTCAGCCCGTGGAAGCGACTGATGACCTCCCGCCTCACCGCCGCCCTGGTGGTCGGTGTCTCCCTCCTCGCCATCGCCGCGGTCTACCCGACCGCCATCTCCTCCCCCACGGCCCCGCCGCCCCCGCCCGTGACCGTTGCGATCGTGGACATCGCGCGGCTGGTCAACGGGCTCGAGGAGCGCGCCGCCCTCAACGCCAACACCAAGCTCGCCATGGAGAGCCTCGAGGCCAAGCTCAAGGTCACCGGCGACGAGATCGACCGCATCGAGAACGACCTTAAGGTGAAGGTCGCCCCCAACGACTACGCCACCCGCGTCCGACTCATGAGCGAGCTCAACGAGCTGATGGCCGTCCACAAGGCCCGGCGCGAGGCCTTCCAGCGCCAGCTCGACATCACCAAGGGTGACGTCATCACCACCCTCTACACCAAGGCCACCGCCGCCATCGACGGCTTCGCCAAGCGCGAGGGCATCGACCTGGTCCTCGTGGACGACCGCAGCGTGGCCCTGCCCGAGCTGGGCTCCGCCGTGGACGGCGCCGTAATGCGCTCGATCGACAACAAGCGCATCCTCTTCGCCCGCGACTCGCTGGACATCACCGACCGCCTCATCACGCTGATGAACACCGAGTACGCCTCGCGCCGGCCCACCGGCGGCAACCTCACGCCCCCGGCCCCCAGCCCCAACGCCCCCACCAGCCCCGCGCCCCGCTGACGGCGCATGCCCGACCCCGCCCCCAACCCGCCCACGACCACCGCGCAGCTCGCGGCCCTCCTGGGCGCGCAGCTCATCGGCCCCGGCTCCATCGGCATCCACGGCCTGGAGTCCCTCGACCACGCCGTGCCCGGGCAGCTCAGCTTCATCCGCGCCCCGCGCTTCCTCAAAGATTGGGCCGCCAGCCGCGCCTCCGCCGCGGTGGTCAGCAAGGACGTCCCCCTCGCGGGCCTGACCGACACGCCCGGTGAGTCCCGGGCCCTGCTCGTCGTCCCCGACGCCGACCTCGCCGTCGCCCGCCTGCTCGAGCTCTTCGCCCCCGCGCCCACACCCCCCGCCCCGGGCGTCCACCCCACCGCCATCGTCGACCCTACGGCCGCCATCGCGCCCACCGCGAGCGTCGGGCCCTGCTGCACCGTCGGCCCGGGCGCGACCATCGCCGACCGCGCCGTCCTGGTCTCCCACGTCCACATCGGGAAGGACGCGTCCGTCGGCGAGGCCACCACGCTCCACCCGCACGTGAGCATCCTGGACCGCTGCCGCGTGGGGGCCCGCTGCCTGCTGCACCCGGGCGTGGTCGTCGGCGCCGACGGCTTCGGCTTCCGCCCCAGCCCCGACGGCCGGGGCGTGGTCAAGATCCCGCACATCGGCAACGCCGTCATCGGCGACGACGTCGAGATCGGCGCCAACTCCTGCATCGACCGCGCCAAGTTCGGCTCCACCACCATCGGCCGGGGCACCAAGATCGACAACCTCGTGCAGGTCGCGCACAACGTCCGCATCGGCCGGGCCTGCATCATCTGCGGCCAGTGCGGCATCGCGGGCTCCGCGGTGCTGGGCGACGGCGTGATCCTGGGCGGGGGCGTGGGCGTCTCGGACAACGTCGAGATCGGCGCCGGCGCCCGCCTCGCCGCGGGCTCCGCGGTCATCAGCGACATGCCCCCGGGCGCGACGTGGATGGGCGTGCCCGCCGTTCCCGCCTCCGAGTTCCGCCGCACCTACGCCGCCGTCCGCCGCCTCACCAAGCGCGACAAGCCCGAGTAGGAGGCCCCGCCCATCCGCCGCCGCACCCTGTCCACCCCCACGCCGCCGTTCTCCGGGCCGGGCCTCTTCAGCGGTGCGCCCGCCACGCTCACCATCCGGCCCTCGCCCTTCGCGACGGGCCTGGCCTTCACCACGCCCGGCCGAGGGCCCACCGCCGCGCACATCACCCGCTGCGTGGAGTGGCTGCCCGCGAAGTGGCCCAAGGGCGTGCCCATCCGCAACACGTCCATCGGCATAGGGGGCTGGGCCGTGGGCACGGTCGAGCACGTGCTCTCCGCCCTCGCCGGGCTCCACATTACCGACGCCATCATCGACATCGACGGCCCCGAGGTCCCGATCCTCGACGGCTCGGCGCTCCCCTTCGTGCAGGCGCTGCGGCCCCTCATCGTTGAGTTCGACAAACCTGCGGAGCCCCTCACGCCCCGGCGTGTCATCGAGGTCACCGACGGCGGCGGCGGCTCCATCCGCCTCGAGCCCGGCGCGGGCAGCGCATCCTGCACGCTCACATACGAGCTGGACTACGGCCCCGGCTCGCCCATCCCGCCGCAGACCGCCACCTGGGACGCCGCCGCCCCAAACGCCGCCGACACCTACGCCCAGAACATCGCCCCCGCCCGCACCTTCTCGCTGCTCGCCGAGGCCCGGGCCGCCCGCAGCGCCGGCCTCTTCCCGCACCTCTCCGCCGCGGACATGCTCGTGATCGGCGACGACGGCCGGCCCATCGACAACACCTGGCGCACCGCCGACGAGCCCTCCCGCCACAAGCTGCTCGACCTCATCGGCGACCTCGCCCTGCTGGGCCGCCCCCTCGCTGCCTGCACCATCACCGCCCGCAGGTCCGGCCACGCCCTTACCCGCGAGCTGTGCCGCAGGGTCCTCGCCGACCAGGCGCTCTAACCCCCCCCTTGCCCTCTCTGCTAGCCTTTACGCACCAACCGAAGGGACCACCCCATGTTTACAGGCCACCCCGGCGTCCCCACCCTCCCCGCCATCGTCCTCTCCCTCGCCGCGGCGACCGCCCTCGCCCAGCCGCTGCCCACCGACCCGCGCCTCATCACCGGCACGCTCGACAACGGCCTCACCTACATCATCCGCCGCCACAACGTGCCCGAGGGCCGCGTCGAGCTCCAGGTCCACTTCGGCACCGGCTCCAACAACGAGCAGGAGCACCAGCGCGGCATCGCGCACTACCTCGAGCACATGGCCTTCAACGGCTCGGAGAACTTCGAGCCCGGCACGCTCGTCCCCTTCTTCCAGTCGATGGGGCTCCAGTTCGGGCGCGACCAGAACGCCTACACCAACATGACCGAGACGGTCTACCAGCTCTCCATGCCCGAGAGCTCGCCCGACCTGCTCCGCAAGGGCCTGCTCTTCTTCTCCGATGTCACCGGCCGCCTCTCGCTCCTGCCCGATGAGATCGAGAACGAGCGCCAGATCATCCAGGAAGAGCGCCGCAGCCGCCTCTCCGGCGCGCAGCGCACCAGCTTCTACATCATGGACCGCATCGCGCCCGGCTCCCTCTACGGCAAGCGCATCACCATCGGCACCGAAGACACCATCAACTCCGTCAGCGAGCAGGACTTCCGCGACTACTGGACCCGCTACTACACCGCCTCCAACGCCACGCTCATGATCGTCGGCGATGTCAAGCCCGATGACGTCATCCCCATGATCCAGGACACCTTCGGCCCGCTCCCCAAAAAGCCCAAGCCCGCGCGCCAGGACCTGCTCGTCCGCCCCGCGAAAGAACCCCACGCCATCGTCGCCACCGACGATGAGATCACCTCCGCCTCCATCAGCATCACCCGCGTCGATGTCCCCCGCCCCGCCGCGAAGACCATCCCCCAGTACCGCGCCGACCTCGTCGAGCGCCTCGCGCAGTCCTGCTTCAACGCACGCATGACCGACATGGTCTCCCGCGGCGGGCCCTCCTTCATGCGCCTCTCCGCCTCCATGAACGACTCGCCCTACATCATCCGCCAGTGCGGCGTCTCCGCCACCGCCGAGCCCTCCAAGTGGAAGGACGCCCTCCGCGAGGCCGCCCTCGAGCTCCAGCGCGCCCGCAAGTTCGGCTTCACCCAGAAAGAGCTCGACAACACCCGCCGCCGCATCCTCAGCTCCGCCGAGCAGGCCGTCCGGCGCGAGGCCACCACGCCCTCCCGCGCCATCATCGGCCGCATCAACGGCGATGTCGGGCGCGAGTCCGTCACCATGTCCGCGCAGCAGGAGTTCAACCTCCTCCAGGAGCTGCTCCCCAGCATCACGCTCGACGAGGTCTCCGCCCACTTCGCCAGAGAAATGGAGCCCCGCAACACCGCGTTCATCGCTGTCCTCCCCACCTCCGCCGAAGTCCCCACCGAGCCGCAGCTCCTCGAGCTGGGCCTCGCCGCCCTCAAGGCCGAGCCCACGCCCTACAAGGAGCCGGAGGTCGCCTCGTCGCTCATGGACGAGCTTCCCACCCCTGGCAAGGTCGCCGACGCATCAACCCACGAGGCCACCGGTGTCTGGAACGCCTGGCTCGACAACGGCGTCCGCATCCACCACAAGTACATGACCGAGCGCGAGGACTCCGTCACCATCTCCATCTCCCTCATCGGCGGCGAGCTGCACGAAACCGCCGGCAACCGCGGCATCACCGGCGCCGCCGCCCTCCCGTTGGGCCGACCCGCCACCCAGAAGCTCTCCTCCTCCGACATCCGCGACCTCATGACCGGCAAGAAGGTCGTCGTCTCCGGCGGCGGGGGCGGGGGCCGGGGCGGACGCGGCGGCGGCGGAGCCTCCCTCACCGACGGCCTGCGCCTCTTCGTCGCCGGCAGCCCCGAGGACCTGGAGTCCGGCATGCAGGTCGCGCACCTGCTCCTCACCCAGCCCAGGATCGAGGACGCCGCGTTCGCGCAGTGGAAGACCCAGCAGCTCCAGTCCATCGAGGCCGCTGAAAAGAACCCCGCCCGCTTCGCCCAGCGCGTCATCGCCCGCACCGTCTTCCCCGAGTCCGAGGCCCGCGTCCAGGCCGAGACCGCCGCGCACATCAACGCCATCGAGCTCCCCGCGGCACAGGCGTGGCTCGAAAACCTCATCCGCACCTCGCCAATCGAGGTCACCATCGTCGGCGACATCACCCGCGCTGATGCCCAGGCCCTCGCGGAACGCTACCTGGGCTCGCTCCCCAAGCGCGACCGCGTGAGCAAGGACACCTTCGCCAAGCTCCGCACCATCGAGCGCCCCAAGGGCCCGCGGACGACGGAGGTCGCGATCGACACCCAGACGCCGCAGGCGTTTGTCATGTGCGGCTTCTACGCCGCGGACGCGAGCAACGCCGACGATGCCCGGGCCCTCACCCTCGCCGGCCGCATCATCAGCACGCGCATGATCACCGAGATCCGCGAGAAGGAGCAGCTCGTCTACGGCATCGGCACCTCCTCCAGCCCCGCCACCACCTTCCCCGGCTTCGGCATGGTCCAGTCCAGCGCCACCACCGACCCGCACAAGGTCCCCGCCCTCACGGCGAAAGTCCACAGCATGTACGCCCAGTTCGCGGCGGAGGGCCCGACCGAGAAAGAGCTGGCCGAGGCCAAGCTCAACTTCGAGAAGACCTTCGAGCAGAGCCTGAAGGAGCCCAGCTATTGGGCCACCCGCCTGGACCAGATGGACTTCAAGGGCCTCACCCTCGACAACATCGCCGCGGACCCGCAGGCCCTCCAGGCCCTGACCGCCGAGCAGCTCAAGGCCGTGTTCGCGAAGTACTACAAGCCCGAGTCCGCCATCACCGTCGTCGTGAAGCCCCTGGAAAAGGCCCCCGCCCAATCCCCAACAAACTGAGCCTTGCCCCCCACGCCCCGTCCCCACCCCCCCACCGCTCCCCGCGGCCTCACCTGGGCCGCCGGCTTCGCGCTCGCCGCGCTGGTCATGTACCCGCTGGCGATTTCCCTCCCCGTGCTCGAGCTCCGCAAGCTCGGCCACGTCCGCGAGGTCACGGTGTGGTCCGGCGCGGTGGACCTGCTCGCCTCGGGGGAACTGCTGGTGGGCCTGCTCGTCTTCGCGTGCTCGATCGTGGTCCCGCTCCTCAAACTCGGGGGCATCCTGCTGCTGGGCGTTGACCGCGCCTGGGACAGCCCCGCCGCCCGCCTCCGCGCCCACCGCGCCATCGACTGGATCGGCCGCTGGGGGATGCTCGACGTGCTGCTGGTCGCGATCCTCGTCGCCGCCATCAAGCTGGGCCACTGGGCCGACATCAGCCCCGGCCCGGGCGTCGTCGCCTTCGCCGCGCTGGTGGTCCTCAGCCTGCTCGCCTCCGCAACGTTCAACCCTCACCACCACGACCCGACCCACGCCCCGGAGAACCCCGCGTGAGCGACAAGCGCGCCAACCCAACCGCCCCCCCGCACGCGCGCCGCAGCCCCTGGCCCTGGCTCCTCCCCCTCGCGGCCCTCATCGCCGCCGCGGTCCTGGGCTACCAGGCCCTCGCCCAGCGCGGTCCCACCGTCCACATCGAGTTCGTCAGCGGCGAGGGGTTAGGAGTCGGCGACCCCGTCGTCTTCCGCGGCGTGCGCGTGGGCGAAGTCTCCCGCGTCGAGCTCGCCCCCGGCCTCGCCACCGTCCGCGTCGCGGCACGCCTGCGCCGCGACGCCGCGGGCCTCGCCGTCGCGGGCAGCCAGTTCTGGATCGTCCGCCCCGAGATCTCCGCCGGGCGCGTGCAGGGCCTCGATGCGCTGCTGGGCCCGCGCTACATCGAGTGCGCCCCCGGCGGCGGCGCTAAAGCCCGCTCCTTCACCGGTCTGCCCACCGCGCCCGGCAAGACCATCCCGGGCGTCGGCGCCCTCACGCTCATCATCGAGGCCGCCGACCGCTCCTCGCTCGCGGTTGATTCCCCCGTCACCTACCGCGGCATCCGCGTCGGCGCGGTCCGCGCGGTCGCTCTTGCCCCGGACGCCCGCACCGTCGAGGTCACCGCCGCCATCGACCCCGCCTACCGCCACCTCGTGCGGAGCAACTCGCGCTTCTGGAACGCCGGCGGCATCGGCGTCGATTGGGGCATGGGCGGCGTCTCCTTCAAGACCCCGTCCCTCGAGACCGCCATCTCAGGCGGCATCGCCTTCGCCACGCCCACCAAGCCCGGCGACCCCGCGCAAGACAACGCCCGCTTCACCCTCTCCGAAAAGCCCGAGAGCGACTGGCTGAAGTGGAACCCCGAGCTGCTGCCGCGATAGCACAGCAACGCTCGCGCATTGCACAACATGCGTTCGCGACGAGCCCCGACGCGTCTTCGCGCGGCGTCCGCACACGCAGTGAGCGGGCTGCCTTCGCTTTCAGCTCAGTCCAACGCCGCCGCGCCCGAGATGATCTCGGTCAGCTCCGTCGTGATCTGCGCCTGCCGGGCACGGTTGAACTTGCGGGTCAGGTTCTTGCCCATCTTCCCCGCGTTGTCCGTGGCGGCCTTCATCGCCACCATGCGGGCCACGTGCTCGCTCACGATGGCGTCGTTGAACGCCTGGAACAGCACCGACTTCACCGCCGCGGGCAGCAGGTCGTCGAGCAGGTCCTTGGCCGAGGGGCTGAACTCGTAGATCGTGTTCACGCCGTCCTTCTTCTCTCCCGCGGCTGACTCCGGCCGCTGGAAGGGCAGCAGCTGCATCGCCGTGGGCGTCTGCCGCCCCGCGGAGATGTACTTCATGTACACCACCCGCACCGACGAGACCTCGCCCGCGAGGTACTTGGCGATGTACTCCTCCGCCAGCGCCCGCACGGCCTCGTAGCCGGGTTTGTCGCCGAACTGGTTGTGCTGACGCGCCACCGGCACGTTCGCGAACTTCAGGAACCCCGCCCCCTTGCGGCCGACCAGCTCGATGATGCCCTCGCGCACCCCCGGCGTCGAACGCTGGTACTGCATGAAGCTCCGCAGCACCGCCCCGTTGTAGGGCCCGCACAGCCCGCGGTCGCTCGTCAGCACCAGCGTCAGCGGCTTGCCCGCCTTGGCCTTGCCCGAGTCCATCAGCGGGTGGCTGAGGTCCCCCAGCCCCGCGGCGAGCTCGTTCACCAGCTCGAACAGCGTCTCGGTGTACGGCTTGCTCGCGGTGGACGCCTGCTGCGCCTTCGCAAACTTGCTGGTGGCAATCATCTGCATCGTTTTGGTGATGCGGCGGATGTTGCCGACGGCCTTAATGCGCTTCTTGATCTCGCGGGTCTTGCCCATAGGGGCGGAAGTGTAGGAGGGGGGTTCTGGAGGGGGAAGCGCCCGGAAAACCCCGCCCGCCCGGGGGAAACCACCCCAGTTTCAGCAGGACCCCCCGGCCAGAACCCTGAAGAACGCCTCGATATCCGCGTCCGTCCCGCTGTCCCCATCCGTGTCGAAGTCCGACCCGCCCGGCCAGCAGGGCGCGCAGCAGTTGCCGGAAAGGCAGGCGAAGAAAGCCTCGATGGCGGCGTCCGTCCCGGCGGCGCCATCGCCGTCAAAGTCGGCGGTGCCGCAGGAGTAAGAGGCGTGGATCACGAGGTACGCCGCGCGGCTGCTGACACCGCACGCGGAGCCCTAGTTGAGGGCCGGCGGGTTCGTTGAGTGCCGATCGGCCGCATCGCTGCTCCCCACGGGCAGCACAATCCTGTCCCCCGCCATGGGAATGTTGGCACGCCGGACGATCTGGCAGTTCAGGGCGTACTGCGTCATCGCCGCGTCTTCGAACAACTCGATCAGCAGCCCAGCTGTGCGGTCGCCAGGACCGAACACGTTCGTGTCGTCCAGCCGGAGGCTCACCGGAGCGCGCTGCACAAAGTGAATGATTCCAAAGTCGCCGACGACCTCCGCGGCGGTGCTCGTCGTGACCGGTACGCCCGAGTACGGCGGATTGCCCCCGCACACGTGAACCGGATAAAACGACAGCCGCATGTGGAGCGTGGCCGGAGGGCTCACCGGGAGGATCACAGCGATCGAGATGGCGCTCATGTCGATGGCGCCTGCAGTCCCGGGCCCGCCGAACGTGACATCGTCGTACGCGATGCAGCCACCCGATGCCCATGAGCCGCCCGAATCAGTCGGGGTGCCCACGTCGTACACCGTCGCCTCAATCTGCCCTTTCGCGGATGCGGCGCTGCTCATGGCGACAATCGCGGCCCACTGGATGAGTCTCATCGGACCTCCCAGGTGTTCAGCAACTCCCGCCCGCCAGAACCCTGAAGAACGCCTCGATATCCGCGTCCGTCCCGCTGTCCCCATCCGTGTCGAAGTCCGACCCGCCCGGCCAGCAGGTCGCGCAGCAGTCGCCGGAAAGGCAGGCGAAGAAAGCCTCGATGTCGGCGTCCGTCCCGGCGTCGCCATCGCCGTCAAAGTCCGCGCCGCCGCACGAGTACGACGCGTAGAGCACCACGTACGTCGCACGGTTGTTCGTTTCCGTTCCGCCCGAGCGCTGGCTGTTGGTGATGTCAGCCGACAGAATCGGTCCCACGCCGGAGAACCAGCCGAAGTAGTCGCTCGAACCCACCGGGAACTCCAGCCTCCCGCTCGTCTGATTAGGGAAGTTGGCGCGGCGCGCGAGCTGCCAGCCTTCGGCCGGCTGCGTCATCGCCGCGTCGTAGAACAGCTCGATCTTCAGCCCCGCCGTGCGGTCCTGCGGGCCGCCGTTGAACACGTTGCTCTCGTCCAGCAGCGCGGTCACCTGATAGTCGAAGAGGTCCGGCGGCGCGGGGAAGGGCGGAGGTGGGCCGCCCTGGGTCCCCAGGTCGGCGACCGCCGTCACGGGCGTGCCCGAGTAGGGCAACGCTCCGGACCCGACGGTGCTGTCATGGTCGGGGTAGAACCTCAACCTTGCATAGAGGTGCTGCCCATCCGGCGGTGCCGTGGCCGGGACGATCGTGAGCACCGAGAGCTTCGACACCTGGACAGGACCCTGCGCGGCCAGCCCGCCGAACGTGACATCGTCGTACACGTTGACGCCGCTCGACGCCCACACGCCCCCCGACTGCGCCGGGGCGCCGACGTCATAGACGCGCACGTCCAGCTGCCCATGCGCGGCGACCGCCAAGCCCCCCACCACACACAGCATGATCGACGCCGTCATCGCGATTCTCCCGTGTCACGCATGTCAAGCAGGACAAGCAACGCAACGGGGCGCGGACCGAACGGCCAAGCACACCCCTTGCCGCCAGTGTACCGGCACCGCCTGAAAACGGATGCGTTTTTTTCCGCCCACCACCAGATCAGCAGGCTTAGAACAGCCCGCACGCCCCCCCGCACCCTTCCTTGCGCGGGAAGTCGCCCTTGAGCATCCCCCGCGCGGCCCTGTCGATCACCTCGCGCACCTTCGCCTCGTCCAGCTCCGCCAGGCTGATCGAGCCCCGCTGCCCGGTGGAGAGGCACCAGTACTCCGCCACGCCGCGGGGGTTCTCGCCCCACGACTCGCCCTTCGCGAGCCTGAGCGCGAGCGCGTACACGCCCAGCTGCAGGTCGTCCTTCCTGGGCTCCAGGTACGCCTTCTTCGCGTAGCCGGTCTTGTAGTCGATCACCCGAACGCCCCCGTCGGGGGTCAGGTCGATGCGGTCCAGCTTCGCCGTGAAGCGGTGCGCGACGCCGTCCAGCTCGTACTCGAAGTCGATCGCTCGCTCGGTCTCCAGCACCTGCGCACCGTCGATGTGCAGGCGGTCGTACAGCAGCATCATCTGCGCCTGGAGCTGCTCGTACACCTCGTCCTTCACCTCCTGCCGCTCGCCCAGCGACGCGAGGAAGACCTGTCGCGCGACCGCCAGCAGCTGCTCGCGCCCGGGCTTCGGGAGCCCTTCCGCGTCCGCCGCGGCCCAGCGGTCGTAGAACGTCTTGAGGGCCGCGTGCGCGATGGTGCCCACGCTCGCCTCGGTGCTGAAGGGCTGCGGCAGCCGCAAAACCCGGTTCAGGTAATAGCACCGTGCGCACTGGTGGTACTCGTACACCGCCGTGTAGGACAGCCGCAGGGGGGCCGGCATCGGGCGGATCAGCAGCGACTCGGGCCCCGCCGCCGCGTCCTGGGCCCGCATCTGCGCCAGCCGCTCGGCCGCGCTGCGCAGCTCCGGCCTCTGCTTGAGCAGCCACGCGGGCGGCTCGCCGCACTCCGCGCCCGCCGTGAGCGCGAGCTGCTCCGCCGCGCGCGTGAACCGCTCCACCGCGCCGGCGAGCTGCTCCTGCGTGGCGCCGGGCCGGTCCACCAGCTCCAGCGCCTGGGCCGCGGCGAGCCGGGCCTCGCGCCGCGCCCGGTCCGCCGCCTCGTTCGCCGCGCTGCGGGCCTTGAACGCCAACCCCGCGGCCTCAAGCGCGCTGCCAGGCGCAGCGCCGCGGGCCGCCATCTCCCGCAGGATGTGCGCACCCTCGCGCACGCTCACCGGCAGCCCGCCCCGCGACACCTCGTCAAAGTAGTTGATCGTCTTCGTGACCGTCTTGTTCGGCTTGCTCAGCAGCACCAGCCGCCGCTCCGCCCGCGTACACGCCACGTAGAACAGCCGACGCTCCTCATCGCACCGCCGCTCCGCCTCGCTCCGCCCGTCCAGGTTGTCGAACAACCCCTCCGGCAGCTCCCAGCAGTCGTCGGCCCGCGTGCTCGGGTAGCCGTGCGGCGCCTTCACCCGCGGCACAAAGACCGTGTCGAACTCCAGCCCCTTGCTCGCGTGCGCCGTCATGAGCTGCACGCACTCCGCGGCCTTGCCCTCGCCCTCCTCGGGCCCCGCCTTCTCCGCCGCCTGCTCCAGCGAGGTTGGCGCCGGTAGCCCGTTCACCGCCGCGCGCAGCTCCTGGAAGTAGGCCCAGAACTCGGCGAGGTTCCCCGGCGGCTCCAGCCGCCGCTGCTTGTCCCGCGCGAGCGCCAGCAGCGAGACCAGCGCCGTCACGCGCTCGGCCCGCTCGCGCCCGGGCAGCAGCTCCGCGTGGGCCGTGTCCGTCGCGGTGATGATCCGGAACACCGCGTCGTCGCCCCGCAGGCTCGCGGTCTCTTCCAGCAGCGTGCGGTAGAGCTCCGCGCAGCGCACCGCCGCGGGGTACTCCGCCGCGCGAACGCTCAGCCACTCGTCGAACCTTCCCGGCTGCTCCGCGCCCTCGCGGCCCGCGCGGTGGTGGGAGGCCTGCGCGCCGAACTCCAGCTCCCACCCCAGCGCGATGTCGGGGGGGAGGGCGAAGGGCGGGCGTGTGAGCACCCGGCGCGCGGCCCACGTCGCCGCGGGGTCTGTCAGCCACTCCACCCACGCCAGCACGTCCTCGACCCCGGGGTCCTCCAGCGGCGTGCGCTCCTTGGCCCGCTCGTAGGGGATCCCCTCCAGCCGCAGGCCCGCGGCGATGCGGTCCAGGTCGCCGTGGGAACGCGCGATCACCGCGTAGTGGTTCAGCGGGCGGGGCGTGCCCGCCGCGGCCGTCGCGGCGCGGTCGGCGGTGATCATCGCCGCGATCACCTCCGCGTCATCGAACTCCTGGTCCAGCTTCACGCACTCGACGCCGCACTCGCCGGCGCCCTGCTTCTCCGCGGCCTGCTTGGACGCGGGGAACCGGATCGCCTTGTCGGGCCGGAACCGCACCTGCGCCCCGCCGATCACCGCGTTGGCGACGGCGATCAACGGCGGCTGGCTGCGGTAGTTCTCCTCCAGCGTCACCACCGCCGGGCCGGGCCAGTACGCCTCGAACCGGCGGAAGGCCTGCTCATCAGCGCCGCGGAAGCGGTAGATCGCCTGGTCGTCATCACCCACGACGCACAGGTCGGGCTTTGACTCCATGGGCGCGAGCTGGTGGAGCAGCTCGATCTGGGCCGGGTTGCAGTCCTGGAACTCGTCCACCACGAAGGCGCGGTAGTCCGTGCGGCAGATGGCGAGCGCCGACGGGTGCTCCCGGAAGAGCCGCAGCGGCAGCGTGAGGAAGTCGTCGAACGCGACCAGCCCGCGCTTCCACCGCTCCCGTGCGAACAGGTCGAGGGCCACCAGCGCATCGGCGAACCGCGCCCGGTGCGCACACTCGGCCTCGTACGCGTCCTTGCCCTGCCCGGCGCGGGGCCCGCGCTCCAGCGCCGTGCGCCACGCGTGCTCGAACGCGAGGCACTGCTTGAACGACAGCCCGCGGTTGGCGAGCCCCGCGGCGACCTGGTCCAGCTCGCGTAGCAGCGTCGGCAGCCCCTCGGCACGCGACGCCGTGAACAGCCCGTTCTTCAGGATGATCTGCGTGAGCATCCGGTGCGTCTGCGCCGCGTCGATCAGCTCAAGGTCCGGGGGCAGGTGGAGCAGGTCGCCGAAGCGGCGGACGATGCGGTGGCCAAAGCCGTGGATGGTGGAGACGTTGAGCCGGTCCGCCGTGAGGGGTCCCGCGAGGGCAGCCAGCCGCTCGCGGAGCTGTGCCGCGGCCTTGACGGTGAAGGTGAGCGCGACGATGGTCTCGGGCTCGACGGCACGCTCGCTCACCATGTGCGCGACGCGGTGGACGATGGTGCGCGTCTTGCCGGTGCCGGGGCCGGCGAGGACGATGAGCGGCCCCGCGTCGTGGGTCACGGCCTGCTGCTGGGCGGCGGTCAGTGCGTCTGCCATGGCGGGGCCATGGTACCGCTCTCAGGGCTTGCGCATATAGAGATGAACAGCCATGTTGTGGTAGGTGTGCGTCTCGGGGCCCTGGGCGTTGGGGAGCGTGAGGTCCACTTCCACCCAGTTGGGCTTGGCGACGGTGGGCGGCTGCTGGGCAATCGCGTCCGACTCCTCGTCCTGCTCGGCGAGCTCGGAGAGGTCGTGCGCGCGGCGGCCGGGGGTGGAGCGGGGCTCCATGACGTCGCGCTGCCAGTCGCGGCCGGCGCGGCGCTCGGCCCGGCCCTTGCTGCGCTTGATGGGCGTGGGCGCGACGGGCGCGGGGGATCCCTGCT
>JAEYTB010000043.1 GCA_023434205.1 Planctomycetota bacterium | reverse complement strand
CTCGGGGCTGCCCGCGGCCCACTCGATGCCGGCGTAGATGTCCTCGGTGTTCTCGCGGAAGATCACCATGTCGCAGTCGCCGGGCTTCTTGACGGGGCTGGGGACGCCCTGGAACCAGCGGACGGGGCGGAGGCAGACGTAGAGGTCGAGGATCTGGCGGAGGGCGACGTGGAGCGAGCGGATGCCGCCGCCCACGGGCGTGGTCAGCGGGCCCTTGATGCCCACGAGGTACTTGCGGAAGTCCTCGAGCGTCTGGTCGGGGAGCCAGTTGCCGGTCTGGTTGAAGGCCTTCTCGCCGGCGAGGACCTCGTGCCAGGTGATCTTGCGCTGGCCGTTGTAGGCCTTGGCCACGGCGGCGTCGAAGACCTTGACGGAGGCGCGCCAGATGTCCGGGCCCGTGCCGTCACCCTCGATGAAGGGGATGATGGGGTCGCTGGGGACCGAGAGCTTGCCGGACTTCATCGTGATGGGGGTGGGCATGGGGGGTCTCGTTTGAGAGTGCGGGAGTGCGACGGTGCGACAGTGCGAAAGAGCGGGAGAGCGAAACAGCGAAAGTGGGATCGTGGGCCGAGGTTTGGGCTCGGGGTGGGAAGGATAGCTTGGGAGGCCGCGGGGGTGGTCGCGGCGCGGCGTGCGGGTGCGGCGCGGAATTTGTGGGTGCGCAAGTGGCTGGGTTCGTGGGGCTTGGGAAGTTGCACCGGACAAAGGCCGGACGTTTGAAACAGAAGCGGTATACTGAGGTCCCCATGAACCGGTGCCGGTGGCGCTGGGCGGGGAACTCAACGAGCTATCAAGGAGTCGTGCATGTTTGGCAGAAGCTGGTCTATGGCGGTGGTTGCTGTGGGATGCGCGTGCGTGGGCTTTGGATGCAACTCATCAAAGCCGTCCCGCCCGGCACCTGAGAGGGCGGACCACGCCATGCCGGCAGGCGCCATGCCCCCGGGCATGACGCCCGAGCTGATGAAGGAGATGGAGGCATGCATGGTCGCGGCGCAGCCCGGGCCGGAGCACGAGTGGCTCAACAAGATGGTGGGGACGTGGGAGGGGAAGAACAAGATGTGGATGGCGCCGGGCGCGCCGGCGATGGAGACCACCAGCACGGCGAAGTTCGCCAGCACGCTGGGCGGGCGGTTCATCCACGGCGACTTTGTGGGCCCGATGCCGGGGATGGGGAACTTCGAGGGCGCGTGCCTTTATGGCTATGACAACGCCGCGAAGGAGTTCCAGGTGGTGTGGGTGGACAACATGGGCACGGGCATGATGATCGGGACGGGCAAGCTGTCGGCCGATCAGAAGGTCATGACCTGGACGATGCACTGGAACCACCCGACCCGCGGCAAGGTGACGTTCCGCGAGGTGGACACGATCATCTCTGAGGATGAGCACAAGATGGAGATGTACGGCCCGCACACCGACGGCAAGGAGTTCAAGATGATGGAGATCATCTCCAAGCGCGTCAGCAAGGAGCAGCCTTCGCACCACGGGGCGGACAAGGGCGGGCACGGCGGGCACTGAGCCGCGGTGACGGCCTGAACGTTGTTGAAGCCAAGGGGCCCCGCCTGGGGCCCCTTTTTCGTGCGCACGCGGCGCAGGCGCACGCGGGAAAGCCCGGGAAACGCGGCGGCGGTGGAGCGGGCGGGAGAAAGTGACGAAGTGACCGCTAGCATTGGCCCCGCGCGGGCGGGATTGGAGGCTTTTTGATGAAGAGCGTGCTGGTGCTGGGGGCGGGCAAGGTCGGCAAGTCGGTCGCGGAGCTGCTGCTGGGGGCGGGCGGCGGGGCGTACCGCGTGACCGTGGCGGACCGGGACGAGGCCAACCTGCGCACGGCGGAGGGCAACCTCCAGAGGCTCAAGGGGCTGGTGAAGCACGCGGTGGAGTTTGCGGTCAAGCGTGTGGACGTGAGCGACATGAGCGCGGTGCGCGGCGTGATGGCGGGGCACGACTACGTGGTGTGCATGCTGCCGTTCAACTTTGTCGCGGGGATCGCGGAGCTGGCGAACGAGCTGGGGGTCCACTACTTCGACGTGACGGAGGATGTGGAGACCACCGACCGCGTGCGGGCGATCGCCGAGCAGGGGCGTGCGAAGGTGGCGCTGGTGCCCCAGTGCGGGCTGGCGCCGGGGTATATCGCGATCGCGGCCAACGACATCGCACGTGACTTCTCGGAGATCCACGACCTGACGCTGCGGGTGGGGGCGCTGCCGCAGTTCCCGACGAACCAGCTCAAGTACAACATCACGTGGAGCACGGCGGGGGTGGTGAACGAGTATTGCGAGCCCTGCCGCGTGATGCTGGGGGGGAAGACGGTGGCGGTGCCGGCGCTGGAGGGGCTGGAGAACTTCTCGTTCGAGGGGGTGGAGTACGAGGCGTTCTACACGAGCGGGGGCGTGGGGAGCCTGATCGAGTCGATGGCGGAGAAGGGGAAGGTCAGCGCGGAGACGAAGATCGCGTACAAGACGATTCGGTATCCGGGGCACAACACGCTGATGAAGTTTCTGCTGCAGGACCTGCGGCTGGGGAACGAGCACGCGGCGCCCACGGCGAAGGGGCGGGTGTTTGATCGGGCGCTGGCGGTGGACTTGCTGGACCAGGGGATCGCGGCGACGACGCAGGATGTGGTGGTGCTGTTCGTGAACTGCATCGGCATCAAGGACGGGCGGCGCGAGCAGGTGAACTTCAAGCGGGCGGTCAAGAGCGGCGAGCTGTGGGGGCGGGTGTGGCCTGCGATTGAGCTGACGACCGCCGCGGGTGTGTGCGGGATGGTGGAGCTGCACCGGACCGGGAAGCTGCCGGCGACGGGGCTGGTGAAGCAGGAGCAGGCGACGGTGGAGATGTTCGGGGCGATGGAGTTTGGAAGACTGGGCTACGGGGAGTAGGCTGTTGTCGTGAGCCGTACACCATCGCTTCGACGGCGGCTGAGTTATGGGATTGTCGCGTTCATCTCCATCGTGTCAGTAGCGTTTTGGTCGCTACCGCGGATCCTAGTCTGGCGCGCACTGGTGCCTCTCGAGACGGTCGACTTTGAATGTACGGCCCTGGAGAGCGAAGCGACCGAGGTCGCGCACGTGCGGTCGAGGCTACCGGGCGCGGTATTGGTGGGAGGGCAAACTCCCGAGTTGCATTGGGGCGGGATGCGAGTCCTGCTGTTCAAGACAATCGACGTGACTCCGGACAAGTCCTTCGATCGGGTGTACTCAACTGTCCATGCGCCACGGCCATCCCTGTTGACCGTGCTTTTCAGCGGGCCTTCGACTCTGTCTTTCCTGCGTGACGAAGCGCGCGTGCGGACGAGCGATCAGCTCAGCCAGCACGTCGGTTTCGTCCCGGAACGGCGGGCTCTCGTGCTGCTTTCTCGCCATCGCCGCCCCATGGGTGTTGTGTATCTTTGGAATAAGGCCGGGACGCGGTTGCTCGAAATGCCGGTGGCGGGGACGGACCGCTTTGGAACACCGCGTCACCCAGACTTGCCAGCCCTTCGGGAGATCGCGTGTGGTGTAGAGATGGTCGGCGACTGAGGAGGTGCGTGCTAGAGCTAGAGCGCCCGCATGGCCTTGAGGTCCGCGACGGGCTCGTCGAAAGAGCAGCTCCCGAAGGAGAGGGCGAAGTTCTCGCGGGCGACGGAGGCTTCGGCGACGGTGACGAGGTGCTCTTTCCAGCCTAAGACCGTGTTGCTGAAGCGGAAGTCGTCGGGCTCTTCGCCGGCGAGGATGGCGGTGGTGACGGCGCGGTCGGGGCGGTGGGTCTTGACGATGGATGCGGCGATGAAGAGGTTGAGGAAGCCGTGCATTTTGGCGGAGGGGCTGTCCTTCTCGTAGGTCAGGCGGTGGACGGCGCGGACGGGGTGGTGCAGGCCGGCGGTGGCCTTGAAGGGGACATCGGCATCGGAGCAGGCGTGGAGG
>JAEYTB010000037.1 GCA_023434205.1 Planctomycetota bacterium | reverse complement strand
GTCAGGAGCAGCGGGTCGCCATCGCCCGCGCCATCGTCACCGACCCCCGCATCATCGTCGCCGACGAGCCCACCGGCGACCTCGACGCCGCCTCCGCCCGCTCCATCATGCAGCTCCTGACCCGCCTCAACCAGGAACTCGGCAAGACCCTGATCATGGTCACCCACGACGCCCGCTCCGCCTCCCACGCCACGCGCACGCTCCACCTCGAGAAGGGCCGCCTGGTGGAGACCGGCACCCTGGAAGGGGCCCCGGCATGACCCGCTTCATCCCCCTCATCCTCAAGCAGGTCAGCCGCCACACCACCCGCACCTCGCTGACGATCGCCGGCGTCACCGTCGCCATGTTCCTCTTCATCGCCGTGCAGACCCTCCAGACAAGCGTCCAGCGCGCCACCGAGACCACCGCCGCCGACACCACCTTGGTCGTCTACCGCGAGAACCGCTTCTGCCCCGCCACCAGCCGCATCCCCGAGCACTACGGCCCCCGCATCGCCAAGATCCCCGGCGTCACCGGCGTCGTCCCCATGCAGATCGTCGTCAACAACTGCCGCGCCAGCCTCGACGTCATCACCTTCCGCGGCGTGCCCCGCGACGAACTCCCAACGCTCTCCCGCCGCTGGGAAGTCATTGCCGGCGACCTGGCCTCCTGGTCCCAGCGCTCCGACGCCGCGCTCGTGGGTGAACGCCTCGCCCAGCGCCGCGGCTTCAAGGTCGGCCAGTCCTTCACCTCCTCGGGCATCTCCGTCACCGTCGCGGGCATCTTCCGCTCCAGCGAGCCCCAGGACGAGAACGTCGCCTACGTCTCGCTCGACTTCCTCCAGCGGGCCTCCACCAGCCGCGCGGGCCTGGGCGTCGTCACGCAGTTCAACGTCACCGTTGACAACCCCGCCAACCTCGAGGCCATCGCCGCCGCGATCGACGACCAGTTCCGCCACGAGGCCGACCCCACCACAACCCGATCCGAAAAGGCCTTCGTCGCCCAGGCCGGCGCCGACATCGTCGAGATCGTCGGCTTCACCCGCTACCTTGGCTGGGGCTGCCTCGCCGCGGTCCTCGCGCTGGTCGCCAACGCCATCGTGCTCTCCGTGCAGGACCGCATCAAGGAGCACGCCGTGCTCCAGACGCTCGGCTTCCGCTCCGGGGCCATCGCGCGGCTCATCATCGGCGAAGGGCTGGTGATGGGCATCGCGGGCGGTCTCATCGGCACGCTCCTGGCCGTGGCCGTCGTCCGCTACGGAAACTTCAGCCTCAGCAACGAGGGCCAGAGCCTGAACGTCACCGCCGACTGGGCCGTGGTAGCCCTTGGTCTGGCCATCTCCGCCGGTGTGGGCGTCCTCGCCGGCCTCGTGCCCGCCATCCAGGCCTCACGCAGAGAAATCGCCTCATGCTTCCGGGCGGTATGACATGAAGATGATCCCCTTCGAGTACGCCGTCCGCAACCTGGGCCGCTCCCGCGCTCGCCTCCTGCTCTCCATCGGCGGCAGCGCCCTGGTCGTCCTGCTCGTGCTCGCCGCTGCCGCCTTCGTCCGCGGCATGGACACTTCCCTCCGCGCCACCGGCCACCCCGACAACGTCATCATCCTCGGCGCCGGCAGCGAGGAATCCATCGAACGCAGCGAGATCGCCGCCTCCATCGGCAGCCTCGTCACCGCCACCATCCCCGGCATCCGCGCCCGCGCCGGCCAGGCCTACGTCTCCCCCGAGGTCCACGTCCAGCTCCCCGTTAAGCTCGACCCCGCGCAGGACCGCGGCCCCACCATCCTCATCCGCGGCGTCACCCCCGCTGCCGCCCTCGTCCACTCCCAGGTGCAGGTGGTCGAGGGCCGCTTCCCGATCCCGGGCAACGACGAAGTCCTCGTCGGCGCCATGAGCGCCGTCAAGCTCGCGGTCGGCCAGGAGCGGCTCGCGGTCGGCGGCACGCTCTACCTTGACGACCGCCCCCTCACCATCGTCGGCCGCTTCGTCGCCCCCGGAACCGTCACTCAGGCCGAGCTGTGGGTGCCCCTCACCGACCTCAAGCAGATCACCAAGCGCGAGACCGACTCCTGCGTCGTGCTCACCCTCGACCGCGACACATCCGACCCCGCCGACGTCGAGACCTTCGCCAAAACCCGCTTCGACCTGGAGATCACCAGCACCCCCGAGCCCGCCTACTACGCCCGCCTCTCCTCGTTCTTCGGCCCCATCCGCGCCGTCGCCTGGATCACCGCCGCCCTCATCGGCGTCGGCGGCCTTTTCGGCGGGCTGAACACGATGTACGCCGCGTTTGCCTCCCGCGTCCGCGAGGTCGGCACGCTGCAGTCGCTGGGCTTCCGGCGCGGCGCGATCATCGCCAGCCTTGTGCAGGAGTCCGTCCTCGCCACCGGCGTCGGCGCCCTCATCGCCGCGGCGGTGGGCGTTCTGCTGCTCGATGACCTGGCCGTCCGCTTTTCCATGGGCGCCTTCGGCCTGCGGGTTGACGCCGCGGCGATGCTGACCGCCCTGGGCGCGGGCATCGCCCTGGGCCTGGTCGGCTCCCTCCCCCCCGCCATCCGCTGCCTGCGCCTGCCCATCCCCACGGCGCTCAAGAGTGTGTAGTCTTTTCCCAAGGAGATTCCGACATGCGTGCGACGACCCTCTCCACCCTCATCCTCATCACGCCCTGCCTGGTCCTTTCCAGCGCCTGCGAGCGCAAGCCCGCACCCGCCAAGCCCACAACCCTCATCACCGTCAGGGAGGGCCTCTTCACCGACATCGAGCCCGCCGGCGCCCTCCCCGTTGAGGAGGTCAAGAAGACCGCCAAGGTCGGCGACACAGTCACCATCAGCGGCCGCGTCGGCGGCAGCAAGAACCCCTTCGTCGACGAGCGCGCCGTCTTCACCCTCGTCGGCCCCGGCCTCCCCGCCTGCTCCGACAACCCCGACGACAAGTGCTCAGAGCCCTGGGACTACTGCTGCGAGTCCAAGGCCGACATCGCCGCCCACTCCGCCACCATCCAGGTCGTCGAAACCGACGGACGCCCCGCCGCCGTCGGCCTCAAGGGCGCCCACGGCATGAAGGAACTCTCCTCTGTCACCGTCGTCGGCACCGTCGTCACCGCCGAGGGCCCCAACCTCGTCGTGAACGCCACCAAGATCTACATCCCCTAGGACCACCACCGTGCAACCACAGGGGGGGCTATCCTCGGGCCGGCTGGCGGCGTGGGCCACGATCGTCGTCGCCGCGTACGTCTTGGCCGCCGTGATCTGCCGGCTCCTCCTTCCCTCCCTGCGCCAGAGTTTCGGCGCCGCGGCGCTGGTGTTCGTCGGCGTCATCGCCGCGGTCCTGCTGATGATGAACCTCATCACGCGCTCCGCGCACCCGCGGACCCGGGCGGTGATGGGGACCGCCTACGCCGTGGGCTCCATCGCGGCGCTCATGATCTTCTTCCCGCAGATGGCCCAGTCGCTTTTCCGCGCCGGGACCTGGGCCGGGCCCATCGCGCTGGTCATTCCCGTCCTCGGCATCCAGCTCACGATCTTCGCCCTCCGCCACCGGCGCACCGGCGATTCCCTCCACTGCCCCGCCTGCGACTACGAGCTGGGCGTCAGCCCGGACGAGGCCCCACCCCGGTGTACCGAGTGCGGCACGCCCTGGCTGGGCAAGTGGGAACGCGGCCGGTCCCGCCGCTCGCCCCGCCTCGCGGCGGTGGGGGTGCTCATCGCCCTGCTCGGCGCCGCCCCGCCCCTCATGCAATGGACCGGCCTTGGCAGCGCTTCTCTCTCGCTCCTCTCCACCCCCATGCTCATCTCCGTCACGGCCGTCGACCCCTGGGGCCACAACAAGGGCTCCTGGACCGAACTGAACAGCCGCACCCTCACCCCCGCCGAGCACGACCTGCTCGCCCAGAAGCTCTTGGAACTCCGCCGCGCCCAAGGCTACCTCTACGGCCCGCCCGCCGCGTGGCTCTCCACCGCCGTCACGGCGGGGACGATCAGCAAGCCCCTGATCCAGCAGTACTACGACGACTGGTTCGAGCCCCGGATCGACGTCCCCGCGCAGGCCCGCGTCAACCAATCCGTCCCCATCCGCATGGCCGCGGAGGAACGCCGCGGCGGGCCCAACACCTGGATGTACATCTGGGTGCGGCAGGTCCTCATCGACGGCACGCCTATCGAGGACCCCGACTTCGAGCGCACCCGCACACGCTGGTTCTTCAGCCTCGACTTCATGAACAGCAAGCTCGGCGCCCAGCTCCCCAAGTCAGAGCTCGTCATCCCCCCGCTCGATACCTCCACGCCCGGCGAGCGGACCATCACCATCACCGGCTACCGGTGCGTCGTCCCCGTGGGCTCCACACCCCGGTGGCTCGACGAGAGCGCAGGCCCCGTCCCGCCGCCCGGCGCGATCCACTTCCATCCCTTTGAGGTCTCGGCAACCGTCACCATCAAATGACATCGACGGGCACGGCCTCGCACAGCCCCGCCGCGGCCCCCTCGCGGAAGAGCCGCTCCACCGCGCCCCGCCCCTGTTCGCCCATGTCCAGCGTCCATGCGTTCACATACATCCGCACGTACGCGTCCACGCGCTCCAGCGTCGGCTCGCCCCCGCTCCCCGGCTTCGCCGCGTTCGCCATCGCGAAGGGCAGCGTGTACTCCAGCGACTCCGCCCGGTGCTCCAGCGCATACTCCACCGACCGCCGCAGCGTCGCCGACACCTCCGCCAGCGACCCCGCCCCGAACCGCTCGTCCAGGTCCCGCCGCACCGCGTTGCACCCCAGCGGCAGCGGGAGCCCCGTCCTTTCCTTCCACCACGCGCCCAGGTCCGCCACCAGCCGCAGCCCCGCCTGCTCGTACAGCACCTGCCCCTCGTGGATCACCAGCCCCGCCTCCACCCGGCCTTCCGATACCGCCCGGATGATCTGCTCGAAGGGCAGCTCCACGATCTTCCCTTCCTGCGCGACCGCGGCCCGTCCGAGCATCATCCCCAGCGCCAGGAACGCCGTCGTCCGCCTCCCCGGCACCGCGATCCGCACCCCGCCCGACGTGAGGCACCCCACGCACCGCACCGCGCCTGAATCCCGCCGGCACACCACCTTGGGCCCGAACCCATCGCCGAACGACGACCCCGTCCGCGTGACGATGTACCGCCCGCGCACCTGCGACCAGGCCCGGAACGACAACGCCGTGATGTCCAGGTCCCCCCGCTCCGCGGCACGCCGGTTCAGCACCTCGATATCCGCCGGCAGCGCTGCAAACCGGAACCGCCCCGTGTCGATCACCGGCGACGAAACCAGGGTGCCATCCGGACGCACCTTCCCCGTGATCGGCCACCACATAAACGCGTCATCAGGATCGGGCGAGTGCGCCAGCGTCAACAACGGCCGGTCATCGGTCATGCCCGATGCTACGAGCGGTCACGCCCCCAGGCCCGCTCGCGGTCCAGACCCCGGCGCCGCGCGGGCTCCTCGCGCCGCAACCACGCGCGCGGGCGGCGGTCCGGTTTGGGGCGAGGGGGCGAGACGGTCCCGGGTCTGGTCTTCACTCCACAACCGTACACCAAAAACTCATATCTGACGGCGGTTTTAGTCCCGGCTGATGGCACCGGGCAGAACCCCGGCGCACAAACTAAGTAGTCACTTCAACCATGGGGGGTGTTGACGGGGACATAACCCGACCGGGCCGTGAGTTGAACTTCACACGCCCTCCGGTTACCCTGTCGGGCCCTCAAAAGGCAGGTAGGCCCTGGCGTGCGGTGTTGGGATTCACCGCGGTCCCGCGTTGGAGCGGGAGACGAAGAGCCGATGCCCGATCGAGGCTTTCGTGGAGATCAGACATCTTCTTTGGTCGGCAACGACCTGTGATTACCCCGGTGCAGGACTCTACTTCGGGCTCAGCCTGCACGCAGAACACGTTGCGCTCGCGCGGTTCCTCTCGCCAAAGCAGGTCCGGACGGTCTTGGGCGGCACGGTCACCCTCCGCCCCGGCGAACCCCCCTTCCCCATCAACTACTTCGCCGTCCGCGACCCCTCCGCCGTCAAGGTCAAGCCCGTCGATAAGCCGCCGCTCCACAACGGGTTCCGGCACGTCAAGATCACCTGCAACTTCGAGCGCCTCCAGCCCTCTCCCGAGACCGAGGCCATCGCCCGCCTGGTGGACGACAACGGCCGGCGGCTCGCCGCCGGCAAGCCGCCCTCCACCGCGGCGTTCGTCATGACCATCGGCCTCACCATGTCCCGCGAGGACCAGTTCCACAAGTCCTCACTCCTCAAGCACCCCGCCCAGGGCTGGGACGAGCTCTACCAGCGCCTCCGGGACCTCGGCTGCCAGAGCGAGGACAGCCTCTCGGCCTGACCTCCGCCCGCCCGGTCCTTCGCCGCCCCGCCACCGCGGACGACCACCGCACGCGCCGGAGGGCTCCCCGCCTCACCTACTATCACTGCGAATGCCCGACGCCCCGAACAGAACCCACATCCGCAACTTCTCCATCATCGCCCACATCGACCACGGCAAGAGCACGCTGGCCGACAGGCTCCTCCAGGCGACCAACGCTGTCTCCGCGCGCGAGGCCAAGGATCAGATCCTCGACTCCATGGACATCGAGCGTGAGCGGGGCATCACCATCAAGGCCTCCGCCGTCACCGTCGCCCACCACCACACGCCCGGCGAGAAGGCCGACGAGCTGGAGGGTGACGCCGAGGAGGCCAAGGGCGAAGGGGCCGGCACCGGCGGCGCGGGCGTCAAGACCCACGGCTCCGAGCTCTACATGCTCAACTTCATCGATACGCCCGGGCACGTGGACTTCAACTACGAAGTCTCCCGCGCCTTGAAGGCGTGCGAAGGCGCCATCCTGGTCGTCGATTCCACCCAGGGCGTGCAAGCCCAGACCCTCGTCAACGCCTACCTCGCCGTCAACGAGAACCTCACCATCATCCCGGTGATCAACAAGATCGACCTGCCCTCCGCGCGCGTCGACGACGTCGCCATGGAGGTCGAGCAGACCCTCGGCTTCCCCGCCGAAGACTGCATCCTCGTCTCCGCCAAGACCGGCCGCGGCATCCCCGAGCTGCTCGCGGCCATCTGCGAGAAGTTCCCCCCGCCCCGCACCCCCGTCATGCCCCAGCTCCGGGCCCTGATCTTCGACGCCGTCTACGACGACTACCGCGGCGTGATCGTCTACGTCCGGGTCTTCGACGGCACCCTCAAGGTCGGCGACAAGATCCGCATGATGGGCATCGGCCGCACCTTCCAGGTCAGCGACATCGGCAAGAACAACCCCAAGCCCTTCCGCGTCCCCTCCATCGGCCCCGGCGAGACCGGCTACGTCGTCGCCGCGATCCGCACCCTGAAGGACGTCCGCATCGGCGACACCGTCACCCTCGAGGTGGACCCCGCCGCCGAGGCGCTGCCCGGCTTCCAGTTCCCGCGCCAGATGGTGTTCTGCGACTTCTACCCCGCCACGAGCGAGGACGGCGAGGGCAGCGACTTCGAGATGCTCCGCGACGCGGTCGAAAAGCTCAGCCTCAACGACTCCTCCTTCACCTTCGCCCCCGTCCACAGCGAGGCGTTGGGCTTCGGCTACCGCTGCGGCTTCCTGGGCCTGCTCCACATGGACATCATCCAGGAGCGGCTGGAGCGCGAGGGTGGCGTCGAGATCGTCCAGACCGCGCCCACCGTGTCTTACCAGGTCCTGATGCGCAGCACCGGCACCGTCACCGGCAAGAGCGGCCAGGCCCTCAAGCCCGTGGACCCCAGGAGCGAGCACTACGTCGGCCCCCCGGAGGGCATGCAGCTCCTGGAGGTCAACAACCCCGCCGACCTGCCCGACATGGGCACCATCGAGGAAATCCGCGAGCCCATCTGCCGCGTCGAGATCATGCTCCCCAAGGAGTACATCGGCGACGTCATGAAGCTCTGCCTTGACCGCCGCGGCCTCTACAAGGCCCAGACCTTTGTGAGCCAGTCGCGCGAGATGGTCACCTTCGAGATCCCCCTGGCCGAAATCATCTACGACTTCTTCGACAAGATGAAGGGCCTGACCAGCGGCTACGGCACCATGGACTACGAGATCATCGGCTACCGGGCCGACCGCCTCGTCAAGCTCGACATCCTCATCAACGGCGAGCCCGTCGAGGCCCTCGCCGTCATCGTCCACCGCGACCGCGCCGAGTACCGCGGCCGCGGCCTGGTCTCCAAGCTCCGCGAGCAGATCCCCCGCCACCAGTTCGAAATCCCCGTCCAAGCCGCCATCGGCGGCAAGATCATCGCCCGCGAAACCATCAAGGCCTTCCGCAAGAACGTCCTCGCCAAGTGCTACGGCGGCGACGTCAGCCGCAAGCGCAAGCTGCTCGAGAAGCAGAAGGAAGGCAAGAAGCGCATGAAGAACGTGGGCTCGGTCACGATCCCCCAGGAAGCGTTCATGGCGGTGCTGGATCAGGGGGACTGAGTGCGGTGCATCCCGGCGTGGCTCACACTCCTCGGCGAAAGCTTTGCGGTGCTCGAGGCTGAAGAGCAGTCACGATTCCTGCGCCACTGGATCGGCGGTCTGGACACGCGCGGGCGGCGTCTCATCGGGGCAACGCAGGAAAGCGATCGCGAGGCACTCGACCGCGCGCTCTCCGGCCTCCGCTCCCGGGCGGATAGTGCGAGAAGCCGCTGCGTTCCCGGCGCCCAGCCGCTCCCCGGCGCCTTCATCGTCGACCTCGCGTTGGACAACCGCGGAATCCCGGCGTTCGAGAACCTCCTGATCACGATCACTCGTAGTGCGGCAGACTCCATCGGGCTGCGCGTCAGTTAGTACCCTCCTTCATCATGCGGTTCGCCATCCGCCCGGCGAGAGTCATGAACACCGCCGCGTCCTCCGGCATGCAGTGGGACTCCACCGTCGTCTTCCACAGCCGCAGCCACGCCGAGAAGTGCTCGCGCGATACCGGCAGTTCCAGGTGCGCCTCCAGCGGCCGCCCCGCGTACCCCGGCTGCCGCAGCACCGCCGACTCCCAGAACGCCCGTATCTTCGCCAGGTGCGGCGGCCAGTCCGTAACTACGCGGTTGAAGACCGGCCCCAGCAGCGGGTCCGCGCGGCAGCGCGAGTAGAAGTCATCCACGACCGCCGCGATGGTCTCACGCGTGACCGCGCCCGTGCGCGGCTCGCCGATCGGCGAGACCTCCGTCAGCGGCAAACGAATGAGCCGCGGAGCATCAGACATGCGAGATCATAGGGGCCGCTCACTCCGTCATCGCCAGCAGCGCAAACGTCGCCAACCAGTGCTCCCCCATGTAATCCCCGCTCACGTGCGGAAGCGCCGCCTCCAGGTGCTGGGCGTACGCCGCGTCGCACACCGCCCGGCGCGGGTCCCCCTCCGGCAGCGCCCGTCCCAGCGACCGAAAGCACCAAGCGCGGCTCAGGTTCAGCCCATCCAGGTGCGTGATCTGCCCGTCCGTGCGGTCGCTCACAAACGCCGGCTCGAACATCGCCGAGGGTTCCCGCTCCCCCATCCGCGGCAAGAACCTCCCAAACCATTCCAAGAACTCCGGCCCGGGCAGCACCCGCCGCATGCACTCCGCCTCCATCAGCCCCGGCGACAGGAAGTCCGCGCCCCCCGGCTCCCACCCGTGGTAGTTCTGATCCCCCATGAACCACCGCCGCGCTGTCTTCTCGATCAGCGCCGCAAGCCCGCCATGCCCCGCCACCCGCGCATAATCCCACGCCAGCGCCAAACCAAACGCCGAGTTGGGGTGTACGCCCGCGCGGATCGGGTACGTCGCCTTCGGCAGGTACGCCAGATACCGCTCCACGAACACATCCGCCAGCGGCCGCAGCGCACCCCGCCACCGCGCAAACTCCGGCACATCCCCCTCAAGCTCCGCCGCCAGCTTCAGCAGCCACGCCCACCCGTACGTCCGCTCAAACGTCCCCCGCAGCGGCTGCCCCAGATACGCCACCTCGCCCGCGACGTTCTCCGGAGTCAGCCGCGCATCCAGCGTTGCCACAACCTCACCCCGCCGCGTCAGCCCCGGGAACAGCGCCATCGCCCGCACCAGCACCCAGTGCCCGTGTACTGACGAGTGCCAGTCAAAGCTCCCATAGAACACCGGGTGCAACGCCCGCGGCCCCTTCACCTCCCCCGCACCGTTCATCACATGGTCGAGCTTGTTCGGGTACTCCCGATCAATGTGCGACAGCACCAGCGACACGAAGTGGTGAACGACATCCGCGGCGTCATGCATGGGCATAAACGAATGGTAACGACCACTCCCACGCCGTATGGAGTTCTGAGAACGGCGGCTCACTCGAAACCCTGGGGCACGTTGGAGGGCATGGAGCCTCATCGAAGGCGCGCGAGAGGTGTCTGAGTTGACGGCGGGGCCATTTCACCTGATGAGCGGTTAGCTAGTTTGAACCAGATCGCTGAGGCGCAGGCTCCGAGCCAGTGAGTTCTTCTCGCGACGCAGATCAGCCAATGCCGATTCCAGCTCTCCTGTGCTCGGAGAGAGCGCCGCGAGCATGGCCCGTACGGTTCCTAGGAGAGGGCGAACCCGAATCCTCTTCCAAAAGACTTGGCGGTACATCGTCAGGATCGACGCGACAGCCGTGATGAATGAAGTCCCCAAGGCCCATCCAAGCAGCAGGTTCTTCTCAGCCGGGCGCGCGTCGAACCACGCATACCAGAGCATGGCCGCCGCCAGGATGCCCACGATCGCGACGAGCTGCAGAACCGCCGAGACGGAGTGCGCCGGCGATGGTCGCGTGATCAGTCCGCTGTGTGCATGCGCTAATGCCCGGAACGGCTGGCGGATCATCCATGCCCGCTGCTCGGCGGTGAGTGTCCCGGCAACAAGGGCCGCCTCAATGTTGATCCGCGACCGCAGCGCCGCGGCCGCGTTTCCGGGGAGAAGTTCCATGTCGTCCTCCAGTCGCCCCGAGTACGGAAGCTCGGTCGGCAGGTCGCCGCGCCGATAGGGACCGAACGTCATCTCGCACTCAGGGCAGCGGGCCTCCTCCAAGTCCTCCGGTCGCCCTGTCCCGTGCTTCACCGTGACCACGATGGCGTGCATGAACTGCGGTCGGCGGCACACAGGGCAGAACATAAGCGCGCGTCCCCGATCACGCTCGCTGCGTTTAGCCCGTGTGAGGAGGTAGTACCAGAGCAGCATGTCCGCGGCATGATAACGCGGCCGCCTCCCGCGCCCATACCATCCCCCGTGCCCAAGCCCGGACCACAGCTCGACTCCCGCGGCTCCACCGCCACCACCCGCGCCATCCGCATCGATGTCGCCCCGCGCTTCCTCCCCGAGCAGTCCGGCGAGCACGAGAGCTGGAAGGGCCGCCGCTGGCTCTTCGCCTACCGCATCCGCATCACCAACCAGGGCGACGACCCCGTTCAGCTCATCAGCCGCCACTGGCTCATCGTCGATGCCGACGGCGAACAACGCCACGTCCGCGGCGAGGGCGTCATCGGCCAGCAGCCCACCATCGCCCCCAGCCACGCCTTCGAGTACGAGAGCTACTGCCCGCTCGAAACCCCCTGGGGCACGATGGAGGGCGAGTACCTGATGCGCACCGTTACCGGCGAGACCTTCGAGGCCCGCGTCGCCCGGTTCTACCTCGTGAGTGAATAACGCCGCGGATGCCGGGCGCGGGCCCTACCGCTGCCCCTCGAGAATCTTGTTCCGCTCGATCCGCAACTGCCGCACGTGCTCGCGGTAGCCCTGCATCCGCCGCATCGCCGCCTGCCGCCGCTGCGGGTCCATGTTCGGATCGCGGTCCAGATTCCGCTGCTCGTTGCGGATCGCCTGGTTGAGCTGGTTGATCTGGATCATGTAGTTCCGCGCCTGCATCGAGTTCGCCGCGTCGCGCTCGTTGGCCACGAACTCCAGCGGGGGCTCACTGTCCAGCCGGCGGAGGCTGCCGCCCCCGACCACGCTCTCGACCCACGCCGCCTCCTGCTGCGGCTGGAACCGGACCAGGTTCGTCGCCAGGTTCTGCTGCTGCTGGAGCCGCTGCCGCTCCTTCAGCTGGAGCTGCTCCCACTGCGCCTGCGTGAGCCCCGCGTCGATCGGCTCGCCCGTCCCGGTCAGCTCCCCCGTCCGCTGGCACCGGTACGCCCACGCATCGCGCAGCGTCCGATCGTTCACCACCGCCGCGTTCTGCAGGTCCTCATACCGCCCCAGCCGCAGCGTCACTTCCATTGGCTCGCCGTTGCGGATGATCGTCATCCGCACCTCTTCGCCCGGGTCGTGCGAGATGATCACCGCACGCGCCTCGTCGTTGGTGAACACCGTCACCCCGCTCATCTCGCGGATGATGTCCCCGCCCCGCAGCACCCGCTTGGAGTCGAACCCGTCGATGGCCTGCCCGATCTCAACGCCCCCCTCCACCTGCCGCGCGAACGACACCCCCATCGCCCCCCGCGTCGTCTGCTTGAACAGCCGCAGCGCCACCTCGCTCACCCGGAGCTGCTGCTCAGTCGTCAACGGCCGCGACTTGTCCGCCACCCGCCGCTGCAACGCTTCAAGCGTCAGCCGAACATCAGTCTGCAGATCGACCGACGCCCGCTCCCGCGTCGCCAGGTCGTCCGAGTCCAGCCGCTCCAGGATCGGTTCCAGCCACCGGTCGTCCGCGGGGCCGTGCTCAACACCGTTGGCCCCGACGTTGGACGGCTGCGTCGGCGGCTGGGCGATCTGCGCGCTGCACTCCCCGGCCGCCGCGAGGCACCCGCACAGGGCAATCGAACACGCGCTGGTCACCGCGCTCGCCACTCAGAACTCCCGGAGACCCCCGGACAGGGGCCGCCCTTAGGGTAGACCCCCAAAGTCTACTCGATGTTCTGAGCCTGCTCCTTAATGCGGTCGATCGCACCCTTAATCTCGACCGTCGACCGCGAAATCGCCGCGTCCGGGCTCTTGCTCGCGATCGTGTTCGCCTCCCGAAGCATCTCCTGCGCCAGGAAGTCCAGGGTCCGGCCGATGGGCTTGCCGTCCGTCGCCCCGATCAACGCGGCGAACTGGTCCAGGTGGGCCCCCAGCCGCTTCACCTCTTCCGCGATATCCGTCCGCTCCGCGTACACCGCGATCTCCCGGATCAGGTCCCCGGTCTCGACGGTCGCGTCCGCCTGCTTGAGCATCGTCTCGATCCGCGTCTTGAGCCGGAGCTGGTAGTCCGCCACCACCCCCGGGGCCCGCTCCGCGATCAACGCCAGCCGCTCCGCGATGTACTGCTGGTGCGCCCGCAGGTCATCCACCAGCACCTTGCCCTCGCGCTGCCGCATCGCGATCAGCGCGGCCACCGCCTTGTCCAGCAGAGGTAAAAACACCCGCCGCGCCCGCTCCATCCGGTCCTCTTCATCCGCCGGCGGCTGGAGCACCCCGGGGAGCTGCAGCAGCGACGCCGGGTCGATCCGCCCCTGCGCCCCCTGGAGCTGCGACAGCTGCGTCATGTACCGCTGCAGGGCCTCCGTATTGATCGTGTACGCCGCCGACGCCGACGTGTCCGCGCTCCGCGCCGTCATCGTCACCGTGCCGCGGGAAACCTTCTCCCGAAGCCGCGCCTCGAACTCCGACTCCAGCCCCTGGAACGCGTCCGCCAGCCGGATCGTCGCCTTGAAGTACTTGTTGTTCAGCGCCCGCACCTCGACGAAGTAATGCACCCCGTCGATCGTCGCCGACGCATCCCCGTAACCCGTCATGCTCCTCACCACGCGGCAGCCTCCGTTTCACTCAGGCGTGGTGGGGGTGGTGGGGGTGGTGGGGGGAGTAGCCGGGTCCGTGGGGGCCGGCTGAGGCGCGGGCTGCCCCTCCACCGGCTGCGGTGCAGGAGTGGTCGCCGCCGGCGGGACCGCCGCGGGGGGCGCTGACCCTTCAGGCGCGGGCGGTGTCGCGGCAGGCGGAACCTCCGGCGGAGTGCCGGTCGCCGGCGCCGTCGCAGGGGCCTCCGTCTCCGCCGCGGGCACGACCGCCGGGGCCGCCGCGTCAGGCCGCGTCGCAAACCCCAGCACCACCGCGAACAGCAGGTAGACCACGAAAATGATGATCGTGAAAATCGTCAGCGCATCGCCCGTCTTGGTGCCGAAGGCGGTCTGCCCGGACCCGCCCCCGCCGCCGAACGCGCTCGCCAGCCCGCCCCCCTGAGGCTTCTGGATCAGCACCGTCAGCACCATCAGCACGCACACGGCGAGGAACCCGACCGTCAGCAGGCCGGTCACCACGGGACTCCAACCCAGCAGCAGCACCATTACGACCCTTTCAGAAGCCAACCCGGCCGGGCCGGGAAGGAGGGAAGTCTAGGCCCCGCCCCGCCCCCAACCCAAATCCCCGCGTCCAACCAGAGCCCCGCGTCGAACCTGTCGATACAGCCCCGGGCAGGGGCCTAGAGTCGCACGATCTTTGACATCATGGGGCCGAACTGGATTCGACCGAGCAGGGAAGGCACGGTGTGGCGCGTCGAGGAGCATGCTGGCCTCGATAAAAGCATGCAACACATTAATTGCTGACCGCAATTACGCTCTCGCGGCCTAATACAGGCCGCACGAACGGCGCCGGACGCCCGATACGGCGTCGTTCGTAGACATCGGGCTGGCCGGCGTTTGCCGCCTCAAGGGGCGCCGGTGAGAAAACGCTTGGGGCTGCGCTCCCGCGCAGGCTGTTGGTGGCCGACGCGGGTGAAGAGGACAAACCACCAGACACACGCGTAGATGCCCCGTGCTGACTGTCCCGGGACGGGGGTTCGATTCCCCCCGGCTCCACTTGACCCACGTGCCACCGAGATGCCGCCATCTCGGTGGTTTCGTTTTTGGACCCAGTCCTGTTGTGGCTACTCCAACCCGACAACACCCATCCCCCTCACCCCTCCCGATTATCCAGATTCCGGTTCTGCGCCTGATTCCGCTTCAAGAACTCCTGCGCCTTCTTCCCCCGCCCGATGTCCCGCCCCAGGTTCTCGTCCTGGTCCCGCCGCGGCGACTGCGTCTGCTGGTCCGCCTCCGACCCCAGCGTTGGCCCCGCCCCCAGCGGGCTCACACGCATCCCCAGTTCGTCAACTTCCTGCTCCGACGGCCCCCGCCGTGATTCGTTCGCATCCACCGCGATGGACCGCCCCGAGTGGACGGCCTTGTCCGGCCCCACCATCCGGTCCAGCGGCTTGTGCTCGCAGCCCTGCGTCCCGCCCTCCAGCTTCTGGTCGTTGCGCTTGGGTGTTTCCATGCCCCACCAGACCCCACGCGCCCCCGACCCGCCCCAAGCACCGCCCGAATCCCCATTCACGCACCGGCTTCGTCCTTCGCGCGCCACTCCGCCCCGCACCGGCACGCGACCACCCCCTCCAGTTCACCGAGCACCTCGCCGCACGCCGGGCACACGCCGCGCGCCAGCAGCATCCCCGCCACGTCCGACGCCGTCGTCTGCGCCCGCCCGCGAAACGCCCGACGCACCTGCGCCACCCACCACGGCCCCGCCGTCACGATCACCACCGCGATCGCCGCGGCGCTCAGCTGGGCCCGCGTGGTAGCCGCCGCCAGTGCCACGAACACCACATACCCCACCGCGAAGGCCGCGCCCAGCAGCACCCAGAACAGCATCACCCACGCGTGCCCGCGCGTCAGCCGGCGGACTTCCCGCAACGCCGCCGCCGCGTCCTCTTCGCCGCGGGCCGCCCGCAGCTTCTCCGCCACCACCTCAGGCTCCACCAGCGGCAGCGACCGCTCCCTCGCATCCACGATGGACGGCGCCCGGTTCCACTGCGCCCGCAGGCTCGCGGGCGGGCGCCCCGCCGGTCGTTCGCCCCCCGCGACCGCCAACCCCACCCGCTCCACGCGCCACCCCGCCCCGCACTCGGGGCACACCAAAACCTCCCCCGCGGCGGCCACGCCCCCCAGCGCATACCCGCACGAGGCGCACCGCGACCGCGTCAGAAACGCCTGCGCGTACCGGTGCGAGTGCTCGTTCAGGTGCGCCCGCGCCCGAAGCACAATGAACCCCCACATCACCGGCACCACCACCAGGTACGTCATCCAGTGCGGCATCCCCGGGAACACGCTCATCACCATGATCAGCCCCGGGATCAGCAGCACCGGCGCCAGCAGCCACAACGCCTCCCGCCCCTTCAGGTGCCGGTTCCACCCGTGCTCGTTGGTCGTCTCCGACGCCCGCATGTACGCATCCGCCAGCTCCGCGTTCTCCGGCTCGCGCAGGTCCAGCGCCCCCGGCGCAAACAGCGGCACCCGCGCGCCCCGGTCATCGGTGATGGTCACGGGCCTTGGCATGCCCGCTCACGCTCCCGGCGTGTACCACAGCGGCGCGCTGGGCCCCAGCGGCAGCCCCAGCGCCACCCACCCCAGCAGGAACAGCGTCCACACGATGAAGAACACCACCGAGTACGGCAGCATCATCGCCACCAGGCTCCCCAGCCCCGCATCCTTCCGATACCGCTGCACCGCCGCCAGGATCACGATGATGTAGCTGTTCAGCGGCGTGATGATGTTCGTCACGCTGTCCCCCACCCGGTACGCCGCCTGCGTCAGCTCCGGGCTGATCCCCGCCATCATCAGCATCGGCACCAGGATCGCCGCCAGCGCCGTCCACTTCGCGCTCATCGACGACATCAGCAGGTTGATGATCATCACCAGCACCACCACCGCCGCCAGCAGCAGCGGCTTGGGCAGGTCCGCCGCCACCAGCGCCTTGCCCCCCGCGTTGGCCAGCATCGAATCCAGCCGCGAGAACCGGAAGCACTCGATGAACTGCGCCGCGAAGAACGCCATCGCGATGATCGGCGCCATCGTCGCCATCGAATGCACGAACGCCTTCGACACGTCCGAGCTCTTCTTGATCGCCCCCGTCGCCACCCCGAACAGCACCCCCGGGATCAGGAACCCCACCAGAATGAACGGCACGATCGCCTGCGACCACCGCGGCAGCGGCGCCGCCGCCGAAGGCGTCGCCGGCGGGTCCACCGGGATCGGCCCGTACGTCGGCTGCGGCGCGGGCATCGCCCCGCTCAGCGGCGCGCCCGGGATCGCGATCGACGCCGTGATCAGCACCACCGCCCCGACCAGCCCCCACAGCGCCCACTTTAGCCCCTTGCGCTCCACCTCGCTCAGCGACTGGCTCTCCGCCGCCTGCACGTCATAGCCCCCCGCCCGCACCAGCCGCGGCTCCACGATCTTCGCCGTCACAAACCACCCCATCAGCGTCACCAGGAACGTGGACGCCGCCAGGAAGTACCAGTTGCACGTCGGCAGCACCGTGTAGGTCTCATCCAGCACCCGCGCCCCGCGCTCTGTCAGCGGCGCCACCAGCGCATCGGTGCTCGCGATCAGCAGGTTCGCCGAGAAGCCCCCCGCCACCCCGCAGAACGCCGCCGCGATCCCCGCCAACGGCGGCCGCCCCAGCGCCAGGAACAACGCCGCGGCGAGCGGCGGCAAAATGATGTACCCCGCGTCGCTCGCCGTGTTCGACATCACCCCCAGGAACACCACCATCGGCGTCAGCGCCTTGCCCGGCACGATCGCCGCGAAGTACCGCATCGCCGCCCCGAACAGCCCCACCTTCTCCGCCACCCCGATCCCGAACATCGACACCAGCACCACCCCCAGCGGCGCAAAGTTGATGAAGTTCCGAACCATGTTCGCCACCAGCCAGTACACCCCGTCCGCCGTCACCAGACTCCGCGGCGAGATCGGGTCCCCGCTCGCCACCAGCTCCAGCACCGGCTTGCCCGCCCCATCCACCACCGGCGACGACACCCCATCCACCACCGCCACCGCCGCCCGCGGCTTGACCGGCTGCACCTCCCACTCCATCGCCGCCCCAACCGCCGACAACGCCATGATCAGCACCGTCGCCCCCAGAAACAGAAAAATGGGGTCCGGCAGCTTGTTCCCCAGCCACTCAATAGCGGTCAGGGCGCGGTCGATCAACGTCGGCTTGGGTGTGGCCATGGGGCGACAGGATACAGACTGGGCTCACCGGCGGAAGCCAGTCCCGCCCCGAAGGGGCGAAGGGCTGTAGCCACGGGTGAAGCGACGCTGCCCTGAGCGTCGCACAACCCGTGGAGGCGAAGTACCCCTCACCCCCTCCCCCCCACCCGCCTCACCAAAACCACCGCCCCCGCCGTCGCCAACGGCCCCACGATCACCAGCACCAGCAGCCTCCAGAACGCGTAGTCGATCACGTCCTTGCTGCTGCTCTCCGCGTGCGCCAGGCTCGTGTTCACCACCTCCGCCTGCTTCTCGAGCTGCGGCGAGGCCAGCAGGCTCTCGAACCGCGTCGTCAGCGCGCTCAGCCGGTCAATGGTCACCCCCGTCTTGTCCACCGCGACCGCGTAGTCCTTCAGCACATCCCGGTCCGGCTCGGGCACCAGCTTGGGCGGCCCCGACGCCTCCAGCGCCGCCGCCTTGTCCGTCAGCGACCGCGCCTCGGTGATGATCGCCGACACCGACGCCGTGAGCTCCTTGGCCGACTCGATCGTCCCCTGCGCTGTCTCCAGCGTCAGCCGCACCTGCTCCGTCGTTTTCTGCAGCTCCCCCTGGCGCGTGTCCAGGTCGTCCAGCAGCGCCGTGCGCTGCTGCGTCAGCCCCTCGAAGATCTGGTCGATCGTCGCCTGCCGCTCCTCGCGGATGGAGTCGAACGCCTGCTTCAGCGTCGCCTCGCGCTCCGCCTCCAGGTTCTTGGGCAGCGCCTCGCTCTGCGCCGCGATCACCTCCGCCGCCTTCGACACCCGGTCCAAAGACGCCACCGTCCCCTGAAGCTCCGGCATCCGCGCCAGGTTGCTCGCCAGGCTCTCCACGTGCCACTTCATGATGTTCGGCGACCGGCTCGCATAAAAGAACATCCGCTCCCCCAGCAGCCGCGACTTCTGCACCTCCCGCGTCGTGGGGTCCAGCCCCGCCAGCGGGTCGATCCCCAGCAGCGACAGCACGCTGTTGCCCGACCCCACCGTCGTCATCGTCAGCTGCCGGTCCTTCGCGAAGTCCTCCAGCCGCACCGCCGAGACGTACCGCTGCCCCGGGTTCACCTGCCGCCACTGCGCGAGCAGGTCCGCCAGCTCCTGCCGCTGCTCCACCGTGTACACCCGCTCCGCGATCCGCCACAGCCGCGCCTCCTGCTCCCGCAGCGCCCCCACCAGGGCCCGCGCCGACGCCTCCCCGAACGTCCGCGGCGCCGTCTCCTCCAGCACCATCCGCTGCAGCGTCACCACCGTCAGAAGGTCCGCCACCCCGACGATCGGGTTGGGGCTCGACGCGATCGCGTTCACCGCCGACGCGTTCGCCAGCTTGATCTCCAGCGCCGACCGCCGCGCCCGCGCCACCTGCTCCGGCGTCGGCTTCCACTCCCCGCTCCCCGCCGCCGCCGCCTCCACCGCCGACACCGCCTGGTTCCACTGCTGGCTCATCAGCCCGTTGAACGTGTCCGCGAACGACATGATCTCCGACTGCACCTCCGTCACCGTCGCGTTCCCCGGCCCGACCCGCTCCTCCCGCGGCTCATCCCGCGACCGCCCGCTCAGCCCCAGCACGCCGCACCCCTGCAGCACAACGCCCAGCAGCACCATCAGCGCAGCACAACGCATGAGACTCCCTCCGGAAAAAGTGAGCCCGCACCGGGCACATCCCCAATCGTTACCCATACGCCCGCGCCGCACCCCGCGCCATGAAAACGCGCTTACGCAGCCGTCCCCCCGCCCCCCGCGGCCCCCGGCGCCCCGGCCGCCCCCGGCGGCGTGATGATCGGCCGCACCCGCAGCTCGTTCCCGTTCAGCCCCGACACCCGCACCCGCGACCCCGCCGACACAAACTGGATCTCGCTGATCGCGTCGTACTTCTTCCCGCCCACCTCCACCACGCCCACCGGCCGCAGGTCCATCAGCACGATCCCTTCCTTCCCGATCACCGAGTCCCGCTCCCGCCGCTCCGCCTCCTCCGCCAGCCGAAGCCGCTCCACCTCCTCATCCGACGGCACCCCCAGAATCCTCCGCCCCATGGGCGTGCTCGGCCAGATGCGCAGCCCGAACCCCACCGCCATCGGCCCCAGCACCGCCACCCCCAGCAGCGAGATCGCCCCCCACATCGTGCTCTCGCGGAACATGCACACGATCCCCGCGATCGCCATGCACACCGCGATCAGCCCCAGCAGCCCCCCGGTCGGCAGAAACAACTCCGCGAACAGCAGCACGAACGCCGCCGCGATCAGCACCAGGCCCCAGATCAGCATCGATTCCATCAAGCCTCCGTGCTCCCCCCGGGCGGCCGAACCACCTCCACCCCGATCCTCAATCCGTCAACACTGGTCACCCGGATGCTCTCTCCCGCGGCAATAAACCCCAGCTCCGCCACCGCATCCACCACCCGCTCCTTCACCTGCACCCGCCCCGCCGGCCGCATCGGCGTGATCGTGAACCCCACATCCCCCGGCCGCACCTCCACCTCCGTCGTGTCCTCCATCGCCGCCAGCATCCCCGGGCCGTCGTCATCCGGCGGCGTGTCCTTCAGCACCAGCCGGTTGAGCATCGGCAGCGACCCGAAGTGCTTCGCGATCCCCCACATCGCCATCCCCGCCGTGAACACCGACAGGATGATCGTCGTCACCCCCCACAGCATGTCCGACCGCCCCTGCGGCGTATCCGGGAACACGTTGCTCCCCGGCACAAACGTCGCCACCAGGCCGCCGAACAGGAAAATGCACCCCAGCACCCCGAAAACCCCGAACCCCGGGATCACGAACGCCTCCAGCCCCAGCAGCACCAGCCCCGCCAGGATCGCCGCGATCTCCCACCACGCCGCCATCCCGATCAGCAGCGGCGGCGCCAGCAGCCCCGCCAGCGCGATCAACGCCACGATCCCCGGCAGCACCACCCCCGGGTGGCTCATCTCAATAAACAGCGACACCAGGAAGATCACGATCAGAATCCCCCGCACCACGTTGTGCGTGAGGAACTCCACCAGGTGCTCCGACCAGCTCATGTCATAGCGGATGATGTTCTCCGCCCCCAGAAACTCCTTCAGGTCCGCCTCCGTCCGGATCGGCTTCACACGCGCCCCGCCCGCGCCCACCTCCACGGGGTTTGCCGACAGGTTGTAGAACAGCATGTCATCCGCGTTGAACGTCGCCGCACCCGTCCCGTCCGTCACCGCCCCCAGGCTCTCCCACTTCCCCGCGTCCCCCGCCGTTAGCACCGGCCGGTCCGACGACTGCGTCCCCAGTTGCGTCGCCACCGACCCCGCCACCATCGCCAGCTGCTCCGACGTCGAAGGCACCCCCGGCGTCACCGGCCCCGAAGGCCGCGCCACCGCCGACGGCCGCCGCCCCCCCGGCGCCAACCGCGGCAGCGCCGGCGGCGTCACCCCGGGGAACAGCATGTCCCACTCCACCCGGTCGATCGCCATCTCCTGGCCCGTCTCCCGGTTCCGCACCCACCACAGCTTCACATCCGTCGCCACGATCGCCTGCAAGAGGTACTCATCCCGGATGTACCCGCCAAACGTCCGGTTGTACCGCCGCGCCGAATCGATCACCTGCGCCACCAGCGGCGGCATCAGCTTCCGCACCTCGTCGGGCGTCAGCCCCCGCATCCGCCCCAGCTTCGGATCAAAAGGCACGATCGGCATCGCGTCGCCCATCACCGCCGGGTCGTTCGTGATCATCTCCCGCGCCGCCATCGCGATGATCGCACCCCCCGAAATCGCGTTGGTGTTCACCCACGCGATCGTGTTGGGCACCGGGCTC
>JAEYTB010000210.1 GCA_023434205.1 Planctomycetota bacterium | reverse complement strand
ATGCGGAGCCCCTCGAAGTACTCCTTCTCAATGAGACGCACGGCGGCAAGCTTCACGGCGAAGGCACCGCGAATTCGTCGGGCAGCCACGAGGCAGTTGTCCAGCTCCTTGTCACGGCTGGCGGGTGGGGCGGTGAGCGCGAGGCCGACCGTGGCGTACAAGAGGGCGGTCCTGAGGTCGTGCTCCCGCTCCGACTCTTCCAGGATGGCCGCGCAGTGATTGGCCAGGCGGCCGAGAAACATGGCCTCTCTTTGGGCGCTTCGGATGAGCCGGACCTGCTGGTCTCGCGCAACGCCGCGCGTGGTCGCCTTCACCGACTCGGCAATCCGGTCCAGCGGCGCCGGCTTCGAGAAGCCTGTTCTCGCCGCGGCAGCCCCGTACTCCCGGAGCGAGCTGTACCGATCGCGGGACTCTCGGACCTCCATCAGCACCAACTGCCTTGGGCTCAGGTTCCGCTCGATCCTCTGCATGCGTGGTTCCGTCTTCATGGTGCCTCCTCAGTATGGGGTTGCAGGACAAACGGGGTTGTCGAAAGCTCGCCCAGCCCCTCGCGGTCACCGCCAGACGCCCCCTCCAGCCGCCTGATCCGCTCTTCGAGCTCGCTGACCTCAAACGCCCGGATCAGCACCCCCGCGAGATAGCCCACCGTGTTCGCGACGCGGGGGTCAAGGGCGCCCTTGCGGACCCGGTTGATCGTGTCTGCCAGCAGGGTCGGGAGGTCGCGGGGCCCTTCAAGCACCAGGTCCGCTTCCTCGGCCGGCAGCACGGCCCTGGGAGCCGACCGGCTCCTTCCTCCCGCCCGCCGAGCCTCCTCCTGCTCCACGGCGGCCTGCGGGTCGTGGAAGGTGCAGAACGCCATCCCGGACTTGGCTCGCCCCTGGCAGGCGGCACCTGTCTGAGTCCTCGCGCTGCACGGTCGCGCTGGGTTCATGGCCGCCTCCTTTGCCTGCTAGCAGGAGGGGGGGAGGGGGGGCTGGCGGAGCGCTCGAACACTGTGGCGGCGCTGACCATCCCCTGGATTGCGTCGCGAATGACCTGTGGAAGAGTGGGCCAGGCCGCGGCAATACGGCACAGTCCAAGGTCTGAGTGTCCGATGCGAGCATCGAAGGATGATCCACCGCTTGAAGGGCCAGCCGCACCCGGGTGCGGGCATAGCTGCGGGGGCTGATTATCAAGCCCTGTTTTTGTCGATGCGCCCCGCGGTTTCCTAAACCGCAGGTCGGCAGTTCGAATCTGCCCGGGCGCGTTGGTGGTCCGAGAACTCCGCGGCATGGCGGCCCGGGGCGGCCTGAAGCGGGCCCGCGGGGTCGGGGCCTGTGCGGGGAAGCTGAACAAAAGTCGGGTTTCGGAGTGGCCGATAAGCCAACCACGGGCGCGATAACCAGCGTCCGCACAGGAGGCTTGGTCATGCCTGCGATCGAGATCACCCCCGCTCCCCGGCCCGCGAAGTCGTACGGCGTCAGCCTGACGCCCGGGGCGTGCAGCGCCGTTCAGTCGTTCACCGCCGCGGCGATCGCGGGCGACCTTGAGCCGACGCGGACGCTGACCTTCAAGCGGATCTGGGACTGCCTGCCCGTGGCGGAGCGGCGCGAGGCGTGCGTGTCGGTGTTCGCGAGCAGCGCGGACCCGCACACGGTGAGGCACCGCAAGGCCCTGACGGAGACGCTGGTCCGGTTCTTCCGGTTCCGGCCCAGCTTCTTTGCGCGCAAGACCGATTGGGAGAAGGCGTCGCACCTGATCGACGTGATGAACGACCACACCTTCCCCGCGAACGACCTGCCGCTGCGGAGCTGGCTGCTGACGCACCACAACGCGATGATCCGGGAGTTCCTCGACGAGCTGGGGCTGTCGCACCGCGCCGGGATCATCTCCTACGAACCCGCGCCCCCGACGGCCCCGGGCGTCGACGCGCTGCGGAGGGCGGTGCTGACGATCGTGCGGAAGTACCCGCCGCTGCCCGTGGGAGTGTACCTGGCGTTCATCAGCTACCAGCCGATGGCGGACGACGTGTTCATGAACCTAGGCGAGGCCCTGCGGGAGGAGCAGATCGACCTGGAGGTGCTGCTGGGCATGAAGGAGGCGCCGCTGCCCGAGGCGGTGGAGGCGCGCAGCCCCGACAGCGAGTTCACGACGCTGGACCGGCTGCTGCTGAGCACGATCGACGCCGCGGCGTGCGGCGTGCAGGGCGCGCTCAACCATGACCAGCTCGAGGACCTGGTGGAGGAGACCATCGAACTCAGCGCGGCGCGGCCGCGGTCGCTGTACCACCGGGGCCTGATGCACGCGCTGCTGTCGCGGCCCCTGGAGTTCCAGTTCCCCGGGGCGGACGACGCGCGCAGACTGTGGTACTTCACGGGCGTGCTGGCGGGGATGCTCCGCGCCGGGGACGCCGCGCCGGCGCTGGCCCTCATGGCGCAGCACCACGCGCTGACGGTCCAGCTCACCACGACCCAGGGGGCCGCGTGCGGCACGCTTCTGCTGCCCGGCCTGCACGCGCCGCTGGTGCGTGCGGGCAAGGCGGCGCTCGCGTGCGGGTGGGCGCGGGCGCAGATCCAATCGTTCCCGCTGCACGAGCGCCCCGCGATCGTCGCGAGCTTCCAGGACCTGGGCGAGGACCAGCTTGCCCGCGGCGGGCTCGCGGAGGCGACGCTGCTGCTGGAGTTTGTCCGCGACAACGTAAGCGCCCGGGGCGCGTGCCCGCCGGACTTCGCGCGGGCCCTGCGGCCGCGCAACGCTCGGACGCTGGCGCAGGTGCTGCAGGCGCGGGGCCGGTTCGACCAGGCCACCGCGATGCTGCGCGAGCTGGTGAGCAGCCGCGACGACGCCGCCGCGGCGGGGGCCCTGGCGGACCTGGGCCTGGTCCACGCGGGGTTCCGCTCGGTGACGGCAGCGCTGCCGCGGTCGCAGGAAGAGGCGAACATCCCGCTGGCGAAGTCGCTGGAGAAGGGCCGCGCGTCGTTCGAGGAGTCGGTCGAGCGGTGCCCCGGGGCATCGGCGGTCGCGCACGTGTGCCTGGGGATCAGCGCGTTCGTCGCGCAGCCCCCGCGCCCGGCCGCCGCGGCGGACCACCTGCGCGAGGCGTTGCAGGTGCTGGTGCGCGACGGGGCCGAGGGCCAGGAGGGCGGTGCGGGCGATGTGGTTCGCTGGACGCGGTTCTGCCTGGCGATCTCGCTGCTCGAGACGCTGGATTCTTCGGCGTTGCAGCGGGCGGGCGACCTGCTGGAGCACGCGCTGGAGTCCCCCGCCTCATACCCGGACTACCTGTGGTCGCGGACGCTGCAGGCGGCGGCGCTGTTCGACGACCAGTCCCTGGCCGAGCGGATCTGCGAGCGGCTGATCGAACGGAACGACAGCCGGGCCTTCGCGCTGCTGGGCAGCACGGGGCTGTACCGCCGCAGCGCACGCCTGCGTGCGATGTACCAGGGCTGGCTGGCGCGGGCTCCGCTCGCGGCGCACAAGCGCTGGCAGCAGACGCGGGCCCTGCTCGCGGCGGCGGTGGAGCACACCGACCTGCCCGTGGCCGAGCAGGCCCTGGATGCGCTGGAAGGTCTGGCCATGGAGCTTCCCGGGCAGCGCCGCGAACTGATCGCGATGCTGGAAGAGCCGGAAAACTACTCGCCCGCCTGGTCGCCCGATGACGCCGACGCGGCCCGCACGCGCCTGCTTGAGCTTGACGGCGAGTACGCGGCGGCGGCGCAGGCCCTGCTGCGGCGGTTCCACAAGGCCCGCGCGGCGGGCGGCGAGCACCACCTGGCGTACGCACGCGACCTGCTGGAAGTGATCGACGGGTACAGGCTCAAGGACCTGGACACGGCGCCGTTCCACAGGCTGGTCGCGGACGCACGGCCGCTGGCGCTCAGCGGCGACCCGCTGGACCCGCTGCGCCGGGGCGCGCGGGCGCGGATCCTGTACATCGGCGGCAACGAGAAGCAGCGGGCCAGCGAGACGGCGCTGCTGGCGGCGTTCCAAGCCGAGTACCCCGGCCTCGAGGTGACGTTCATGTTCCCCGGCTTCTCGTCGAACTGGCGGCCGTACGTCGACGAGGTCGAGCGGATGCTGCCCGGCGTCGATGCGGTGTGCTTGTCGTTCCTGGTGCGCACGACCTTCGGGCGTCACGTGCGGGCCCTGTGCAGCTCGGCGACGCCGTGGTTCCCTTGCACGGGCGGCGGGAAGCAGTGCATGCGGCGGAGCATCGAGCGGGCGGCGCTGTGGGCGGTGACGCGCCCCACGGCGGCGGCGGCCTAACCGCGCCGGCCGCGGCCGTTGGCGTCCGGGCGGGCCGGTGTGGTGAGAGGGACCGCGATGCCCGCGCAGGTGCCGGCGCGGCGGGCGGGCTCCAGGACTTCTGAGAGCTTGGTCTCGCGGAAACGCTGCTCGATCAGGTCCATCGCGTCGTCGATCCGGCGGTGCAGCGGGCAGAGGTTCAGGTGCGCGGGGTTGCCCAGCGGGCACTTCCTGATGCGCTGGATGGGGTCCACGGCGTTGACGACCTCGAGCATCGAGATGTCGTCGGCGGGGCGCGCCAGGGCGAAGCCGCCGTTGGGGCCCCGCTGCGAGGTGATCAGGTCGGCGACGACCAGGTCGCGGAGGATCTTGGAGAGGTAGCCCTGCGGGACCTTGGTGCGGGCGGCGAGGTTCTCGCTGTTGATGGTGATGCCCGGCTCGAGCGTCGCGAGGTGGACCATGGCGCGGAGGGCGTACTCGGTGGTCTGGGAGATCATGGTTCCGTCCTTGGGTCCGTCCCGGGTCCTTGGTCGAGAAGTCTACCCACAGCTCCGGGATTGGTTAGCCGAGCCCGTTCAGCCGGACCGCCGCGCCGGCAATCACCAGCAGCACGCCGATCACGGCGCTCCCCCACGCCAAAGCGGCGAAGCGGCGCAGCGACGGCGCCGCGAGTGTGGGGAGCATCCGGTGCATGAGCCCGCCCAGCACCAGGCCGGCGGTCAGCAGCGCCAGCTTCACGAGCACAAGCCGTGATTGGAGCGTGGGCTCCTGAAAGTACGTGGACAGCGACGGCACCCAGTGCCGCGCGAGCAAAAGACCGCTCACGACCTGGACGAGCAGGGCGATCAGGCCCAAGGGGCCGAACATGCGCTCGTACTCAACCACCGGCCGCGGGTCACGGGCGCCCAGCGCCCGCGGCAGCACCGCCCGGACCAGGATCAGGTTCCCACCGACCCAGACGGCGCTGCCCAGCAGGTGTGCCACGACCATGACCTTGTACATCATGCCCCGCGCTCCTCGTTCGGCCCGCCCTCGGCCGCTTCGGCACGGATGCCGGCGGGGAAGAGGATGTTGTTCTCCAGGTGGATGTGGACGTGCGTGTCCCGCTCGAGCTGCTCAAGCAGAGAGAGCATCGAGCGGTAGGTGATGCACGCGCGGGCGGGCGGCGTGAAGCCGTCGGTCAGTGTCCGCATCTCGGCGAGGGCCCTGCCCGCCTCGTCGTGGTCGTGGACCATGCAGCTGATGGGCCGGCGCACGCTCCAGGGCGGGCCGGTGTGGATCTGCGTGCGGCGGTCCAGGCGGCGCAGCCACGGAAAGACGACCCGCTCCTCTCGGACCATGTGGTCGGCCATGTCCTTGGCGAAGGCGTCGATCACTTCGGCAAGGCGCACCAGGCGCGGGTCGGTGTTCGCGTGGGCCGCGACCACGCGCGGGACGACGGTGCCCAGGCGGGCCATCGCGTCGCGCACGAACGCGTGGTGCGTGCGCTCGATGTGGTCGGCCAGCTCGGTCATGGTGGCGTCGGTCCAGGGCCGCTCGCGGGCGATGCCGGCGGGCTCGGCCTGAACATCGTCGATGGCTTTGAGCACCGCGGTGGGTGAGAGGTCGGCGGCGCGGCAGGCCTCCGCGAGGCTCTTCTTGCCGCCGCAGCAGTAGTCCAGGCCCAGGCGTTCAAACACGGGGATGGCGCTGGGGTGGGTCGCCGCGATCTGGCCCAGGGTCAGGTTCAGCGTGGGGGTGGCGTTCACTTGCGTTCTCCTTCGGCGGAAGTGGGGGAGGTGGGGGAAGCCGGGCTCACAGGGGCGCGGTCGGGGCTGCCGAACCGGGTGCGCATCCACTCGCGCCGGGCGTCGGGCAGGGCGGAGAAGTCCAGGGTGCGGCCCGCGTGTGCCGCGGCGGCCGCTGCTGCCTGGGCGGGGTCGGCGAAGGCCGCCATGCCCGAGCCCATGGGCGTAGAGAACGACTTCTCATCGACGAGGATGAACGTCGCCTGCGATGCGGGCACCCAGGCGCGGGTGGCGTGGTCGTGGACGAAAGTCTCGATCACGGTGACAGGGCGCTCGTAATCGAGCATGCAGCCGATGTCGTCGAACAAGGCGTGCTCACGTCCGCCGTCGTCCGAGATCAGCAGCGCCGCGGAGCAGCGGTCCTCGTTGATGATCATGCCGCACTCGGCGCACTCGTCGCGGCCCAGCCGCAGGTTGGGCGGGCCGGTGAGCTCGGTGCGGGTGCACGCCGACAGGGTGGAGAGGAACGTGAGCAGGAACAGCGCGCGTTTCATAGCGGGGACCTCCGGGAGAAGACCACGGCGGCGAGAGCAAGGGGAATCACCGTCCAGGTGAGCAGGCAGCCCCCGAAGATGGCGTGGAGGGCGGGCCCATACTCCTCGCTGGCATAGAGGCCCGCCGGGCCGAGCACGTCGAGCGTGGCGTCCACCGAGTGCAGCGACCACATCTTGAACACCTGAAGCGGGTTGATGAGGCTCAGGGCGAAGAGCTCTTCAATGCGGAGCTTGAGCGCGATGGCGCCGGCCATCAGGCCCAGGTCGGTCACGAAGACCAGCGTGAGCCAGGTGAAGATCGCCGTGCCCACCGCGACCGAGGCCTTGCGTGCCAGCACAGAGATGAGCATGCCGACGCTGAGCATGCAGAGCGCGAGGGAGAACGAGAGGCCGGCGAGCCAGAGGATGCTCGCGGGGCGGGTCGCCTCGCCCTTCCACGCGAGCACCGCGGCACACGCGCCCAGGCCCAGGCAGAGGCACGCGAGGAGCGCGCCGGCGAGGCCCAGGTACTTGCCGATCAGCACCTCCGCGCGGGTGATGGGCTGCGAGAGGAGGTAGGCGAGCATGCCGCGTTCGCGGTCGCCCGCGATCGTGCCGGCCCCGGCGGTCAGCGCCATGAGCGGCACCACCAGCAGCACGAGGTTGATGAGCCCCGCCGTCGTGCGGCCGAAGCCCGAGAGCCCAAGCCCGCCCGAGCCCACGGCAGAAACGTACGAGATCCCCAGCCCCAGCGCCGCGAAGGCGAGCGTGTAGAGCAGGAACCAGCGCGAGCGGACCGCCTCGCGGAGCTCGCGCCCGGCGATGGTGGAGATCGAAGCCAGGGGGCCGATGGGACTGGCGGGACGGGCTGGAAGAGCGAGGGCGGTCATGGGTGGGGCTCCATGCGCTGGGCCTGCGCTTGGGTGATGAGTTGGAAGTCCTCGACCTGGATGCGGTGCTCGGCAAGGACGCGGAAGGGCGCGGCCTTCTGCTCCTGCGGGACGGGAACAAGCAGGCCTACGCCGTTGTGCGTGGGGGAGAAGCCGCTGCCCTCGAGCAGCGTGACCGCGCGGTCACGAAGGTGAGCGCCGATGGTGAGGTGCAGGACCGGGCCGGCGCCCAGGTGGCCGAGGAACGCCGCGGAATCAGGAATGGCGGTGACGGCGCCCTTGTCCAGCATGACGACGCGGCGGGCGAGGGTCGTGACCTCCTCGATGCGGTGGGAGGCAAAGAGCATGGTGCGGCCGGAGCCGGAGAGACGGCGGAGGAGCGCGACGAACTCGTCACGCCCGCACGCGTCGAGGCTGGCGGTCACCTCGTCGAGGATGAGCACAGGGGGGTCGCCCAGGAGCGCGACGGCGAGGGCGAGGCGCTGCTTCATGCCGCCGGAGAGCTCGCGAACCCGCTTTCGCTCATGGCCGCGGAGGCCGACGCGGTCGAGGACCGCGCCCGTGTCCGGGCTGCCCAGACCCTTAAGGCGGGAGAAGAAGATGATCGCCTCGGCGACGCCCAGGTCGTCGTAGAACGCAAGCTCCTGAGGCACGTAGCCGATAAGCCGACGGGCGTGCTTCGGGTGCTTGAGGACGTCGAAGCCGCCGACGGAGGCCGAGCCCTGGAACCGGATGAGGCCCAGGACGCAGCGGATGAGGGTGGTCTTGCCCGCGCCGTTCCCGCCCCACAGCGCCACGCTGTCGCCCGCGGGGATGTCAAGGGAAACGCCGTTCACCGCGGCGGCCCGGCCGAACTTCTTAGTGACGCTCTGGATGCGGATCATGGGCTGACCGTTGGACTGCTGGTTGGAAGGGTGGTTAGCCTGGTTCATGGGCGGGCTCCGGTTCGGGCGAGCGCGAGCACGCCGATGCCCAGCGCCAGCAGGGCGGCGCCGGTGGCGGCGAGTCGTGCGAGGGAGGGGCGGTCGGCCGGCGCGGCGAGGTCGATCTGCACGGGCCGCATCAGGGGCACCTCGTCGCAGAACTTGGGCTCGGGGCGGACGGCGGGGAGCGTGCGGCCGACAAACTCGATGGCCTGCTGCGCGGGGCTGAAGAGGAACAGGCGGAGCTTGGGCTCCTTGTCCATCATGTTCTCGAACAGCGTCTGCGACTCGTGCACGAAGTCGCCCACGCCGTCGTTGTTCTGGTCATAGCCGGTGTAGTCCGACCAGAAGTTGCCGCGGTCGCCCTTCCAGAAGGCGTTGGCCGAGAGGTCGCCGCGGCCGGCGACGGCGACCTGGTCGATGTTGTCGATGAAGTTGTTGTCCGTCAGCTCGTTGCCCTTGGCCGAGGGCAGGAACGTGAAGCCGATGTCGTTGTACGCGAGGGTGTTCCGGTGGAACTCGCCGGGCTTGGCGTCGGTGAACGGGGACCCGTCGATGTACACGCCCACGCGGTTGCCGGTGATGAGGTTTTCGGAGACCGTGAACTGGTCCGTCTCCTTGAGGCCCAGGCCATAGCCGCTGGGGCCGCGGTTGCGGATAAGGTGGTTGCGGCGGATCGTGACGCCGGTGGAGTACATCAGGTACACGCCCACGGAGTTGCGAGAGAACTGGTTGTCCTCGATGGTCACGTCGTCGCTGAACATGAGGTGCAGGCCGTACCGGCAGTCGGTGGCGGTGTTGCCGCGGATCGTGATGCCCTTGGAGTACCAGAGGATCGCGTCGCGGCCGTCGTGGATGGTGTTGTTCTCGACCAGCGTGCGGTCAGCGCGCCACAGCCGCAGGCCGTCCCCCCGCCGGGCGATGTCAAGGGCCTTGCCGCCGATGCGGTTGCCCCGGATCACGCTGTCGGGCGCCTCGCGCAGGTCGATGCCGAAGAGGATGTCCTCGAGGGTGTTGTCCTCAAGGGTGATGCGCGGGGCCAGGGCGCGGATGGCCGCGTTCTCCTGGTCCAGGTCGGTGCCGGTGTTGCGGACGGTGAAGCCGCGGAAGGTGACATCGGGCGCGGAGATCTCCACAATGTCGCCCTTGCCGCCGCCGTCGATGATCACGCGGCCCTCGGCGATGAGCGTGAGGGGCTTGGTGATGCGGACGTGCTCGGTGTACAGGCCCGCGGGGACGCGGACAGTGTCGCCGTCCGACGCGCCGTTGATGAGCCGGCCGATGGGCCCGAGGGGCCCGATGGGCTTCTCAGACCTGACGGTCGGTGCGGGCGCCGCATGGTCCGCCTGGGCGGGAGCATGGGGGGCCGCGCTCGCGAGCGCCAGCAGGGCGAGGATGGCGGGCGTGGTCTTCACACTTCACCCCGGGTCATGCGGTCGAAGAGCGGCTTGTACGCACGCCGGTGGAAGAAGAAGCCAACCACAGTGAGGGCCGCGGCGGCGGTGCACAGCCAGTAGCCCGTGCCCAGCTCGGCGTAGGTCTTGAACTGCCCGATGCCGCCCTCGCCCAGAACCGTGGGCGTGAAGGGCTTGATGGAGGACGAGAGCGGCGCGGCGGGGTCCAGGTTCTGGCCGAAGTGCGCCATCCACCACTGCAGGTCCACCAGGAAGCCGATGGGGAAGCCGATGGCGGGCAGGGCGAGCAGCACGGCCCAGCGGCTGTGAACCAGCGAGGCGCCCTCCATCAGCAGCACCATCGCCACGATGAGCCAGACGGAGGCGGCCCGCTCGAAGGCCGCGGCCTGCTCCAGGGGCCGCATCCCGATGTAGTGGTTGAGCGAGTCGATCTCCTTCACATCGCCCTCGAGGTGGTTGACGTAGGCGGTGAGGAAAAGTCCATCGGGGTACTGCGGGGCCTCCAGCTCCATGTGCCAGTAGGGCAGGAAGACCGAGAGCAGCAGCACGACCCGCGCGGCCATGAGGATGAAGGAAGGCGCCGCGTACCGGCCGGGCCGGGCGCGGAGTTCTTCAACCGGGACCCGGGGGCCCAGGAGGTGCTCGAGGAGGCGTGGCATGAGAGGGCTCCTTGATTGGGCGCGGTGACCCCGCGCCCGGGGGGCAACCCCCGCCCCGGGCTCTCGCCCGGCGCGGAGGGACGGGGTTCTTACTTGTCGGTCACGCTGGCCGAGGCCTTGCCGGGGGTGCCGGCGGCGGCCTTGGGCTTGATGTGCAGGTAGCCCATCATCTCAAGGTGCAGGGCCGAGCAGAACTCGGTGCAGTAGAAGGGGTACGTCCCCGGCTTGTCGGCGGTGAACGTGAACTCCGTGTACTCGCCGGGCTCCAGGGACAGGTTGATGTTGTAGCCGCCGATGCAGAAGCCGTGCGTGGCGTCCTTGGTGGTCTCCATGGCGACGATCCGCCAGGTCACCTTGTCGCCCTCGATGAGCTCAACGTGCTCGGGATTGAAGTGGCTGCGGATGGCGGTCATCTTCACGAGCACGTTGCTGCCCTCGCGGGTGACGCCCTCCTGGCCCTTCTTGGGCGCGTTGGGGTCCAGGGCCTGCTTGTGCGGGTTCCAGCCGACCTCGGGGTACACGCTCCACGTGCTGAGCTTGTCCGCCTTGATCATCTGGCAGTAGTGGGGCTCGCCCACGCCGATGGGCATGTCGAACAGCACGGGCATGGTGGTCCCCGGCGCGGAGATGTCCAGCAGCTGGAAGTTCTGCGGCAGAAGCGGGCCCGTGGGCAGGAAGCGGTCCACCGACCACTTGCTCATGGAGATCAGGAAGCGGCCGTCGGGGCTGGCGGTGTCGCCCTCCGCCGAGCACAGGTGGCCGATGTTGTACTGCACGGGCGTCTTGGCGACCAGCTTCCAGGGCTGCTCGCTGTGCAGCTTGGCGTAGTCGCCGCCCAGGCTCCAGCGCGCCACCGCGGAATCCAGGAACAGGCTCGTGTACGCGTAGCCCTGATTATCGAACTGGGTGTGCAGCGGCCCCAGGCCCAGCTCGACCTGCGCCTCCTTCACGGCGTCGAAGTCCAGAACCGGCACGCCATACTCGTCCTTGGTCGAGAACTTCTTGCCCGCGATCGCCGCCTTGATGCGGTCGATGGAGTACACCGTCACGTGCGGGTCCAGCTTGCCCGCCACGATCATGAACTTGCCGTCGGGCGTCACGTCCACGCCGTGCGGGCTCTTGGGCTCCGGAGCAAAGTGCAGGATCCCCTCGGCGACGCAGGTGTCGATGGAGAGGACCGGGAAGCCGTTGATCTTCGTCGCCTTGCCGGCCTTGAAGGCGGCCTCGGCCTTACGCCAGTCGATGATGTGGAGGTAGTCCATGTCGCGCTTGCTGGCGCCGGCCTCGAAGGGGGGCTGGCCCTTCTCAACCCCGCCCACCGCCATCTCGGCGTTGAAGGAGTTGATGAACACAAACCCGTCGCTGGCGAACTTGCCCGCGTCGGCCAGGTCCTGCCAATAGGGCGGGAGCTCGAGCGCGAAGGAACTGGCCTCGTCCACGCGGCCCTTGGTGCGGTCGAACTTCCAGAACGTCACCATGCCACGGTAGGACTGCTTGTACTCCTCGATGGGGGCATAGCCGTAGCCGAGGATGGTCGCGTACTGGCCGCCCTCGACGACGTACTCGGTGTTGGGCGTCACGAACGACGCCCCGTGGTCGCTCACGGTGAGCGGGTTCTTGACGATCTGCTTGGTCTCCCAGTCGCGCAGGTCGATCACCGCGAGCCGGGCGTTGGCCTTGTCGCCGATGAAGAGGAACTGGCCGTCGTAGTCGCCGTTGGTCTCCGACAGGCCGGGGTGGTGCGTGTCGCCCCACAGCACCGGCTTGCCGTTGATCTCAAGCTGCTTGAGGACCGGGTCGTTCTCGCCCGCAAAGCCGTACCCCTGCCACGACTCGGGCGTGAACACCGCGATCGACCGCAGAAGCCGCATGCTGGGCACGCCGATGGCGAACACCTGCCCGCTCTGCCCGCCCGAAGAGAACAGCACGTACTCGTCGTGCCGCCCGCTGGGCATATAGGTCTTGGCCGCGGCCACCAGGTCGTCCAGGTTCAGCTTGCGCTCGTTGGCGACCCGCGTGAGCTGCGCCACCTGGTCGGGGGTCAGCTCGATGGGCTTGGCCTCTTCCGCGGCGGTCCGCCGGCGGCGGCGCCCCTCCTGCTGAGCCTGCGCGTCCTGCGTCGTCACCTCCAGCGCGGCCCCGGCGCAGAACAGCATGAGGAAGGCCGCGATTCCGGCACGGGTTGTGGTGGGGGCCCAAAGCATTCCTGGTCTCCAAGGTGCCCGCTTGCCGCACGCCGACGTGGCGCACGCCCCGCGGGCGGTGTGTTACTGCGTCGAGGCCTGTTGATCCTGCAAACTGCGCAGGTAGGCGATGATGTCGAGGAGGTCGTCCTCCGAGAGCGCCGGGTTGCCGCCCTTGGCGGGCATACCCACGCCCGTCGTGTTCTTGGGGTCGCTGGGGTCGCGGCCCCGGGCGATGAACGCCAGCAGCGCGTCGTCGTCCTGGTCCGCGATGAACGCGCTCTTGGCCAGCGCCTTGCCGTTGCCCTTGATGCCCACCCCGCCCGGCCCGTGGCAGGCGATGCACGACCCCGCGTACAGCTTCGCACCGCTCGCGATGTACTCCGCGAGCTCCTCATCCCCGCCCGCCGCGGCCAGCGCCGCGGACTTCTCCTCGGCGGTCGGGGCGGCGGCGGCGGCGACCTCCGGCAGCGCCGGCATGCGGCGGGGGTCCTGCAGGCCGCGGATGTACGCGGTGATGTCCTCAAGCTGCGCCAGCGTCAGGTCGTCGCGCCCGCCCTTGGGGGGCATGGGCAGCGGCTTGGCGTCCGGCCGCCCCGCCGCGATGAAGTCCCGCAGCGCCGTGTCGTCCAACCCGGCCACAAAGTCGCTCTGGGCGATGCTCTTGCCCAGCCCGCCCTCGCCGCCCATGCCGTGGCACGCGGCACACGCGGAGCGGAAGAGGTCGCGCCCGCTGACCGCGGCGTCCAGGTCAACCACCGGGCCCGCCGTCTCCTGCGCGAGACGCTCCCACCGGTTGCTGGCCTCCACAAACGCCGCGCCCGCGCTGGCAAGCCCCGCGCGGTACTGGGCGATCGAGTAGACGCCCGCCCCCAGGATCGGGGCCGAGATCGCCGCGGCTCCTAGCGCACAGAGGGCCAGGCGGCGGAAACCAGCGGGGTCGTCGGCGAGGAAGTTGTTCATGGAAGCCTCCGCGGAGAGATCGAGTTCTAGATATCTATATCGACCATTATGCCCCCGGTCCAGCATCCAGGGCTCAAAATCGGCAAACTTCCCGCCCGATAATCCCAACCGCTTGCCGGACAGACGTTTGCGGGGCCGCCCCCGGACGGCCCGCGCGCGGTTCCCCCGCGGCTGCGGGTCGCGCGGGCCGGCGCGCCTACGAATCACGCATGACAAGAACCCTGGCGGTGTGCGTGGGCGTGGCGTCCCTTCTCCTCGGCTGCGAAGAGCCGACGCCCAAGAGCTACTCGGTGAAAAAGGAGCAAGCCCCCACCGGCGGCCAAGCCCCGGCCGCGCCCGCACCCGCAACGCCGTCCCAGCCCGCACCGCTCCCACCCGCACCCGAGGCGCCCGCAGCAAGCACCGCCTGGCCCACGCCGGCCGGCTGGACGCTCGACCCCACCCCGCGCCCCATGCGCCTGGCGACCTTCCGCGCCGGCGAGGGCCCAAACGCCCTTGAAGTGGTGCTCTCGGAGTTCCCCGGCGACACCGGCGGCACGCTCCCAAACGTCAACCGCTGGCGGGCCCAGGTCGGCCTGCCCGAAACCACGCTCGAAGCCTTCGAGGCCGAGGCGCAGAAGTTCAACGAGGGCCCCGTCCGCGCCTACACCATGCGTTTCCGCGGCGAGAACGCCCACATGCTCGGGGCCATGCTCTTCCACGAGCGGCAGGCCAAGTCGCGGTTCCTCAAGGCGATGGGCGACCCCGCCGCGCTCGATGCACACGAGGCCGCGTTCAACGCCTTCGCCGTGCAGCTCGCCCAGGGCTGGGGGCGTGAGTGAGCGGCCTCAGCCGGGTGCTCACACCGCTCGCCTCGCTGCGGCTCACGGTGGCACTGCTCACGTTGGCGATGGTGCTGATCTTCGCCGGCACGCTGGCGCAGGCCACGCAGGGCGTCTGGCAGGTGGTGGACAGCTACTTCCGGAGCTGGGTCGCGTTCATTGATGTGCAGATGTTCGTGCCGCGGGACTGGGCCCGCGCGCCCTGGGCGGTCCCCTTCCCCGGCGGGCTGACGATCGCCGGGGCGATGGTGCTGAACCTGCTGGCGGCCCACGCCCTGCGCTTCAAGGCTACGGGCAAGCGCGCGGGGATCATCCTGCTCCACGCCGGCGTCGTAGTGCTGCTGCTTGGAGAGTTTGTCACCGCGTTCACGGCACGAGAGGGCATCATGTCCATCGACGAGGGCGCGCGCAGCGGCTACGTCGAGGACATCCGCAGCGTCGAGCTCGCGGTGGTCGACGCGGCCGACCCGGCGGAGGACCGTGTCACCGTGTTCCCGCAAGCCCTCCTGGAGCGCGGCGCGGCCACCGGCGAGCGCCTCGGTTCGGAGGCGCTGCCATTCGCGGTGACCGTCCTTAAGTGGCTGCCCAACTCCGCGATCGTGCAGGAGCCCTCCGGCGGCCCCATGGACAAGGACGCCGCCCTCCGCCTCCGCGCCGTCGAACAGCCCCGCGCCCGCGGCGTGGACGGCGCCGATGTCGATGTCCCCGGCGCGTACATCCGGCTCTCCACCCAGGGCCGCGACCTCGGCGATTGGCTCGTTTCCGCCCACCTCCGACCGCAGACGATCGAGGTCGAGGGCCGGCGGTACGCCCTTGAGCTGCGGTTCGAGCGCACGTACAAGCCCTACACCATCGAGCTCATCGACTTCCGCCACGACAAGTTCACCGGCACCGAGATCGCCCGCAACTTCTCCAGCCACGTGCGGCTCCGCGACCCCTCCCGCGGCGTCGAGCGCGAGGCGGTGATCTCCATGAACGAGCCGCTGCGTTACCAGGGCGAGACCTTCTACCAGGCCTCCTTCAAGCCCGACAACAGCGGCACGGTGCTCCAGGTGGTCCGCAACCCCGCGTGGCTCATGCCCTACCTCTCCTGCATCATGGTGGGGGCCGGGCTCATCGTTCACTTCGCCGTCCGGCTCTCGGCGTTTGTCGGCCGCCGCCAACGGCAGAACGCGGAACAGCCCCGGCGCGGCGGGTGGCTCCTCGCCGCCGCGGCGGGCGCGGGCATGGTCCTCTCGCTACATGCCCTGCTCAGGCCGCCCGCGGCCACCAGCTTTGAGATCGCGCACTTCATCGATACCCCCGTCTCCTCCGGCGGGCGCATCAAGCCCTTCGACACTGTCGCCCGCAGCGCCCTGCTCGCGGCGGGTGGTCGGCAGTCCGCACGCACCGACGAGGGCACGCTCCCCGCCGCGGCGTACGTGCTCGACCTCATCGCCCAGCCCGAACGCATCAAGGACGTCCCGGTGGTCAGGGTGGACCACCCCGATCTGCTCACGCTCCTGGGCCAGGACAGCGCCAAGCCCACGCGCCTCAGCCTCGCGCAGGTGGAGCCCGTGTGGCACGAAGTCACAGCCCACGCCGGCGCGGCCATGGAACTGCCGCCCAAGCAGCGGGACCCCTACCAGCGTGCGGCGGTAAAGCTGTACGCGGGCGTCAGCGGCCTGCTGGATATCGCGCGAATGGGCACGCCCTACTGGGTCCCGCCCGAGTCGCCGGGCGGCGAGTGGCGCCGATTCCACGAGGCGTTCCAGGATGCCCGCGCCGGCGCGGGCGGCGACGGCGCCCAGACCATCGCCCGCGTCATGACCGCCTACCACGACGCCGATCAGGCCGCGTTCGACCAGGCCGCCGCGGCGCACAAGGCCTTGATCGACCGCGTCCACCCCGGGGCCACGGCCCGCGGCCGCCTGGAGGTGTGGTTCAGCCGCGCCGAGCCCTTCCTGGGCGCGGCCGTCGCATACCTGCTGGGGTTCGTAGTCCTGTGCGCGGCCCTGCTCCTGCGGGCCCGCGCCACGGGCGAGCGGCTGCGGCTCGCGGGCGTGGGCCTGATCGCGGGAGCCCTGCTGGTCCACACGCTCGCACTCGCGCTGCGCATGTACCTCCAGGGCCGCCCGCCCGTCACCAACCTCTACTCGTCCGCGATTTTCGTGGGCTGGGCCGCCGTGGGCCTGGGGCTGCTGCTTGAACGCTGGTACCCGGTCGCGCTCGCCGCGCTCGCCGCCGCGGCGGTGGGTTTCTCGACGCTCGTGATCGCCCACAACCTGGGCAACGACGGCGACACCATGCAGGTCATGCAGGCCGTGCTCGACACCAACTTCTGGCTCGCGACGCACGTGGTCACGATCACGCTGGGCTATTCCGCATCACTCGTCGCGGGGCTGCTGGGGGGCGTGTACCTGCTCACCCGTGCGCTCTCGCGCCGCTTCACCGACGACCGCGCCGCCGCCCTCAGCTCCATGATCTACGGCGTCGTGTGCTTCGCGATGCTGCTGAGCTTCGTGGGCACCGTGCTCGGCGGCATATGGGCCGACCAGTCCTGGGGCCGGTTCTGGGGCTGGGACCCCAAGGAGAACGGCGCCGCGCTGGTGGTGCTCATGAACGCCGTGATCCTCCACGCCCGCTGGGGCGGGCTGGCACGCCAGCCCGGCGTCGCCGCGCTCGCCGTGCTGGGCAACGCCGTGGTCGCATGGAGCTGGTTCGGCACGAACATGCTGGGCGTCGGACTGCACTCCTACGGCTTTATGGACTCCGCGGCGTTCTGGCTGGTCCTGTTCGTGTGCGCGAACTTTGCGCTCGCGGCGGCCGCGTGGCTGCCGGCACGCCGGCCGATGAACCCCGCTTCATAACCTCGGGTGGCGGAGGGGCCGGAACCTCGGTACATTGCCCAGCCTGACCAGTGGGGTGCGTGTGCCCGAGACGACCGCAACAACTCAGCCCCAGGCCGGCCGGCGCGGGCTGTGGCCCCGCATCGCGCGCATCGGCGTGCTGCCCCTGGCGGTCGCCGTGGTCTTCGGGATCTTGGGCGGCGTGGGCGCGTTCACCTTCGGGTACGGCAAGGGCTGGGCCTACCTCACCAACGACCCCGCCGCCTGCGCCAACTGCCACGTCATGCAGGAGCACTACGACACCTGGCAGTCCTCCAGCCACAAGCACGTCGCCACCTGCAACGACTGCCACCTGCCCCACAACCTCGTGGGCAAGATGGTCGTCAAGTCCGACAACGGCTTCTTCCACTCCCTGGCCTTTACAACAGGCGAGTACCACGACCCCATCCAGATCAAGCGACGCAACCGCAAGGTCACGCAGGGCGCCTGCGTCGCCTGCCACCAGGACACCGTCCACGAGATGATCGCCGTGGGGGACGCCAACGACGCCGCCCCCTCCTGCATCCACTGCCACAGCGACGTGGGCCACGCCCACAAGGCCCGCTCGGGCCGCGGCAACGACCGTTTTATGGACTAATTCCTCAGAGGACCCGACCATGGCCCAAGACGCCACCCGCAAGAAGCGAATCCTCATCATGGGCGTGGTGCTCGCCGTCGCCGCCATCACCACCCTTGGCGTGACCGCCCTGCTCGTCACCATCTTCGAACACCGCCAGGAGTCCCGCCGCCCCTTCGTCCGCGTCGTGGACGTCACCGAGACCAGCACCGACCCCGCGGCATGGGGCGCCAACTGGCCGCGCCAGTTCGACACCTACCGCCGCACCGTCGACGACTCCGAGACCCAGTACGGCGGCTCCGAGGGAATGCCCCTCAGCAAGCTCGAGTCGCACCCCTGGCTCCGCCGCCTCTACGCCGGCTACGCCTTCAGCATCGACTACCGCGAGGCCCGCGGCCACGCCTACATGCTCTACGACCAGGAGGTGACCCAGCGCGTCGCCCAGAAGCCCCAGGTCGGCGCCTGCCTCCACTGCCACGCCTCCGTCATCCCCACCTACCGGCGCGTCGGCCTCGAGTCCATGGGCCAGCCCGCCGACGAAGCGGCCCTCAACGCCGGCTTCAACTGGCCCGCCGTCATGGAGGGCTTCAAAAAGCTCAGCACCACCGAGTACGCCGCGGCGCACGCCGAGCTCTTCAAAACCCCCGACGGCACCCCCGGCGGCGGCAAGAGCGGCAGCGGCCCCGTCTTCCCCGGGGGCCAGCCCGTCACCACGCCCGCCACCAAGGGCCAGCCCGTCCCCGCGCCCGACGCCCACCACATCGGCGATGCGCACCCGGTGAGCTGCATCGACTGCCACGACCCCCAGTCCATGCACCTGCGAATCACCCGCCCCGGCTTTGCCGTGGGCATCGCGAGCCTCGCCAAGTCCGACGAGCCGGTGCCGCACCTGCCCAGCGTCGAGCGCTGGCGCAAGGGGTCGCGCGCCAAGGACTACGACCCCAACGTTGACGCCACGCGCCAGGAGATGCGCAGCTTCGTCTGCGGCCAGTGCCACGTCGAGTACTACTGCGGCCCCAAGGAGACCCTCTTCTTCCCCTGGAGCAAGGGCGTCAAGGTCGAGCACATCGAGGCCCACTTCGACCAGCACAAGTTCCCCGACGGCACCCCCTTCAACGACTACATCCACGCCGAGACCGGCGCGCCCGTCTACAAGGCCCAGCACCCCGAGTTTGAGCTCTGGTCCCAGGGCGTCCACGCCCGCAGCGGCGTCTCCTGCGCCGACTGCCACATGCCCTACGAGCGCTCCGGCGCGATGAAGGTCAGCAGCCACTGGGTCCGCAGCCCCCTGCTCAACATCAACAACGCCTGCCAGACCTGCCACAACGTGCCCGAGGCCGAGCTGCGCGAGAAGGTGGCGACCATCCAGACCCGCACCGCCAACCTCATGGAGGTCGCCGCCAAGGCCATGACCGACATGCTCGACGCCATCCGCGAGGCCAAGGCCGCCGGCGCCAGCGAGGAATCGCTCAAGCCCATCTACGACCTCCAGCGCCGCTCGCAGTGGCGGCTGGACTTCATCCAGAGCGAGAACAGCATGGGCTTCCACGCCGACCAGGAGGCCGCGCGGGTGCTCGCCGAGTCCATCGACTTCTCACGCCAGGCCCAGGCCGCCGCCCTGCGCCTCCGCGCCCCGGCCGCGCCCCCCGTCAACATCCCCGTCGAGCCCCTCCAGGGCGTGAGCGACCGCAAGCAGGGCCCGCCCGCCCCGCCCGCGAAGTAGAATCCCCGCCGCCCTCCCGCGGCAGGAGGTTCACGCATGCCGCTCTGGCCCTGGATCGAGCGCCGCTTCTCGTTCGACTTCCCCGTCTCAAAGTACCCCGACCTCGTCGAGCGCATGCGCGGCCTCCCCGCCCGCGCCGAGGACCGCGCCCGCGCCCTCACCCCCCAGCAGCTCACCTGGTCCGACGGGGGCTGGTCGATCCAGGCCAACATCGGGCACATCCTCTCCCTTGAGCCCCTGTTCGACGGCCGCATCGAAGACTTCCTCGCCGGCAAGCCCGAGCTCCGTGCCGCGGACATGGAGAACCGCTCGACGCACGACGCCCGCTACGACGAACGCGACATCGCCGACATCCTCGCCGACCTCCGCGCCGCCCGCACTCGCCAAGTCGCCCGCCTGCACCAGCTCACCGAGGCCGACTTCGCCCGCGTCTCCATCCACCCCCGCCTCAAGCAACCCTTGCGGCTGGTGGACGCCGTGTGCTTCGTCTGCGAGCACGACGACTACCACCTGGCCCGCATCGCCGAACTCAGCCGCAAGCAGGGGATCGCCTAACTCCTCCCCCGGCTCTGCGGGGGAGGTGCCGAGGCTCTGCGAGGCGGAGGGGGTGTCCCTCTTCACCTCTTCACCTCTTCACGTCCCCCACTTCCCCCCCACCAACCACCCCATCTTCATCATCAAAAGCACATACCCCGTCACCACCCCCGCGCACGCCAGGTTCAACCACAACCCCGCCCACGCCATCTGCCGAATCGTCACCTTCCCGCTCGCGAACACGATCGCGTTGGGCGGCGTCCCCGCGGGCAGCATGAACGCCAGGCACGCCCCCAGCACCCCGGGGATCAGCACCACCGCCGCGGGCACCCCAAGCCGCTCCGCCAGCGCCGCCCCCACCGGCAGCATCACCGCCGTCTGCGCCGTGTTGCTCGTCACCTCCGACAGGAACGCCGCGGACAGCGCCACCACCAGCACCACCAGCCACACCGGCCAGCCCGCCATGATCCCGCCCAGCCCCGCCAGGTAGTCATCAATCCCCGTCACATCGATCGCCTCCGCCATCGCCAGCCCGCCGCCGAACAGCAGCAGCACCCCCCACGGCACGCGCGACCCCTCCTCCCACGTGAGCAGCCCCCGCCGCTGCCCCCCGCCCGCGGGGATCAAAAACAACAGCAGCGCGCCCGCCAGCCCGATCGCCGCATCGCTCACCCGCACGCCCGCATCCGCGCCCGAGCCCCACGACAGCGCGCCCCTCACCCGCCCATCGCGCATGAGCAGCGGCACCACGATCCACGCCGCGGCGGTCATCACGAACACCACCAGCACCCGCCACTCCGTCCCGCTCAGCGGCCCCAGCGCCCGCCGGTGCTCCATCAGCTTCTCCCGCGCTGTCCCCAGCGACAGCCCCTTCAGCGGGTACACGAACCGCGTCAGCACCACCCACGCCGTCACGCCCGCGAGCACGACGATCGGCAGCCCCACCGCCATCCACCGCGCGAACGTCAGCGTCTCCCCGTACCGCGACTGCGCGAACGCCGCGAGCTGCGCTGTCGGCGGCGTCCCGATCAGCGTCCCGATTCCTCCAATGGACGCCCCGTACGCCACCGCCAGCACCGCGCACAGCCCCAGGTTCCTGACCAGCCTGTCCCGCCCCGGCCCCGCATCCCCCTTCGTCTCCTCGCCCACGATGAACACCACGCGCGTCGCGATCGGCAGCATCATCACCGCCGACGCCGTGTTGCTCACCCACATGCTCATGAACGCCGACGCCCCCAGGATCGCCCCCACCAGCATCGACGGGCTCTTCCCGAACCACGCCACCGCCGTGTACCCCAGCCGCCGGTGCAGCCCCCACCGCTCCAGCGCGCAGCCCAGCAGCATCCCGCCCAGGAACAGCATGATCACCGGGTCCGCGTACGCCGGCGCCACCTGCCGCAGGTCCATCACCCCCAGCGCCGGCAGCAGCACCAACGGCAGCAGCCCCGCCGCCTCCAGCGGCATCACCTCGCTCAGCCACCACACCGTCATCAGCACCGTCACCGCCATCGCCGCACGCCCGCTCTCCGACAGCGTCGCCGTCACCGCACCAGCACCATCCCGCAGCTCCCGCGGCACCAGCAGGTACACCGCCACCGCCAGCAGCGGCCCCACCCACAGCATCACCCGGCGATAGTCCATCTACTTCCCCACCCCGTTCATCTCAACCCCGTTCAGCCACGGCATCCACGCCGGCCCCATCGTCGACACCAGCACCCCCGCGAAGATCAGCACGAACGCCACGATGTCCGTCACCCGCAGCCGCTCGTGCAGCACCGCCAGCGAGAACACCGCGAACACCGTCAGCGTGATCGCCTCCTGGATGATCTTGAGCTGCGGCGCCGTGAACGGCCCCCCGAAGTTCACATGCCCGATCCGGTTCGCCGGCACCTGCAGGCAGTACTCCGCCCCCGCGATCAGCCACGACACCACGATCGCCGTCACCAGCGGCCACGTCTTCGCCTTCACGTGGTAGTACCACGCATAGGTCATAAACACGTTCGACCCCACCAGCAACAGCACCGCGATGAGCCACTTCGGAACCATGGCCGACACAATACCGACTCCCCCACTCCTCCCCCGGCTCCGCGGGGGAGGTGCCGAGGCTCTGCGAGGCGGAGGGGGCGTCCCCCACTCCTCCCCCGGCTCGGCGGGGGAGGTGCCGAGGCCCTGCGAGGCGGAGGGGGTGTCCCCCACTCCTCCCCCGGCTCCGCGGAGGAGGTGCCGAGGCCCTGCGAGGCGGAGGGGGCGTCCCCCACTCCTCCCCCGGCTCCGCGGGGGAGGTGCCGAGGCCCTGCGAGGCGGAGGGGGCGTCCCCCACTCCTCCCCCGGCTCCGCGGGG
>JAEYTB010000182.1 GCA_023434205.1 Planctomycetota bacterium | reverse complement strand
TGGTCAACAACCAGCGCGGGATCGTCGAGTCCGTGGAGCTGTTCTCCACCCGCCTCGACACACCCGACAACCGCCGCATCATCATCCCCAACGGCCAGGTGTTCAACGCCATCATCGAGAACATCACCTTCCACCCGGAGCGGCGCGTGGAGATCCCCGTCGGCGTGTCGTACAGCGCGGACATCGACGAGACCCGGCGCGTGCTGCTCGCGGCAATCCAGGGCATCCCGGGCGCGTCGGAGACCCGCAGCCCGGACGTCATCCTGAACCAGTTCGGCCCTTCCTCGGTGGACTACAACGTGTTCGTCTGGGCGAAGGCCAGCGAGTTCGGGAAGGTGCGGCAGGAGACCATCCGGCGGGTGAAGAACGCGCTGGACGCAGCGCAGCTCGAAATCCCCTTCCCTCAAATGGTGATCCACGCGCCCTCAATGGCGCGCAAGCCCGAGCTGGCGGCCAACTGAGTGCCGCTCGCGACCGACTTCTACGCCGACCCGCTGGTCTACGACGTGCTGCACGCGCCGGGGACGGGGGCTGATGTGCGCGCGCTGCGGCGGATGGCGCGCCGCTTCACGCCCGCCCGGAAGGTCCCCACCTGGCTCGAGCCCGCCTGCGGCACAGGCCGGTACATGATCGCCGCGGCGAAGCTCGGCGTGCGGTGCGTGGGCTTTGACCTGAACGAGGGAATGGTTGCGTTCACGCGCTCGCGGGCGCGCGAAGAGGGCGTGGGCCGGCGCGTGCGTGTGCGGGTCGCCGCGATGGAGTCCTTCGCCGCGGAGTGCGGCCTCAGGCCCGCGGGCGTGGACTTCGCGTACAACCTGATCAACACCATCCGGCACCTGACATCGGACCGGGCGATGCTCGCGCACTTTGCGGAGGTGGCCCGCGTGCTGCGCGGGGGCGGCGCCTACGCCGTGGGCGTCTCGCTCGCCGCCTACGGCCTGGAGCCGGTCACCGAGGACACCTGGAAGGGCCGGGGCCGCGGGATGGGCGTGACGCAGGTCGTCCAGTACCTGCCCCCCGCGCCGGGCGGTGCCGACCGGCGACGCGGCGAGGGCGCACGCCAGGAGCGGGTGATCAGCCACGTCACAGTCCGGCGCGGGCGTGAAGAACGGCACATGGACTCGACGTACGCGCTGCGGGCGTACAACCTGCGGCAGTGGGAGGAGATCATCGGCCGCTCGGCGCTGCGGATCGACGCGGTCGTGAGCAGCGACGGCCGCGATGCCACGCCGCGCGAGCCGGGGTACTACGTGTTCATCCTGCGCGCCCGCTAAGGGACCAGCACCGACTTGTTCACGCGGGCCTTGGTCTCGGGGTCAAAGACCGAGACGACGATCCGCTGCCCGCGCAGCTTGCCCGCGGCCCCGGGGTACGAGAACCGTCGGACCGCCTGGTTGCCGGGCGCCAGACCCGTGATCGACGCCTTGGAGCGCGGGTGGCCCTCGGCGAACGCCGTGATCTCGAGCGTCAGCGGCGAGGCGCCGGTGTTGGAGATCAAAGTTTCCACGCCCAGGTCCTCGCCGCCGGGCCCCTCGGCCGCCGCGGAGACATCGACCGAAATGTGCCGGACCGCCACCTCGATGGTGCGCTGCACCTCGATCGTGCCGTAGGGTCGGTCGGCGGTGAGCTCAAGCGCGGCGACGAAGGGCTTGGGGCCGACCTCTTCGACGGGGCTGAACGCGATCTTGAAGGGGATGCGCTCGGTCTTGCCGGGCGCAATGGCGAAACGCTGTGAGCGCGGCGAGATGCGCCAGGTGCGGTCCTTCTGGCCCGACTCAAACCCGCCGGGCTCGAGGATCGTGACCTGCCCGGAGATGGTCACGTCCCAGGGGTTGGTGAGCACCATCTCGCGCTCGTGCTGCTCGCTGCTGGACTCCAGGTGCGGCGGCTCGACGCCGAAGGACGCCGCAAAGCGCACGAGCGGAACGTCCACGCCCTCCAGAAAAACCGGCGAGCCCGAGAGCGGGATGCGCACGGGCGGCCGGGAGGTCCCGTCGCGGGGCGGGCGGGGCACGGGCGTGGTGTTGCCGAAAATGTCGATGAGGCGGAGGTTGTCGCCGAACTCCCCGGTCAGCGTGCTGCCCTGGGAAGACTCGTTCCACGCCACCAGCGCCCCGCCGCGGGAAGCGCGCGAGCCGGGCGCGGGCGCAAGGATGTAACAGACAGCGCCGGGCCCGGTGGGGTAGACGCCCACAACCCGCCGCCCCGCGAGCCGGTCAAGAAGCCCCCGCCACACGCCGGCCTCGGGGCGCGGCATGAGCTGGGCGCGACGCCCCTGGGTCACCCACGCCCACGGCTCCTGCAGCGAGATCGACGCGCCGGGCAGCAGGCGGCTGGAATCCTGCGAGCACGCCGCCCAAAACTCCACGGCACGCTTGGCCGTCTCGATCGCGCCCGCGCTCACGCCGTAGCGCGAGGGCAGCAACGGCTCCAGGACCAGGGACAACTCGCCGCGGCCGCTGGCCAGGAAACGCTCGGCCGTGCGCACAGCAAGGCCCACGGCCTGCGGGGTGGCATCGGGGGGAACGGCCTGAACCAGGCGCGGGCCGGGCAGCGGCGGGGCGTCGTGCGGCCACAGCGAGCCCAAGCCCGTCGGGACGCCCAAAACCGGCCCGGGAACGAGCTTGGCCAGGGCGCGCGTGATGGCGTGCGTTTCAGGCTGAAGGTCCTCGCGCCACAGCGCACGGTCGGCGGGGGCGGGCCCGATCTGCCAGTGGCTGACGCGCGGGCCAAAGTGCTCCAGGTGCGGCGCAAGGAACGGCATCCACTCGCGCTGGTCCCCGGCGAGCAGCGCCCACGCGTCCTCCGGGTCGAGCTGCAGCCGGTCGGTGAGCACCTCGGGCACGGGCGCGAGCGAGATGCCGACCTGCCGCCGGTCGCCGATCAGGGCTTCAATCACCGGCCGCAGCGCCTCCGCACGGTCCGCGGCGTGCGAAGCGAGCATCGCCCGATCCCACGCCGGGAGCGTCACCGCCCCGACGCCGGTCCGGCGCGCGATCTCCGGGACCCGCCCCAGCAGGCCGGGCGGGAGCTCGGTGAGGGTGAGGCCAAAGCGGGCACGGTCGCCCACCGCCGCGGCGTCGCCGGAGAAAGCGCCCGCCTCCTGCAGCGCGACGCCGGGGGTCCAGAGGAAGTCAACGTACGTGCGCCCGACGCGCGAGCCCGACTCGGCTGCGATTTCCATGGTGGCGCGGTACCAGCCGAACCGCGTGAGCCGCGGCTTCCACGCGTAGGTCGAGAAGCCCGAGCCGATCCGCCGCTCGGCGCTGTCGGCGGTACGGCCCTCGATGTCGATGACCTGCATGCGGGCGACGAGTGTCTCGCCCGTCAGATCGCGCACCAGCACGTGCAGCTCGGGCTGCTCGGGCGCGGCAATGATGTTGGTCTCGTGAGAGGTCCGCAGCTCGATGCGCGGGAGCTGCACGACGGAGACCTCATCGAACCACGCCTCGCCCTTGAAGTCCTGCGCCCAGATGGTGGTGGGGGCGGCCTCGCGCTGCGGGTGCTGCTGCTGGGGCTGAAGCAGGAGCAGCTCGAGCTGGATGTACGCGGCCTCCGGGAATGAGCCCACCAGCTCAACAGTGACGGGCGACCAGTAGTCGTCGGACGTCACGAGGGACGAGCGGGCCTCGCTGGCGGGGATGGGCCTGCCCGAGCCGTCGAGGAACCGCGCCGCCAGGGCGGCACGGGCGTGCGTCAGGTCGCGCGTCCGGACCTTCGCGCTCAGCAGGTAGTCGGCGTTCTGGAACACCGGCACCACGCCCTTATCCAGCACCAGCGATGTGCTGCCCCCGGTCGTGGGCAGGCGCACCGAGCCCTCGCCCTCCGCCGCGAGCCCCCCGCCTTCGGTGAAGCGCAGCTCGGCGCGGTTCCACGCCGGGAAGCCCGGGCGCGGCCGCTCGCGGGCGTCCTGGCGGCGGAACCAGTGCTCGGGCACCTCCCCCGGGTTGGTCTGCCGCTCCTCAAAGTCAAAGATGCGGACGACGCGGCCCGCCGCGCTGGGGCGCGTGACCTCCCGCGCTGGGGCAGGGGCGTCGGGCATGATCTGGATGGTCTGCTGGGCGCAGAGCGTCCCGGCCCCCAGGGTCAGGGTGAGCAGGCAAAGGGCAGCCGTGCCGGGCCGGGGCCCGGGTCGCGTGTTCATCGCTGTGATTATCGGCTGTGCGGGCGGGGGTGCTTCAGGGCTGATCGGCACGACTCACCGGGACCGGGCGGTCTGCCGGGCCAGGACCCCCTGGGCGCACACCAGCGCGAGGAACGCCCCGGAAAGGTACAGCGCGGCGCTGATGCAGCAGGCCACGAAAAAGCCGCCGAAGCCCACCCGGCCGAAGTCAAACAGCGAGTACCGCCGCGAGCCTCCGACCGTGGCGTCGATCGCCTCGACGATCATCGGGAAGGGGTTGACCACGGCGACGCAGCTCATCACCTCGTCGCCCACTCTGCTGGCGTCAAACAGCCCGAACATCACCCACGCCACCATCGCCGGGAACAGGGCCCAGATCCCCAGGGCGATGCCGAGGTTCGCCGCGGCGGCGCCCGCGCTCTTGCGGCAGACCAGGCTCATGAAGGTCCCGGTGGCGACCATGAAGAGCACCGGCGGAACGATGATCAGGATGAGCCACAGCACCAGCGCGGGGCTCACGCCGTCGGGGTGGACCGCCGACCAGGCCAGGGCGATCGCGAAGTGCGCCGCGAGCACCGCCGGGATAAACCACTGGCGGCGCACCGTCCCCAGCGTCTTGCCGATGATGATCGACCACGCCGACATGGGGGTCGTCTGAAGGACCTCCCATGTGCGCGACTCGCGCTCGCCGCTGATGACCGACGTCGATGAAACCGCGGCGGTGAGCAGCATCAGCGCAGCGCCGATGATGCTGATCGTGCCGTGGAAGCCCTCCTCGTCCATGTCCACGTAGTAGTAGAGCGCGCCGAAGCCGCACGCGACCGCGAACGAAACGATGATGAGCTGGAGCCTGGAGCGGAAGGCCGCCTGACGCAGCTCGCGCCAGAGCACGGGATGGTCCCCCACCTCGCGGGTGTGGCCCTCCATCACCGACGAAGCGCGGCGCTTGCGCTTCTTGACGCCCGGGACAAGCTCGTTGCCGGCGGGTTCGTCAGTGCTCGCCGCAGCCGGCGCCTCCGGCGCGGGCGCGATGGGCGTCGAGGGCCCCCGGCGGGTCCTGGACTTCTTGGCCTTGGGGATCGCGGAGCCGCCCTCGCCCTCGCGGGCGAGAACGCCGCGGAGTCGGATGGCGGACGCCGTGAGCACAAGCAGGCACATCGCGAGGGTGTAGCCGGTGCTGACAAGCCAGCCCGTCCGGGCGCTGAGGTTCTCGCCGCTCATGTTCTCGACGGTGACGGCGACCAGCGCGCCGGGGGTGCAGAAGGAGACGTAGACCCACTGGGGGATGCTGACCCAGCCGCGGTAGTGGGCGATGAGCGCCGCGAGCGGGATGATGCCCTGCGCGGCGATCACCGAGACCACCGCGCTGACGATAGCGGAGGGCGTCCGCTTGGCGCCGATGGAGTGGAACAGCCCGAAAAGCCCGGCGAGCAGGGCCGTGGCAAGGGACAGGGCCGTGCCCGCGATGATCACCTCGGCCGAGACGCCGCCGAACACGCGGATCGCCAGCAGCAGCGGCGCGGCGATCAGCGTCAGGATGAGGAGCTGGACAAAGAAGGCGAACGCCTTGCCGATCACGATCTGCCAGGCCTTGAGCGGGGTGGTGAGCAGCGTGCCCAGCGTCCCCGCTCGCTTCTCCTCGCAGATGGCGGGGGCCCCGAAGATCGCCCCCGCCAGCGCCAGGGCGATCAGCTCGAACCAGATGATGACCTGCGTCGTGATCGGCGCGATCCGCTGGAGCGACTGGATGCGCAGCGTCGGCGAGCTGACGCCCATCATGTCGTTGGCGTTCCCCAGGAACGTGACGCTGATCACGGCCAGCAGCAGCGCCGCGTACGCGCCCCGGATCCAGTACGTCCCCGACTTGCGCCCGCTGATGCGGACATCCTTGTGGAAGATGGGCCCGGGGATCGAGCCCAGAAAGTTCGACGGCCGCAGTATGAGCTTGAGACGCAGCAGCAGCGGGTCGCGCGGCGGGGGAAGCGCGGGCGCCGCGGCGGGCTCCTGGTGCGGGGGCTCCAGCAGCCCCGGGCCGGTCATTGCAGCGCTCCGGTGGTGAGCTTGAGGAACGCGTCCTCCAGCTTGACCTCCTGCGGCTGGAAGCTGGCGATCCGCGCCCCGCACGCCAGCAGCCGCTCGATCACGAAGTGGTGCCCGTGGGTGCCCAGCGCGAGCTCCACGGTCAGGGCGACGCCGTCGGACTCCTTCACATTGGCGACCCGCTCGTCCTTGAGCAGGGCCTCGCGGGCCACGCTCGCGGGGGCGCCCTCGGGCTCGAGCCGCACCTCGATCCGCTCGCCGATGGTGCTGATGGCGCGGGTCTTGGCCAGCGCGTCCTTCATCGAGCCGCTGTACAGCAGCCGCCCGCGCTCGATGATCCCGATGCACGTGGACATCTCGCCCAGCTCGGTCAGGATGTGGCTCGAGACCATAAGCGTCTTGCCCATCCGGCCCAGCTCGGTCAGCAGCGACCTCATCTCGATCCGCGCCCGCGGGTCCAGCCCGCTGGCCGGCTCGTCCAAAAACAGCACCTTGGGGTCGTGGATCAGCACCCGCGCGACCCCCAGCCGCTGCTGCATGCCGCGGGAGAGCGAGTCCACCAGCGCCGTGCGCTTCTCAGTCAGGTCCGTCAGGTCGAGCACCTGGTCGATGATCCGGCGGCGGTCGCGACGCGGAATCTGAAACGCGGCCGCGAAGAACTGGAGGTACTCGTCCACCGTGAGGTCGTCGTACACGCCCAGGAAGTCGGGCATGTAGCCGATCAGGCGGCGGATGTCGTCGGCGCGGGTCGCGCAGTTGAGCCCGCAGACCTGGGCCCAGCCCCCGTCGGGCTTGAGCAGGCAGGCCAGGATCTTCATGCACGTCGTCTTGCCCGCGCCGTTGGGGCCGATGAAGCCGAAGATCTCGCCCGGCCCAATGTCCAATGAAAGGTTGTCGAGGGCCGTGAGCGTGCCGTAACGCTTCGTCAGCCCGCTGGTCTTGATCATGGCTCGTCCTTCAGCGGGGTCAGCAGGCGGAGGTAGTCGGTCTTCTGCAGGCGGTGGTCGGCGATGCCTGCGGTCTGGAGGTCCAGCGGCACGGCACGGAGCTTGGCGTACACGCACGCGTAGCGTCCGGAACCGATCAGGGTCTCGATCGCCTGCTCGCGCTCACGCACGCCCGGGAGCGACGCCGTGGTGCCCGTAGGGCTGTAGTACACCTCGTTCTGCCGGGGGTCGCGCCGCAGCCAGCGGCGCACGGGCGCGGGTGTGCGGCTGTCCTCCTGCCCCGAAACGGACACAGGCCCGCCGCTGGTCAGGTACGTGCGATCGCGGCCGTTGAGGGTCGGTGCGCCGGCGCCGCCCTGCAGCAGGTGCCACTCACCGCCCGTGCGCAGCACCAGCTCCTCGACCGTGGCGTCCGGGGGGACGTTGGTCAGCGTGACACGCCAGGCGTCCTTCTCGCGCGACACCGCGGCCCCGATCTCCGTGCCCCGCGCCGCGCCAAGCGGCGCCGCGTCCGCCAGCGCGCGGTAGCTCCACTGCGGCACGCTGACCGGCCCCGCGGCCATCGACCGCAGGTCGTCGTGCGCCGCCTCCCCCGCGAGGGCCAGGGGCAGGTCGGGCAGGATCGAGACGGGGTTGTGCGAGCCCCAGGAGTGCTCGGTAGCCGACACGCCCCGGACCCACGCCCCGGGCGCGGGGTTGGCGAAGGCCACCCGGAGCGACCGCCCCGCGAAGACGCCAGTCAGGCCCAGGTGCGCGCTGTGCGTGGGCACGCCCGCCTCGTCGCACAGCCGGTCCGCGGCGACCAGGCGGCCCATAACAGTCTCGCCGGTCCGCATGACCCGCGGGGCCAGCGCCGCCGCGACGGAGGCGATCCCGATCCACAGCAGCGCCGTGAGCCAGGAGTGCTGCGAGAGCTTGCGGCGCCGGAGCACAAAGGCGTCGAACGGGCCGACCATGATCGTGAGGCCAAGCATGCACAGGACAATGGCCAGAAAGACGCTCACCCCCACCGGCGGCACGCTGGTGAGGTCATCCAAAGCAGAGTTGACGGCCCCGGCGGTCTCCCAATCCACACCCGCGCCGCCGTAGTGCTGGCGCGACCACCCCGCCAGCAGCGCGTGCGGAGGGAGCGATGGCCGCATCACCGTGCGCCACACGTCCTTCACCGCCTCGTCGGGGATGAGCTGCGCCGTGTGCTGAGGGTCAAAGCCCACCAGCGTCACAATGCCCAGGCCCAATGGGCCGTGGGCGACCAGCGCGCCCGTCGCGCCGCCCTCGGCCGCCGCGGCGGGGTAGAGCGTGGTCCAGCCCCGGGCGCGGCCCACCTCCGTAAGTTCAAGGGCGCGGGCCTGGAACGCAGTGCCGCCCCACTCGCCCAGGGCTTGCCGCAGGGCGTCGCCAGGCTCAAACAGCTGCTGCAGCGAGCCCGTGACCGGGGGCTGCGGGCTGTCGGTCGTCAGGAACGCGGGCCAGGCCGGGCCGACCACGTCCACCCGCACCACCAGCCGCCCGCCGCTGCGGACCCACGTCGCCAGGGCGGCGCGGGCGCGGGCGCTGGACCGCGCCAGGTCCGCGGCGTTGCACACCACCATGTCCAGCGACTCGTACACGCCCCAACTCATCGGGAGCATGTTGGGCGCGATGGTCGCCGGGAGCATCTCCGCCCACACGAGCGGCTCGTTGAACGCGGCGCTCTCGCGCGTGGTGGCAGTGCTGCCGAGCGTTGAGGTGGCGCTGAGGGACTTCGCCGCGGAGGTCTGCCCTACGAACAGCACCACGCCCGAGGTGCCCGCGCCGATGCGGGGCAGGTCGTCGGTGCCGCCCCGGCCCTCCCGCGTGAACCTCCGCTGCGTGCGGAAGCCGCGGTTCTGCAGGGTGAACACGACCTCGCGCGCGTTGGTAACGGGCGAGATCGCGATCTCCACGGGCGTCACCATGCCCGGGGTGGTGGCCACCGGCCCCACGACAACCTCCGCGTCCTGGGTCGCGTCCTGCGGGAACGAGACGGTCAACTCGCCGGAAAAAGCCTTCTCGCGGCTGGTGATCCACACCACCGCGGGCTGCCAGCGGCCCTGGACCAGCTCATCGCGCGTCCAGCCCATGTCGATGTTGACGATCTCCGCGGGCGGCGGGCGTCGGCCCGACTGCCCCCGCGCGGGCTGTGCCAGGATCGCAAGGACCAGGACCGCGAGCCCGGCCAACCCCCACCCACGCGTGTGCGACCCCACCAACCCCCCGATCATTAGAGGTACACCTTCCGGTTGTAGATGAACCACTCAAACATCACGATGCAGAGCGCGGCGAGAATAAACCAGGGCCACAGCTTCTTGTCCGCCTGCGCCGACTCGCGCCGCTCCGAGGCGATCTCGGCGGTGGCAAGGGCGATGGTCTTGGCGGCGCCCAGGTCCGACTCGTTGGGGTCCAGCAGGTTGGCGGCGTAGGTGCGGAGCACGCGGTTGCTGGTCCCCACGAGGTCGATGGGCCCGGCGGGGCCGTCCCAGGTGACGTCGTACACGCCGGTCGATTCGATCGGGCCGAAAACGATCCGGCCGTCGGAGGCCGGTGTCAGTGATTGGGTCTTCCCGTCGGGCCCTTTCAGCGTGACGTTGGCGGCGCCCACCGGGATGCGGTCGGAAAGCTCGCGCCCGGGCACGAGCGTCCGGGCGCCCCCGCCCATCCCGTCCTCGCCCAGGTAGCTGATGCTCGAGGCCAGGAACAGCACGAAGCTGGGCTTGAAGGGCCAGTCGCTGTCGGCCACATCGAACGGAACTACCAGCGCCCGGACATCGCCCGACGCGGCCTCCACGACCATCGGGCCGTTGTCGGCCGAGGCGATCGTCTCCGCCCCCAGCTCCCTCTGCACATCCACCAGGCGGGACGCGGCGATCTGGACCGACGAAAGATTGGCCACGCGCAGGGCCGGGTGGTCGCGGTTCCAGTCAACCACCGACGCCGAGCCGGACTTGCCCTTGTCCACGATCCCCATGCCCGCCGGCACGCCGCCCAGGATGAGGTAGCGGCCGGGCGGCAGCGCCTGGCTGATGGAAGGCGGCGGCGCAGCGCCCGGCGCGCCCGCTTCTCCGGGTGCGGCCGGCGGCGCTGAGGGCGTTGGCACCCAGCCGTTGAGGATGATCACGTCGTACTCGCCGTGGCGGCCGTCGCGGACAAGCTGCTCAAACTCCGCGGGCGACCTGTTCTCCAGGCGCGAGAGCGGCAGGCCCGCGAGCGCGGTGCTGATGAACAGCTCCGGGCGGCCGACCACCGCGACGGCCAGCTTCTTGGCCGGGGGCACCACGAGCCACGCCCGGTCGTCGTTGGGCAGCACATCGCCCTCCACCGGATCACCGCTGCCGCTGGCGCGCGTGCGCACCTGGACCAGCGCGCCCGCGCCGCGCTCAAGCTGGAACACCACGCCCCCCACGCCGGGCCGCGCCGGCGGGACCGTGACATCAGACTCGGGCTTCGGATCGGCCTTGGGGGCCGGGCCGCCCAGGGTGCTGGCCGCCGCACGCTCGCGGGCATCGGCCTGTGCCGCGGCGGCGGCGCTGAGCTCCCCGCCGGTCGCGCCCGGGAGCCGCGCGGGCCGGATCGCGGCGACCGTGCCGTCGATCAGCATCTCGATATCAACCGTACGCTCCGAAGGGCTGTTGTTCTGCAGCGCGACAAAGATCGAAAGCTTGTTGGGGTTGTCGTAGCTGCGCTCAGCCCTCAGCCCGACCACGCCGATGTTGAAGGCGTCGGGCTTGCCGATGTGGTGGAAGATGACCGTGTCCTCGACGCCCGGGCGGGCCTTCTCGGCGTCGGGCAGGCGGCCGTCGCTGTACAGGTGCATGGTGACGGGGATGCCCGCCTCGAGCCCGACGTTCTCGACGATGTTGCGCTTGGGCTTGTGGGCGATCGCCAGCCGCATCGCCTCCTCGATGGAGGTGGGACCGTCGGTGAGGCTGATGGCCTCGATGGCGTTCTTGAGCGCCACCTTGTCGCTGGTGAACTGCTGGCGCACCTCGCCGTTGCCCGCGAACGCGATCACCATCGCCTCATCCGCGTTGGACTTGTTGAAGACGTTGCCCTCGCCCAGAGACTCGACCAGCGCGATGGCCTGGAGCTTGGCCTCCTCCAGCCGCGTGCGGGGGTTGCGGCCGTCGGTCTCGTCCATCGCGGCCATGCTGCCCGAGCGGTCGATGAGGATCACATGCTTGGTGCCGACGACGTTCTGCCCCTTGATCTGGAGCTGCCCCAGAGCGCCGATGATCCCGGCCAGGGCCAGCAGCTGAAGGAACAGCAGCAGGTTGCGGCGGAGCTTCTGGAACGGGGCGTTGGCCTGCAGGTCCTGGATCGACTTCTTCCACAGGAGCGTGGTCGAGATCTCCAGGTCGCGCCGCCGGAGCTTCAGAAAGTACAGGATAATCAGCGTGGGCACCGCAATACCCGCGGCGATCGCGGCGTACATGGGGGTCAGCCAGGTCACTTCACCACCCCCCTCTTGCGCAGGTAATCCAGCACGAGCACGTCGATCGGCGTGTCGCTCCGCACCGTGAGCAGGGTCATGTCGCGCCGCAGGCAGAAGGCGTTGAGCTGCTGGCAGTACGCGGCGAGGTTCGCCTTATACCGCTTCAGCAGCGGGGCCGAGATCGTCACCTCGGCAAGGTCGGCGTCCTCAACATCCTTCAGCCGCAGGTCGCCGGTGACAGGCGGCTCCAGCTCCTGGGGGCTGAGCACCTGGATGCAGAAGACGTCGTAGCCGTGGCCGACGAGCCGGCGCAGCCCGTCCTCGTACCCCTCCTTGAAGAAGAAGTCGGAGAAGACGAGCATGATGCCCTTGCCCCGCCGGGTGAGGGCGATGCGCTCGCAGGCCTCCTTGAAGGAGAACCCGCCCGCCGGCTCGATGGAGCAGATAAAGCGGGCCAGGTCGTGGGTGCGGCGCCTGCCGCGGAGGTCGCGGAGGGCGCCGGACACCCCGCCCTCCGCATCGCCCATGGCGGTGACGGAGACGCGGTTGAGGTTGACGAGGCCGACGTAGCCCATGGCCATGGCAGCCTTCTGCATGAAGAGGAACTTGCTGGGCTCGCCGCAGTCGCTGCTGGCCGAAGCGTCGATGACCACCGAGAGCGAGAGGTCCTCTTCTTCCAGGAACAGCTTGAGGAACAGGTGGTCGAGGCGCGCGAAGATGTTCCAGTCGATGTGCCGGATGTCGTCCCCGGTGACGTACTGACGGTGGTCGGCGAACTCGACGGACTGACCGCGCTTCTTGGACCGCCGCTCGCCCTTCAGCTTCCCGAAGAAGACCTTCCGCGAGGAAAGATCAAGCGACTCAAGCTTCGCGATGAGCTCCGCGTTGAGCAGGTCCTCAATGGCCTTAGGGCGGGTTGGGGTGGCTGTTTTCAGCA
>JAEYTB010000115.1 GCA_023434205.1 Planctomycetota bacterium | reverse complement strand
CCGGCCCCCGTCGAGCTCTCCATCATCATCCCGATGTACCGCGAGGCGGCCCGGATCGCGCCCACGCTCCAGGACGTCTTCGCCACCCTCGACCACCGCGGCAGACCCGCCGAACTCATCCTGGTCGACGACGGCAGCGACGACGAGACGCTCACCGTCGTCCGCGCCCTCACCGCCCGGGCCCCCGCCTGCGTCCGTGTCCGCATCGTGCCCCACCCCGCCAACCGCGGCAAGGGCGCCGCCGTGCGCACCGGCCTCGCCGTCGCCACGGGCGCCTGGCGCCTCATGATGGACGCCGACAACGCCTGCCGCCTCTCCGAGGCCTTCGCGCTGCTCGCGCGTACCGGCCCCGGCGTCGGCATGGTCGCCGGCTCGCGCGTCGCGCCCGGGGCCCGAGTCGCGGCGGTCCTGCACCGCAAGCTCGTCGGCGGCGGCTTCCGCCTCGCGCTCCGCGCCCTCGGCCTCCGGCTGCTGCGTGACACGCAGTGCGGCTTCAAGCTCTACCGCGCCGACGTAGCCGCCCAGGTCGCACGCCACGCCCTCGAGGACGGCTACGTCTTCGACCTCGAGCACCTGCTCATCGTCCGCGCCGCGGGCCTGCGCGTGGAAGAAGTCGGCGTCCGCTGGGTCCACATGGGCGGCGGCCGGGTCAGCCCGCTCCGCGACGGCCTGCGCATGCTCCTCGCCGCCCGCAAGCTCTCGCGCCGGTGGCGCACGCAGCCCCCGGCCATCGACCGCCTGCCCGCCCTCATGGCCCCGGCCGTCGTCGTCGAGCTCAAGATGGGCGTTCAGCCGCCCTTGAGCACCGAGAGCGGCGGGATGATGGCGATCCCCACGCGGATCGGCGAGTCCGAGCCCGGGTAGGTCAGCTCGATCGGCGGCACCTCGAACGCCGTGGGGAACATCCGGATGATGTTGTCGTTCGTCGTGAACGTCGGCGTCGGGCCCGACGGGTCCAGCCGCCACAGGATCACCCCGCCCTGCACGCGCAGGTCCTCCGTCCGGACCCACGGGTCGATCCGCGGGTCCGTCCGCGGCTCACTCAACGGGTCAGACGGGTCCGGCGGGGGCTCTTCAAACAGCCGCTCGTACGCCGCGGAGACCGGCGGCCGCGTGGGCATATGAATCGCCGCGCCCGCCGCGAGCCACGCATCACCGATCAGCGCTGGCGGCTGGCCCGAGCGGATGAACGTGGTCCACCGCCGCCCGATGTGCTCCGCCAGCTGGTCCATCGGGAACGCGATCCGCGGGCTGCGGTCCGGCCAGCGGGGCGTGCGCAGCGCCATCACCGCGAACACGCCCGCGAAGATCGCCAGCACCGCCCCGATGGCCGCCAGCGAGAGCCGCTCACCCCCCGCGGGCCGCGTCCGCGTCCGTGACAGCAGCCACAGCGGCAGCGGCATCAGCAGGCACGTCGCCCACGCCGCCCGCAGCCCCACCCCCATCACGATCCCCACCGCGATGTGCAGCAGGATCGGCACGATCGCCACAAAGAACAGGTAGCGGCGGTCATCGGGCGATGGGCCCTCCGGCGTCGCCTCGTGGATCGCGCGGGCCAGTTCCCGCCTGTGCAGCGGCGGCTGGCGCAGCGGCCACAGGCACAGCGCCGCCGGGATCATCGTCGCCGCGATCACCAGCACGAAGTTCAGCAGGCTCAGCACGTCCTGGAACGGCGCGCGGTCCGCCCGCGTCCGCGCATACTCAAGCCCCACCCACCCCGTCTCCTGCATCCAGCGCAGGTGCGGCACGGTCAGCGCGATGCTCAGCCCCGCGCACAGCCACGGCCCAGGCGTCCGCAGCGCCCGCCTGCCCTCCCGCGTACACAGCATGTACAGCGCCAGCGAGCCCGCCAGGAACACCGCCGCGTACTTGCTCAGCCCCGCCCCCGCCAGAGCCCCCGCCGCCGCGATCCACCACCCCAGCCCCGCCACCGCGCCCGCCTTCAGCCCCCGCCGCACCAGCGTGATCGCCACCGTCCAGAAGAACAGCAGCGCCACGTTGTTGTTGAACTCCGGGCTCGTGTACGTCACCAGGTACAGCGTCAGCGTCGCCAGCGCCGCAAAAAAGCTCTCCCTCCGCGGCAGCATCGTCCGCGCCAGCCCATACGTCGCCAGCACCGCCGCGACCGTCGCGAGCTGGCTCAGCAGGTACACCCCCCACAGCCCGCCCGCCCCCGTGAACGCCAGGTCCGCCGCCCACGCCGGCAGCGGCGGGTGCTTGTACGTCCCCATCGGCCGCTGCTGCCCCCAGTACAGCATCTCCCCCACATCCAGCGGCGCGCTGTCGTAGCACACCACCGGCAGCACCGTCCACAACACGGCATGCAACGCCAACAGCCCGAGCAGCAGGGCCAGCCAGCGTCCGGGACTCGCGGGCGAGGGATCTGCGGCGGGCGGGGCGTCCGTGCTCACGGAAGTAGGGTACGGGAAGTCGGGCGGGGTGTGCACGGCGGGCGGGAGGTCTGGAACGGCTGTGGATGTCAGGGCGGGGCTCCGCCGCCCCGAGTGAGCACCCGCACTGGCATCGCGCGAACCGGCGAGCGCGGGCACCGGGGCCTACACCGTCCGCCGGCGGCGGGCGAGCACCAGCCCCCAGCACAGCCCGAGCACGGAGGACGGGCCCGGGATGGTCGCCATGAACCCTTTGTACCTCCCTGCCGAGTCGCGCCCGTCGCCAACGATGGTCATGCCATCCGCAGAGATGTCAACGGGCGTGATGAACGACCATTGGCTGGCATCAAAGCCCGGGAGGAGAGGCAGTATCGCGGCGAGGTCCCGCCGTCCTTGCACCTCGTCCCAGAGCATCCCGCGGATCCCGCCCGGCACGGAAACATTGGCGAGGATGGTTCCACCGTCGGGCGTGATGCGGACATAGTTGCTGACGCTCCCCTCTGCGACCTGTACCATCCCGCCCTGAGCCGTCCAGCGGAACACGGCGTTGCCCGATCTCCCCACCACCACGGAACCGTCGCCCGACACGCCCCAGGCCGTGGTCGACGTCGCCCCCGGAAGATGACCGAGGTCGGTCATGCCGGTCGCGGCCGACCAGCGGAACGCACCGGCAGTAATGGGTCCCGAACTAAAGGAGGCGCCGCCGACGATCACCGACCCGTCGCCAGACGCCGCGTTGGAGTACGACGAGCCCCCGAGCGTATTCGGGAGCGTGACCAGACCCGTCGGCTGGCTCCAGTAGGCGGCCCGGCTATTCGAGAGCGTCCACCCCGGAACAACGGCGCCGTCCGCCGAAATGGATGTGGACAGGAAGCTCGAACCGGCCGCGAGCGCCTGGTACCCCCCGGAGGGGCTCCAACGGAACGCCGTCGTCGAGGTTGGCCCCGCCAGCCACCCGGTGATGACGCTGCCATCCGCCGACAACGCAAAACCATCCACGTGCGTGTTCGCGTTCCTCAGGTTCAGCCCCTCAGGGATGAAGTGCCCGGCATCACGACGCCAAACCGCCAGTTGCCTCATGCCAAAGCTGCCAATAGTGCCGGTCGAAGTCATGAGCACCGTTGTCCCGTCGGCCGAAACCCCTTCTACATCAACGTGACTATCACCGGGAAGCGGGTCAAAGGCGACGAATGATGGCTGCGCGGAGCACACCCCAGCGCAGAGACAGACCGCCGCCAAGGCCTTCGTGATGCGCATCGTCATGAGGAGTCTCCGTGGATCGAAGATACCCCACGCAGGCACCCTCAACCACCTTTCTACGCCGGCCAAGTGATTCGAGCGCGGACACCGCGCGATGGGGCGACTAAGTCCATCGTTCGGGCGGCTTTGTGACTCGCGCGGGAGCACTAGCCCGATCCCGGCGACTCCAGCACCAGCGTGATCGGCCCGTCGTTCACCAGCCCCACCGCCATCTCCGCCCGGAACACCCCCGTCTCAACCGGCACCCCCTGAGCCCGCACCGCCTCCACGAGCCGCCCGAACAAGGGCTCCGCCTGCTCCGGCCGCATCGCGTTGTCGAAGCTCGGCCGGCGGCCCTTGCGCGCATCCCCCGCCACCGTGAAGTTGGGCACCAGCAGCACCGCGCCCCCGACATCCTTCACCGACAGGTTCATCTTGCCCTCCGCATCCTCGAAGATGCGGAGGTTCGCCGCCTTCTCCGCCAGCCACGCCGCCTCCGCGCCCGTGTCCGACACCTCAACCCCCACCAGCAGCAGCAGCCCGCGCGAAATCGCGCCGACAACCTCCCCGTTCACCGACACAGAGGCGGAAGACACGCGCTGGACGACGGCTCGCATGGCGGAGGGTAGAGGGGCAACGCACGACCGTGCCGCAGCCTTCAGTCCCAGATCGCCCTGAAGTTCCGCGTCGTCGGCCCCGCGTGCGTGAAGATGCCCAGGATGATGTTGGTGTCCGCCGGGTCGGTGTCCTCGTTGAGGAACAGCACATCGGGCAGCGCCTCGTCCTTCTCGTTCTTGAAGGCGCGCTTGGCGTGCGTCATCTGCGTCATGAACTCCACATGGCCGTCCGCGAAGGCGATGTTGCCCTCCCAGGTCTCGGGCGGGCCGTGGATGGCGAACGTCCTGCTCTTGCCGCTGATCTCGGGCGTGGCGGTGCGCTTGTCCGGCTCGCCCTGGTACGTCACGCCGGAAACCCTGGGGCCGCGGTTGCCGACCACGGGCTGCGTGGCGTCGAACGTGCAGCTCCACAGCGGGTGCCGCGGCTTGCTGGGCATCAGGTGCGCGTAGCTGGCGTTCCCCGTGTTCCCATCGGAAAAGTCGGCGGAGAACCCCGGGTCCCACAGCGCCATCGGCGGGTTGGCGGCCTTCCTCGGCCGGTCGTACTCGTACGTCTCGCACGCCTTGATCTTGTCGTTGCTCTCGGCCGGGCTCACGAGCATCTCGGGCGAGATATAGCCGTTGAAGAGCAGCAGGGAGTAGATGTTGGCCGTGGTGTCCTTCTCGGCGCCCAGGGCCTTCACGGTGTCGTCCTTCAGGTCGTACTGCGAGGGCAGCGGGTAGCGGTCCTTGTTGTTCTGGGCGTGGATGATGAGCGCCTGCTGAAGGCCGCGGACGTGCGTGGCGTCCTTGAGCTGCCGCTCGAGCGCCAGCTTCTCCTTCTGAGCCCTGATCACCTCCGGGTCGCCCGAGACCACGGGCTGCTTCTCCTCCGGCTCGGGCTGCAGGCCAACCGCCACCGCCGCGAGGCAGCCTGCCGTCGCGCCGATCACAAGCGTGGTGATGAGCTCCGTCAGGGTAAAGCCGCGGCGGGTGTGCATGGGGACCTCCGGTGGCAGGGTCTACCGGCACGGGCGGGGGCAGGTTGCGGGAGCTTCTGATGCCCCCTCAATCCCAGATCCCCTGAAAAAAGTCCGTCGAGACCCCGCTGCGGATGTACACGCCCAGCACCGCGTTCGAGTCCGCCGGGTCGTCGTTCTCATCAAAGAAGAAGTGGTCCGCCTTCTTGACCTTCTCCCGGTCCACGTACCTCAGCTCCCCCGCCGTCGCCGTCATGAACTCCGTGTGGTTGTCGTTAAACGCGATGTTGCCCTCCCACGTCCCCGGCGGCCCGTGGATGCGGTACGTGTTGCTCGCCGCGGGGAACACCGGCCGCACCTCGCCGTCCACCACCCGCAGCGCATCGATCCGCGGCCCGCGGTTGCCCACCGCCGGCACCAGCGCGTTGAACGAGTTAGACCACTCCCCCCGGCGCGTCGGGCTGGGCATCAGGTGCGCGAAGCTGAAGTGCCCCCCGGCCTCCGCCGTGAAGTCGGCGCTGAACGCCGGGTCCCACAGAGCCATCTTGGGGTCCCTCGCAGCGGCGGGCGATTCGTACGCGTAGGCCTCAAACAGCCTGATCTTCTTGTTCGTCTCCGCCGGCGACACGCACAGCTCCGGCCCGAAGAAGCCGTTGAAGATCATGACCGACATGATGTGTGAGGTCGTGTCCTTCTCCGCCCCGGGCACATCGACCGTGTCGTTCTTGGCGTCGATCACCGACGGCAGCGGGAAGCTGTCCTTGTTGTTCTGGGCGAACATGATCAGTCCCTGGTGGATGCCGCGGACCTGCGTGGCGTCCTTGATCTGCCGCGCACTCGCCCGCGCCTTCGCCAGCGAGCTCAACAGGTTCCCCTCGCCCTTCCCCTCCGGCTGCGCCCGCGGCAGGGCCCCCAGGCACAGAAGCCCCGACACCGCCGCGATGGAGAACCCCGCCTCGATCAGCGTAAACCCGCGCCGGTGTTGCATGGCTGGACTCCTTGCAACGCAGTATACAAGCAACCGGCGTGGTAGCCTCCGGCATGGACCCCTTCCCGACCGTGCCGCACGAGCCTTACACGCCCCCCGAGCCCCCCACCGCCGCCGCACGCCGCTTCTACGAGGTGATGCGCCAGCGCCGCAGCGTCCGCGACTTCTCCACCCGCCCCATCGACCTCGAGGCCGTCCGCCTCGCCGTCGCCGCCGCGTGTACCGCGCCCTCGGGCGCCAACAAGCAGCCGTGGCGTTACGTGCTGGTGACCGACCCCGCGCTCAAGCGTGAAATCCGCGAGGGCGCCGAGGCCGAGGAACGCGAGTTCTACGAACGCCGCGCCACCCCCGAGTGGCTCGCCGACCTCGCCCCCTTGGGCACCGACACCCGCAAGCCCTTCCTCGAAACCGCCCCGTGCCTGATCGTCGTCTTCAAGCTGATGAAGACCGACCCCGACGACCACGCCGTCCAGGGCCGCACCTACTACGTCGAAGAGTCGGTGGGCATCAGCGTCGGCCTGCTCCTCGCCTCGCTGCACCACGCGGGCTTCGCGACCCTCACGCACACGCCCAGCCCCATGGCCTTCCTCGCCCGCATCCTCGGCCGACCCCCGCACGAACGCCCGTTCCTGCTCATCCCCGTCGGCCACGCGGCATACCACTGCCGCGTCCCCGCGATCAGCCGCAAGCCGCTGGCCGAGGTGCTGGTGGAACGCTAGAGCGTCTTGCTCAGGATCGCGCTGCGGTAGTTCGTGTATGGCCACTGCCAGTGCTCGATGAACCGGTACCCACGCTTCAGGTACCACTGCATCAGCGCCGTGTCCGGCTCCGCCATCGAGCACGCCAGCTCCACCGCCCCGCACTCCCGCGCCCGCGACTCCGCCTTGTCCAGCATCAGCCCGCCCAGCCCCTGGCCCTGGATATCCGGGTCGATCGCGAACTGCGAGAAGCTGTCCACGTGAGGGTTCCCGAACCACGGCGGGCCCTTCGCGTCCTCAACCTCGTGGAACAAGATCGTCCCCACGATCTTCTCACCCCGCACCGAAGCCGGATCGGGCAGCGTCGCGAGGTAGCACTCCCCGCTATGCACCCGCTTGAACGTCGTCGCGTCGTCCTGCCGCCCCGCCAGCGGCGCCAGCCCCATCGCCACCTGCTTCGCGTACGCCCGGTGCAGCAGGCCCGTGATCTCCGCGATCGGGTCGCTCTCGCGCAGCAGGCGCACCACCGCCCGCGGCGTCGCCGCAACATCAGCGCTGGGACGGTGGAGGGGGTTCGACACTGGCTGGGACTGTAGCGTTTTCAATGGTGCTTTTTTACGACCCTCCGGGGGGATTGTTCGGGACTTTGGCGGGTGAGTTTTCCTCATCCCACGACCCCCTCACCCGTCAAGAATCCGCCATGAGGAACGCGCAAGCGCAACCCGGCCCGCTCACGCCCACCCGCGTGCTCCACGACGGCGCCCTGCGGCTGCGCGTCCGCTACTGCGAGTGCGACCCCATGGGCGTCGCCCACCACTCCTCCTGCGTCGCCTGGCTCGAGATGGGCCGCACCGAGCTGCTCCGCGACTGCGGTGTCGCCTACGCCGACCTCGAACGCGCCGGCGTCTTCCTCGTCGTCGTCAAGCTCGACGTCCGCTACCGCCGCGCCGTGCGCTACGACGACATCGTCGAGGTGCGCACCCACTGGAAGGGCGGCAGCAAGGTCAAGATCGAGCACGAGTACGAAATCGTCGTCATCGAACGCGCCGGCCAGGCCTGCGAAGAACTCGCCATCGTCGCGAGCACCACGCTCGGCTGCGTCGACGCCGAGGGCCGTGTGCGCGTCCTCCCCGAGTGGCTGGCAACCTAGCCCTCTTACGTCAACTGCTGGATCGCCTGGTCCACGTTCTTCTCCGCCACCAGCTCGATCCCCGCCAGCCGTGGCAGCTTCGCCCCCGCCGGCACCAGGATCTGCCTGTACCCCAGCCGCGCCGCCTCCCGCACGCGCTGCTCGAGGTGCGACACCTGCCGCACCTCCCCGCCCAGGCCAACCTCCCCCACCGCCGCCGTCGTCCCCGGCAGCGCCCGCCGGTAGTGCGCCCCCGCGATCGCCAGCAGCAGCGCCAAATCCCCCGCCGGCTCCGCCACCCGGATACCCCCCACGCTGCTCGCGAACACATCGCGGTCCGCCAGCCGCAGCCCCGCGTGCTGCTCCAGCACCGCGATCAGCATCGCCAGCCTGTTCCCATCCACCCCCGAACTCTTCCGCTTCGCCGCCCCCAGAAAACCCGTCGCCGTCAGCGCCTGCAGCTCCACCATCAGGCACCGCGTCCCCGTCAGCACCGGGCACACCACCGACCCCGGGCGCGGGTCCCCCGCCGGCAGCGCCGACACGTGCCCGCCCTCGGGCACCTCGCGCAGCCCGCTCCCCGTCATCTCGAACAGCCCCAGCTCCAGCGTCGCCCCGAACCGGTTCTTCACCGCCCGCACGATCCGGTGACTGTGGTGCCGGTCCCCATCAAAAGACAGCACCGCATCCACCAGGTGCTCCAGCAGCCGCGGGCCCGCGAGCTGCCCGTCCTTGGTCACGTGCCCCACCAGCACCACCGCGATCCCCGACGCCTTCGCCAGGTACACCAGCTCCGAGCAGCACCGCCGCAGCTGCGTCACGCTCCCCGGCCCCGCCGGAATCGTCGGGTTGTAGATCATCTGCACCGAGTCGATCACCAGCACCGCGGGCCCCACCTTCCGCGCCTGCTCCACGATCCGCGCCAGGTTCGTGTCCGCCAGCACGAACAGGCTGTCCGCCTTCCCCCGCGCCGCCCCCCCGCCCAGCCGCTCCATCCGCATCGCCACCTGCTGCGCCGACTCCTCGCTGCTCACGTACAGCACGCGGTGGCCCCTCGCCCACGCACCCGCCGCCTGCAGCAGCAGCGTGCTCTTCCCGATCCCCGGCTCACCCCCGATCAGCACCACCGACCCCGGCACCAGCCCCTTCATCCCCTCCCCGCCCAGCACCCGGTCAAACTCGTTGATCCCGCTGGGCAGCCCCACCACCGGCGTATCCCCCGAGTTGATCTCCGAGATCGACCGCGCCGCCGCCGACGCGCCCGCGACCGCCCCCTCGCCCTCCAGCTCCCCCCACGCCGCCACCAGCCCCTTCTGCGTGTCCTTCGTCAGCCCCGGGTCCACCGTGGTTTCTTCCAGCGCATCCCACGCCCCGCAGTCCGGGCACTTGCCCATCCACCGGCTCTGCGCCGACCCGCACGCGCGGCACAGAAAAACTCGCCGAACCTTCGCCATGCCCGCATGGTACCGGCCGCGGGCCGCGGCAGAAACTGCGCCACCGCCCCGCCGCAGCCCCTCAACTATCATCACGACCGGGGATCCTCTCCGAACGCATGGGAACCACCCCACCAGCCCAGCCCGCCAAACCTCGACGCAAAGCCGCCCGGCGCGTGCGGCGCGGGCTCATCCTCGCGCTCGTCCTCGTCGGCGGCTACTTCCTCCTCACCCAGTCCTTCCTCACCCGCTGGATCGTCACCGCCATCGCCGGCAACATGACCGGGGGGATCGCCGACGCCTCCAGCGTCGTCATCAAGCCCGGCGGCCGCCTCATCGTCACCGACGCCACCCTCCGCGCCCCCGGCATCGCCGGCAAGGGCGGCGAGGTCTTCAGCGTCAAGCGACTCGAGGCCAGCTTCGAGTGGCGCAGCCTGCTCCAGGGCCCGCGCACCATCCACGAGATCACCCTCGACCGGCCCGTCGCACGCATCAGCCAGTCCGCCGACGACTTCTCCGTCAACCTCGCCGCCCTCAATCCCAAAAAGGGCGGCGGCAAGGGACTCAAGAGCGTCCCCAGAGTCCTCGTCCGCGGCGGCGTCATCGAGTTGGGCGAGCACACCACCGACCCCGCCAGCCTCGCCCGCGGCGCGCCCGCCTACACCCAGCTCAAGACCATCGACGTCGGCGGCCAGGTCATCCAGTCCCCCGACGACACCGGCGCCTCCATCATCAGCTTCCATGAGGTGCAGGGCGAGAACCCCATCCCCGGCGGCCTCACCGTCAAGGGCCGCGTCTCCGCCACCGGCGTCCAGCTCACCCTCGAGGGCCTCTCCCTCAGCACCTGGAACGCCGACGCCGCCCCCGCCCAGAGCCGCCAGCTCTTCCGCCAGACCGCCATGCAGGGCGAGGTCCCCCGCGCCACCATCACCTACGACTACCGCGGCAGCTGGGACGCCAAAATCCAGCTCAAGGGCGTCGCCCTCAACCTCCCCGTCAAGGAACGCCCCGAGCTGGCCAGCGATGGCACCCCCATCCCCGGCTCGCACGACCCCGACCGCCAGCTCCGCATGGAGCGCGTCGACGGCGAGATCACCTTCACCAGCGCGGGCGTCGAGGGCAACCTCGTTGGCATCCTCGAAGAGCTGCCCTACGGCGTCACCTTCAAGGTCGACGGCACCTCGGCCATCTCCGGCTTCACGTGCACGCTCGTCAGCCGCGGCTTCCAGCTCACCGAAGAGCCCCAGATCATGCGCTTCGCCCCGCGCGTCGTCCGCAAGCGCCTCGCCCAGTTCGGCAACCCCACCGGCACAGTGGACGCCAAGGTCATCGTCACCCGCTCGGCCCCCATCAACGGCCGCGAGGGCGAGATCGGCGTCGCCGGCACCCTCACCTTCCGCGACACCACCGCCGCCTTCCACAAGTTCCCCTACGAGTTCGTCAACATGACCGGCGAGATCGCCTTCGACGAGGAGAAGGTCGAGCTCGTCCGCATCGACGGCCAGGCCCCCGGCGGCGTCACCGTCCACGCCAACGGCATCATCGCCCCGCCCACCGACGACGCCTTCGTCGAGGTCAACGTCCGCGTCTCCAACCTCCCCGTTGACCACCGCCTCACCGAGGCCCTGGGCAAGCGCCAGAAGGTCGTCCGCGAGCTCTTCAACGAGGAGCGCCACCGCGAGCTGATCGAGGCCGGCCTCATCGCCACCAGCGAGCAGCACGCCGCCGCCGCCGCGGAGCTCGCCCGCCTCCCCGCCGACGCCGACACCCCCCGCGCCCGCGCCCTCCGCGCCATCGCCGCCCGCCCCGTCTTCGACCTCGGCGGCCGCGCCGAGGTCGCCGTCAAGGTCACCCGCGCCGAGGGCCCCGACTCCGAGTGGTTCGACGAAGAGACCATCCGCCTCGCCCGCGCCGGCGTCCTCCCCGACAGCTTCCCCTACCCCATGGTGGCCCGCGACGTCACCATCATCAAACGCGACGCCGACGCCGTCCTCGAGGGCGGCGAGTTCCAGGGCCTCAACGGCGGCTCCGCCCGCGTCACCGTCCGCGTCGACTTCGAACGCGTCGACAACCCCGACGCCCCCTTCGTCCCCGACGTCGACATCTCCGCCCGCGCCGTCCCCTTCGACGAGCTCCTCATCCACGCCATCCCCGACACCACGCCCGATGAGGGCGAGCTCTCCCTCCGCCAGCAGCTCCGCGCCCTCAACCTCCAGGCCGCCGCCGACCTCAAGGTCAACGTCGGCATGACCCCCGCCGACGAGCCCGGCTTCACCGTCGTCGCCACGCTCAAAGACGCCAGCGCCCTGCCCCTGGTCGCCCGCGAGCCCGGGCAGCCCCCACGCCTGCTCCTCTCCAACGTCTCCGGCGGGGTCACCGTCACCCAGGACTCCCTCGCCGTCAACATCTCCAAGAGCCTCGCCCCCGCCCAGTCCCCCGACAACGCCGTGCGCGCCGACGTCCGCCTCTCCCTCCCCATCCGCACCGACTCCAGCAAGCCCGAGCCCGTCGGCGGCCTTTCCGTCCTCGCCACCGCCAACCGCTTCGACGCCGCCGTCCCCGTCGAAGACCTCATCGAGGTCTTTGCCCCCGCCACCGGCGCCCGCCTCCGCGACCTGCGCAACCAGTATTCCCCCTCCGGCGCCATCGACCTCCGCGCCACCATCGAGCAGCCGCGGAACACCACCCTGCTCACCACCACCGTCATGGCCGAGAACCCCCACCGCCTCCAGGCCGCATTCGGGGGCGGCCGCCTCGAGTTCGCCGGCCGCTCCGGCGGCATCACCTTCACCGCCCCCAGCGAGGGCCGCAGCACCCTCGCCCTTCAAAAACTCTCCGGCGGCCTGCGCTTCGACAACGACCTCGCCAGCGACGTCACCATCGACGGCGCCCTCGCCCTCGACGGCAAGCCCCTGCCCGGCGGCGGCCTCCGCGCCTCCATCCGCGCCCACGCCTTCGAGTCCGCCCTCACCCTCGCCGCCCTCCGCGAGTTCGCGCCCCCCTCCCTCCTCGACTTCTTCGAGAAGAGCCGCCCCAGGGGCGAGTTCGACCTCGACCTCTCCCTCGCCCCGGCACCCGACGCCTGGCAGGTCCGCGCCGGCCTCTGGCCCCGCAGCCTCAGCCTCGTCTACGACGGCGCCCTGCTCACCTTCCCCACCGTCACCGGCGGTCTGGAGCTGAACGGCGGCGACGGCCGCATCCGCGAGCTCGCCCTCTCCGCCCCCAACTGGTCCGCCACCGTCGACGGCGCCTGGATCGCCAACGACCTCGGCGGAACCTCCCTCACCGCCACCCTCGGCGTCCGCAGCCTCTCCCTCCCGCCCGACATGGTCGCCATCCTCCCCGAGGAGGTCCGCTCCGAAATGGCCTCCCTTGAGTTCGACGCCGCAGGACGCGTCGAGGCCCAGGACAACCAGCTCTCACTCGTCTACGACAAGGACGGCGCGCTCCACGCCTTCCGCGCCCGCGGCAGGATCGCCCTCCGCGGCGGCCGCATGAACGTCGGCGTCTCCGTCACCCGCATGGAGGGGGCCTTCGACTACCTCGTCAGCCGCACAGGCCCCGCCGACCCCACCGAGTTCAACCTCCAGGCACTCCTCGACTACTTCGCCGCCTCCGGCATCAACATGTCCAACGGCCGCGTCCGCGTCGACAGCGAAGAAAGCGGCGGCGTCCGAATCCCCCTGCTCTCCGCCGACTGCCACGGCGGCCGCGTCGCCGGCACCGCTCGCCTCACCCCGCCCTTCCAGCGCAGCGGCAAGCGCCGCTTCGAGGCGCAGATCACCGCCTCCGACGTCCGCCTCGCCTCCATCCTCTCAGACTTCGAGAACGCCAACATCGTCGGCCCACCGCCCAGCCTCGCCGAACCCCCCGACGAATCCCGCGGCAGGCTCGACGCCGGCCTCTCCATCGGCGGCCTCATCGGCGAGCCCCTCACCCGCCGCGGCCGAGGCACCATGACCATCGGCGGCGGGCGAATCCTCAACCTCCCCCTGCTCATCCCCCTCATCCGCGTCACCAACCTCCAGCTCCCCATGAACGAGCGGCTCGACTACGGGGTCGCCGACTTCTACATCCAGGGCAACCAGGCCGTCTTCACCGAGCTCACGGTCTCCTCCCAGTCCGTCGAGATCTACGGCTACGGCACCGCCACCCTCCCCGACTTCCAGCTCGACCTGCGCTTCAAGACCCAGAGCCGCGCCCGCATCCCCATCTTCACCCGCCTCGTTGAGGGAGTCCGCGACGCCGTCCTTCTCGCCGAGGTCAAGGGAACGCTCGGCCAGCCCGACATCGGCGTACGACCCCTCCCCGGCCCCACCCGCGTCCTGGGCCAGATCTTCGGCGGCCGCCCCTCCGCACAGGACCGCCGCCTCGAGCAGATCGAGGCCCGCGCCCAGTCCGACCCCCGCCGCCGCCGCCAGCCCGGGCGTGAGCTTGTTCAGCCCCGCTGAGCACCCCGGCCCGCCTGCCTTCGTACACTCCACCCCACGGGCCCCCGCGCCCCAACTCACGAGGAAACCCCGATCGATGCCACTGGATAAACGCGGCGAAATCCCCGAAGTCACCGAACCCATGGTCGACGCGGCGTCAGAGGCCGCGGGCGGGCCCGTCAGCCCCAAGGCCCGCCGCGCCGACGACCCCGACATCGCCGCCACCCTCGACGACCTCATCGCCCAGACCGGCGGCGTCCCCGGCTCCTTCTCCGCGCGCCTGGTCCGCGACCTCATGCAGACCGCCCTCAAGCTCATCCCCGACGGCCGCGACACCGGGGAGCTCAAGCTCCTCACCAACTCCATGAAGGAGATGCGCTACGCCTACCGCGTCTTCGGAAAGTACAAGGAGCCACACAAGGTCACCATCTTCGGCTCGGCCCGCACCCCCGAGAACCACCCCGACTACAGCGCCTGCGTCGAGTTCAGCCGCCTCATGGCCGAGGCCGGCTGGATGAGCATCACCGGCGCCGGCCTGGGCATCATGCAGGCCGGCCACGTCGGACCCGGCCGAAAGAGCTCCTTCGGCGTCGCCATCCGCCTCCCCTTCGAGACCAACGCCAACCAGGTCATCGCCGGCGACGAGAAGCTCATCCAGTTCCGCTACTTCTTCACCCGCAAGCTCATGTTCCTCAGCCAGGCCGAGGCCGTCGCCCTCTTCCCCGGCGGCTTTGGAACCATGGACGAGGCCTACGAGGCCCTCACCCTCGTCCAGACCGGCAAGGCCACCATGATGCCCATCGTCCTCGTCGAGGGCCAGGGCGGCGACTACTGGAAGTCCTGGGAAGATTGGGTCCGCAAGCAGCTCCTCGCCCGCGGCTGGATCAGCCCCGAGGACCCCAGCATCTACTACCTCGCCAAGGACCCCGCCGACGCCGCACGCCACATCGTCCACTTCTACCGCAACTACCACTCCTCCCGCTACGTCAAGGACGACCTGGTCATGCGCCTCCAGCGCCCCCTCCGCCCCGAAGACCTCGCGAAACTTGAGGACGAGTTCCGCGTACTGATCAAAGAGGGCGGCGCCATGACGCAGCTCGCCGGCCCGATGGAAGGGGAGGACGAGCACCCCACCCTGCCCCGCCTGGTGTTCAGGCACACGCGCCACAAGTTCGGCCTGATCCGCCGCCTCATCGACCGGATCAACGAGCTCGACCCCGCGCCCCAGCAGGGCATCCCCCCCGCCACCCTCCTGGTCGGCCCCGCCACCCCCGGCCCGGTCGCCTGAAGCACCCGTGGTAGATTGCCGCCGCATGCGCAGACCGGCCCTCCAACCCGTCGCCTGCCTTGGCGCAGCCCTCGCGCTGACGGGCTGCGCGCCGGCCCCGCGCCCCCTCGGCCCCCCGGTCCGCACCGCCCACGCCAGCCCAGGCGCCCACGCCCAGGCCTTCGGCCTTGAGCTCGCCTGGTGGGTGGTGGATGACAACCCCTTCGACGACCGCCTCGCCACCGGCGAAGCCCCCCGCGCCAACGCCCACCCCCCCCCCATCCCCCAGGTCTTCCCCCCCAACCTCAACCCCGTTGTCCC
>JAEYTB010000136.1 GCA_023434205.1 Planctomycetota bacterium | reverse complement strand
GGGGGGCGGCGCCGGCCGCCGGGCGCCGGCGCGCCCCCCCCCCCCCCCCCCCCCCCCCGACTTGGAGATCAGCGAGCGCAGGCGATCGATGCAGCTCTCATCATCCTTCTCCTTGAAGTCGATGGTGCCGCTGATCGCCGCGTGCATGTCCGCGCCGCCGAGTTCCTCGTCGGTAACGACCTGGCCGATCGCGGCCTTCACCAGCGCCGGCCCCGCCAGGTACAGCCCCGAGCCCTCGGTCATCAGCAGCGTGTCGCACAGCACCGGCAGGTAGCCCCCGCCCGCGACGCAGTTGCCCATGATCGCCGCGATCTGCGGGATGCCCTCCGCCGAGATCACGGCGTTGTTGCGGAAGATCCGCCCGAAGTCGTCGGTGTCGGGGAACACGTCCTCCTGGAGGGGCAGGAACACGCCCGCGCTGTCCACCAGGTAGATGAGCGGCAGGCGGGCCATCTGGGCGATGGTCTGCGCCCGGATGATTTTCTTGCAGGTCATCGGGAAGAACGCGCCGGCCTTCACGGTGGCGTCGTTGGCGATGATCATGCAGCGGCGGCCCTGGACCACGCCGATGCCGGTGACCACGCCCGCGGCGGGGGCGCCGCCGTGCTCCTTGTACATCTCGTACGCGGCCCACAGGCCCAGCTCCTGAAGGCTGGTCCCGGGGTCGATCAGCCGCTCGATGCGATCGCGGGCGGTCAGGCGGCCCTTCTCGTGCAGGCGTTCCGCGGCCTTCTTGCCGCCGCCCAGTCGTATCTCACCCTCCTGACGCAGCATGTCCGCCGTGAGGTCGCGGAGGGTGGGGGCTGGTTTGGTGGTCTGGGGCGGGGCCTGGGTCATATGGATCGAGGGTATCCGGACACGCCCCCTCATGCCCCGGGCGGGGGCTGGCCGAAGTCAGGGGCGTGAACCCTCCACCCGAAGCCCTCAACGGCGACCTGCCGCTCACCGGCGAGCAACGCCGCGCTTACATGGCCCACCACGCCGACCGGAACCGCTCGAACGCGCGCCGCTCGCGGGAGCTGGGCATCCGTACCAGGCCCATCCCCCTGCCGAACACACGGGCCCCGGACCGGGCGAGCCCGGCGCGGGTGATGGTGTCGGCGTTCTTCGCGCACGCCGCGGAGAGGCTGTGGCGGGCCTGCCGGGGCATGGGGCCGGTCCCGCCGATCACGGTGCTGGACATCGGCTGCGGCGCCGGCAACGCGGTGCTTCCGTTCCTGGAGTCGGTGGGGTTCGGGGGCCGGTACATCGGGCTGGACATCTCACCGCACCGGGCGTGGGCGACCCACACCTCCGCGGCGTTCACACGCGAGCTGATCGTGGATGATGTTCACACGCTCGATGTGCGCCGGCTGCCGCCCATCGATGTGCTGGTGTCGTCCACCGCGCTCGAGCACATCCGTGATGATGCGGGCTCGCTCGCCCGGCTCGCGGCCCTGCTCACGCCCCGCGGGGCACAGATTCATTATGTCCCGGGGGAGGCGGCGCTCCCGCTCTACGGCCCCCACGGCTGGCGGCAGTACAGCCCCGCGTGCCTGCGGGCGCTGTTCCCGCGAGCGGAGCTCTACCGGGCCGGGGGCGCGTGCTCCAGCGCCCTGCACGCGTGGGCGATCCCCAGCGACGGCTCGCCCGGCGTGCGCGAATGCCGGCCGGGCCTTTACCGGCTGCTGCGGAAGGGCTCGCTCCTCATCGACCGGCTGGCTGGCAACACTCCCGCGACGATGTACGGCGTGCTGGTGATGCCCGCGTCGGCCCCCGCGACCGCCGCGGCACGCGCGGCCTAGCGCGGCGCGTGCTTGCCGTGCTTGACGGGCTCTGAGCGCTCACGCTCGCGGCCTGAGGCCTCTCGCCCTGGGACCGGGGGTGTGCCGCTCCCCGGGGTGCGGCTATCCACCTCAAGGTACGCGGGGTCGTGGGAGCAGATGACCTCGACGGTGCCGCTGTGGTGGCGGACGAGCGTGCGGAGCCGCTGCTGGTTGCGGTGCCGCAGCCTGGGGTCGCTCTGGTACAGCGACTGGTACAGCTTGACGCCCGCGGGCGGGTCGGGATGCTCGGGGTCGATCTCCCGGTGGTCGAAGTACGCGTCGCCCGCGTGGAAGAGGTAGCGGTCGCCGTCTTTGATCGCCACGCCGCAGTGCCCGCGGCTGTGTCCGTACAAGGGCACCAGGAGCACCTCCGTCGCCAGCCCTTCGACCTGCCGCACGCCGCCGAAGCCGTACCACTCACCGCCCCCGGCGAGGTAGAGGTTCCAGTGCGGGCCGTGGCCCCATTGCACGGGTGCGTACCGGCGGCCGCGCCAGAAGGACGCGCGGCCGGTCTTGTTGGCCTCGCGGTGCTCGATGGTGGAGACGTGGACGGTCGCGCGCGGAAAGTCGCGCAGGCCCCCGGCGTGGTCGAAGTCCAGGTGCGTGAGGACGATGTCGCGGACATCCTGCGGGGCGTAGCCCAGGCGGCGGACGTGCGCCATCGCGGTCTCCTGCAGGTCTCTGCGGGGCCGGTTGAGCAGCGGCCAGAGCGGGCCCATGGTCTCGCGCGGGTGGGCGATGTCGTAGGTCCCAAAGCCGGTATCCACCAGCACCAGGCCCTGGGGGCCCTCGATCACCAGGCAGTGGCAGACCAGCCGCCCCTGCTCGAAGAGCGAGCCCTCGCCGCTCAGCAGGCGCCGCCCGAAGGGGCAGAGCGTCCCGCAGTTGATGTGGTGGATCTTCACGCCGGACGCTACCCGGGGCGGGGCGAGGGGCCGGTCAAATCCGAGAACTTCCCGCGTTCACCGGCTTGACAAGTATAAGTGAGGGCCTATATATTCCCGGCGTGAGCCCGTCCAACTCTGCCAGCCCCGTGTTCCACGCCATCGCGGACCCCACCCGCCGGGCGATTTTGGACCAGCTCCGTGACGGGGAGCTGACGGTGACGGAGCTGATGGAGGGGGCGATGGGGCGGAGCCCGCGGATGACGCAGCCGGCGTTCAGCCAGCACCTGCGGGTGCTGCGGGAGGCGGGGCTGGTGGTGCCGCGGAAAGAGGGCCGCACGCGCGTCTACCGCTTCGAGGCCGAGCCGCTGGGGGAAGTGGCGATGTGGATGGCGGCGTACGACCGGTTCTGGGAGGCCAAGCTGGACAAGCTGGGCGAGCACCTCGCGGCGAAGAAGGCCGCGAAGCAGAAGGAGCAGGGGGCATGAAGGGGATCCGCAAGGAGCGTTTCTACCCGCACGCACCCGAGGACGTGTGGGTCGCGTTGACGGACCCGCGGGCGATGGCCGAGTGGCTGATGCCCAACACCTTCAAGGCGGAGGTGGGCCACAAGTTCCGGTTCATGACCGACCCGATGCCGTTTGGAGAGAGCCATACGGAGTGCGAGGTGACCGAGTGCGACCCGCCGCGGCGGCTGGCGTACACGTGGCTGGTGGTGTACCCCACGACGAAGAAAGGCCCGCGGCAGCCGGTGCCGATGATCGTGTCGTGGACGCTGACGCCGGAGAACGGCGGGACGCGCCTGCTGTTCGAGCAGACGGCGTACGTGGGCCCGCGCGCCCTGTTCACGTGGCTGACGATGAACATGGGCTGGGGCTACATGCACAAGAAGCTGCTGGCCCGGGTGCTGGAGAACGTGAAGGACGGGCGGTTCACGCCCGGGGCCGTGCCGCGGAACAAGAGGATTTACAAGGCCACCAACCTGCCTCCCGAGTTTGTCCACTGAGGAAACCCTTTTCAGGAGAAGACCGATGAAGTGCCGAGTGTGCCCCGTTGTGATGGTTGCGCTTGCCGCGGTGGGCGCGGGCTCGATGGTCGCGTTTACCCAGCCGCCCAAGGACCCGCCCAAACAGCCCGACGCCAAGCCCGCGCACCAGATGACCCCCGACATGGCCGAGATGATGAAGGCCCTGGAGGCGTCGGCGAAGCCCGGGCCCAACCACAAGCTGCTGGAGCGGTGGGTGGGCCGGTGGGACACGACGATGAAGGTCATGATGCCCGGCGCGCCGGCGATGGAAAGCAGGGGCACGGCCGAGTTCTCGTGGCTGATGGAGGGCCGCTGGCTGCAGGAGAAGATGACCGGCGACATGATGGGCCACCCGATGCAGGGCTTCTCCATCACCGGCTACGACAACTTCAACAAGTGCTTCGTGAGCACCTGGGTGGACAACCACACCACCATGATGGTCCACTCCAGCGGCTCCATGGACCGGAGCGGCAAGGTGCTCACGATGTTCGGCAAGATGGACGAGCCGATGACGGGCGAGCACAACAAGACCGTCCGCTTCCAGACCACCATCATCGATGAGGACACGCACCGGCTGAACATCGACGAGGTGCAGTACGGGCAGCCCTTCACGGTGCTGGAGATCACCTACAAGCGGGCCAAGTGACGATTCGACGTGCCCCAATCGCGCGGGGCCTCCGGGGGGCCCCGTTCGCTTTTAGCGGCCCAGCACCTTCTTGAGCGCCGCGGCCATGAACTGCCGGCGGGGTGGGCTGAGCCAGGCGCCGAAGCGCAGGCCCGGGCCGGCCAGCTCGACCTCTTCCATCGCGCGGTTGTTCTGCTTCCAGCTCGACTCGGCGAGGCGGACCCTGGTGACGGCGCTGGGGTCGAAGGGCGTGCGGCGCGAGAGGAACCACACGCCGCGGAAAAGCTCGCCCTCCAGCCCGCGGATTCGGACTTCGCAGCGGCCCAGGAGCAGGACGATGGCCGCGCAGCCGGTGCCCAGCCCCACGCCGACGAAGGGGATCATGAAGAGGTAGGCGAACCAGTCAACCTGGGTCTGACCGCCGCTGTGGGTGATGCCCGGGCCCGAGACGTTGCTGCTGCCGAAGATCATCGCGATGAGGATCGTCCACGTGATGAGGTTCCAGAAGCCGGCGAACAGCACAAAGAACCCGGCGATCGCCGCCTGGCGGGTGGAGGCGCCCACCACGACCTCCATGCCGTCGTCGCGGTACCAGGCCCCCGCGGGCGGGTGGAGCAGGTCCACGCCGGTGAGGTCGGCGTCCGGCTGCACCGCCTCCTGACGGGGTGAGACGAGCGAGGACAGCGCGTGGGCCTTATCGCACCCGCGGCAGTAGGCGACATCGCGCGCGACGTTCACGTCGTCATCCGCGAAGGGGTTTCCGCAGCCGGGGCACAGCGTCGCCATGACGCGTCAGCATACGAAAAAACCCCCGGCCGATGGGCCGGGGGCTCTGGTTGATCGCGCGGCGTGATTACTTGTACTTGGCGGTGAACTCGGAGATCGAGCTCTTGACGTTGTCGAGCGAGAGCTTGGCCTCGGCGGAGAGCTTGTCCCACTGCGACCCGGCGTCGGCCTTGAGGGCGGCCAGGTCGGTCTTGAGCTTCTCGTAGCTGGTCTCGGCCTTGTCGAGCAGGGCCTGCATCTCGGGCTTCTTGTCCTGCGCGGCGGTGGCGACCTTGGCACGCAGGGCCTCCAGCTCGGTCTTGGCGGTGTTCAGGCCCGACTCGAGCGAGCTGACCAGGCGGGTCTTCATGTCCGCGGTGGCGTCGCCGATGGACTTGCCGGCGTCGGCGGGCAGGCCCGGGACGGCGGGCGTGGTCGAGGTGGTCTTGGGGGCAGGGGCGGGCTCGTTCTTGTTCTCGCACCCGACCAGCGCCGCCAGAGACACCGCCACGATCAGACTGCGAACCATGTGAAACCTCCTGAAAGTGTGGGAGAAACGGACCGCTCCAACTGTAGTCGCCGGGTGATCGGGGTGGTGGCCGCCGGGCTCAATGAAAAAGGCCCCGGGCGCGGTGCCCGGGGCCGGGAGATTCTGCGGTGTGGCGTGGTTCAGCAGGCGCCGCCGGCCATCACGCGGAAGAACGCCTCGATGTCCGCGTCGGTGGCGATGTCTCCGTCGTCGTTGAAGTCCGCCGTCTGGCAGGTGGCGCAGCAGTCGCCCGCGATGCAGCGGTAGAACGCGGTGATGTCCGAGTCGGTGCCCAGGTCGCCGTCGCGGTCAAAGTCCGCCGTGCCGCACACCGGGCCGGGTACCGCCACGCCCGAGACCGTCACGGACGGCGCCGTGTGGGGCTTGAAGACGCCCAGGGTCACCGTGCCGTCCATCCGCGGCGGGGCGTTGCTGACGAACCAGTAGTTGTACATGGTGCCCCAGCGCAGCGCGCTGGTGTTGGCGTTCTGCTCGAACGTGTGGGGGGTGGCCCACTTCAGCGTGCCGTTGGCGCGGGACATCGTCCAGCCGACGTTGAGGTAGGGCTCGCCGGAGTGGTACTTGGGCAGGCTCTGCCCCACGTCGCTGATGCTGGCGTTGCCGCTGAAGGGCAGCGCGATGGAGCCGATCGAGCGGTCGGAGTTGAGGTTGAAGATCGCGTAGCTGTAGAGGTACGTGCCGTTGGGGCGCTCGGTGACCTTCGCGGCGAGGTACACGCGGCCCTCATCGGGGATGTTGACGGGGTAGATGTTGACAGAGGGGTCGAGCGTGCCGCCCGGGCCGCCCAGGGCCCGCCACGCGTAGATCGCCGGCTCGCCGATGGACATCGCGCCCGTGGGGTTGAGGTTGCGGTTGGTGGGGTCCAGGTTCATCCGCTTCCACGACGAGTTGTTGAAGTGGTTGCCGGCGGGCGCATCGTCGTTGGCGACGTAGACGCCCTCGCCGATGTAGATCGCGCCCACCGTCGCGGGGTCCACGTCCTTGTTGTCCACCTGGAGGCGCTTGAAGATCGCGTCGCCGGTGGTGGTGGGGGCCAGCGTCATGGCGCCGGTCCACGCGTTGTGCGCCGACCGCGGGGCCAGGCGGCTCTGCCCGCCGTTGTAGCTCGCGCCGTACACGTCCTTGCAGCCCACGCCCAGGTACGTGCCGCCCGTGCCGTTGCACGTGCCGCAGCCGCTGCCCGCGGCGGCACAGCACGCCTGCTTGCACCAGGACATGCCGATCTGCGTCATGGTGCCGCCGGCGATGCGGTAGAGGTTCATGGCCAGCGACGGCGAGCCCTGCCACGAGCCACCCCAGCGGAGGTTCTGCGTGCCGATGTTGCACGTGTCGCTGCTGAAGGCGTACGCGCGGGTCTCGCCCACCAGCCCGTAGTTGAAGGTGCTGGTGATGTTCTGGTAGGTGACGTCGGGCCCGGGGAGCTGGGCCAACGCCGCGGAACCACTCACACACACCGCGCCGGCGAGCAGCGCCCTGAGGGACTTCATCATGGGTTTTCTCCTGCCGCAGAAGAGCGGGGATTACAGGCTAACACCAGAAGCGGCGGGGCGGAAGGGCGTGTTGGCCGATAAATCCACCGGACACACCCCCAACATCCGGGACGGTCCGGCGGCGAGGTGCGAGTGAGGCCATGGCCCCTGCAGAGCAGCTGCTTCTCTTCCGTCGCAATCAGCGCGAGTCTAAGAAACATCTTGGTTGAACTGGGACTGATGGGTAGTCTGGGGTTCGACTGGAGCCGCGATGCGCTGTGCCCCCCTTGCCGCCCTGATCCTCTTGCCCGCGACCGCCGCGGCGCAGCCGCTGCTTTTCGACGACTTCGACGGCGATGCGCTGGCGCCCAACTGGGGGCACGTGCCGTCGCGCTGGCAGTACAACGTGAGCAACGGGATGCTCAACGTCACAGCGTTGACCTACCCGTCAAACCCGCAGTCCAACAGCAACGCCGCGGCAATGGCATCCCTATTCGAGACGCAGATGGACTTCCGGATTGACGTGTGGATGGGCTGGGACGGGGGCGATGCTCCGGAAGGGATCTGGTTTTCCCCGCTCACATCCGGCGGCAGCGGCCTTGCGACCTTTGGCTACGTCAACGACATCAACGGCGGCCCCCGGATCATCATCGGTGCTGGAACGCTCTACTCCGCAGTCCTTCCAACCCCAGGTGCGGGGCTTCACCACTTCGCGCTCAGCCGAGCAGCGAATCAGTTTGAGTTCTATCTCAATGAGGTTCCTGTTGCAGTGTTTCCAGACACTTGGATGATGCCCGCAAGCGTGATGCACTTCACATTTGGCGGCCCTTTTCCCGGCCAGCTTGGGGCGCTTCACGTGGATCGCGTCACGATCATCCCAACACCCGCGGTACTAACGGTTCTGGCTCTGTCTCCACTCGTTGTCAGTCGGCGTCGTCGGACTTGAGCATCAACAAGATTGGAGTTCTCGTGCGCAAACAACCACTCGTGCTTGCGATGTCCGCTTTGTTGAGTCCAGTCGCGGTTGCTCAACAAGGGGCTTGGGAACCCTTCTTCGAGATGGGTACGCCGCCTTTGTACGCGGACGCCGTTCGCGCCGTTCACATGATCCATATCTTCGACGGCGAACACGGCCGCATCCTCGTCATCCCGGATCATACAGAGGCCCAGACTAACTGTGGCGGCACAGACGAGCAGTCGGACCTTGCCACCGTGTGGACACCATCCACCACCCCCGGTGCGCCCGGGTCGTTCAACCAGGTCTCCCTCTGCCGCACGAGCCTGTTCTGCGCCGGGCACAGCCAGCTCGCAGACGGCCGGGTCCTGGTCATCGGCGGCAGCCAAAACCAGTTTCCTGGCTTGGACCATGCCAACCTGTTCGACCCGTCCGCCACGGCGTGGAACCCCGTCACCGCACCGGCCAGCATGAACTTCCAACGCTGGTATCCCACCGCGACCACGCTTCCGGACGGAAGGTGCTGGCTTCGGCGGGCTACGACTGGGCGCGCGATCTGATCCTGGACGCCGAGCTGTACGACCCGTCGCTCGATCAGTGGAGCGTGCTCACCCAGTCCACGCTGCCGGCGGGGCTCCAGTTCGACTACCCCTACATGTTCGTCCTGCCCGATGGCAACCTTGTCAACGCCGGGCCCGGCGACACGCAGTTGCTCCTGCGGCCAAGCTATCAGTGGGGAGCGGTGATCGATGATCCGCTCAACTCGCAAAGACCACTCTACCACGGCTCCGCGGCGATGTTCGCCCCGGGGAAGATCGTCCGCTGTGGCGGAGAGCCCCAGGGCAACGCGAGCACGTGGGTCCTTGACCTGAGCAACTACGACCCACAGTCGCCACCGTCATGGCTCGCGGCGAGCAACATGAACATCCCACGCCAGAACCACAACCTTGTCATCCTACCGGACGGCAAGGTGCTCGCGGTCGGCGGCTGCGCGTCCGGCTTTGATACCAATCCCGTGCTTCAACCGGAAATCTTCGATCCCGCAAGCAACACGTGGACACTCCAGCCCAGCATGGACTCCCTGCGACCGCGCCCGTACCACTCCACGGCGATGCTCCTGCCCGACGGAAGAGTTGCGACCGGGGGCGGTGTCGGCCTCAGCGCGTTCAGCGGCCAGATCTTCAAACCGCCGCGTGCCTGATGCGGCTGGGGTCAGTGACCCACGGCTTCGACCAGGATCAGCGGCGAGTCCCCCTGACCATCGGCGCAAGCACGACGATTTCCGGCGACCTCCGGCAGGTCACGGTCAAGTCCCCGGACAACGGGAACATCGCCCCGCCCGGGTACTACATGCTGTTCATCATGTACGAGCGGGAAGTGAACGAGTGGGCCCCCTGCGAGATGGCCGCGTACGTGAGGGTCGGAAGTTGAACCCGCCTCCGGAAATCCGACGCGGAGGTACGGCTGTCTGGTTTTTCCACAATCCAAAGCACGTCTTCCGAGCGACTTACGCACAATCACCGCCCGAGACCCTACCAGGACTTGACGCCCACGTTCGGGCTCTGGTAAAGTTCCTTGGCCGGGCTCGCGTTCAACGCCGCCCCCGGCAGGTTGGTCGGGCCCTTCGCCCGGCGGCCGCCCCGCGTTGAAAGCCTGGGTTCAAACCTCCGTCACGGCGGCGGCACCCAGCGGAAAGGCAGAAATGTCCCAGATCGAAGCGAAGGACGTGCGCGCCCAGGGTGAAGAGACCGTCAAGGCCGTTAGGGGCGGCAAGCCCACCAAGGCCGAGCAGCTCGCCGCGGAGCAGGCCGACCGCGACGCCAAGGCCAAGAAGAAGGCCCTCGAGCTCACCCTTCAGCAGATCGACAAGACGTTCGGCAAGGGCGCCATCATGCGGATGGACGAGGACGCGTACCTCGCCATCCAGGGCATCTCGACGGGCGCGCTCTCGCTGGACCTCGCGCTGGGCGGCAAGGGCATCCCCCGCGGCCGCATCGTCGAGATCTTCGGGCCCGAGTCCTCGGGCAAGACCACCCTGTCCCTCACCATCGCCGCCAACGCCCAGAAGGACGGCGGCGTCGCGGCGGTCATCGACGCCGAGCACGCCCTGGACCCCTCCTGGGCCCGCAAGATCGGCGTCAACATCGACGACCTGCTGGTCAGCCAGCCCGACAGCGGCGAGCAGGCGCTGGAAATCTGCGAGCTGCTGGTCCGCTCCAACGCCGTGGACCTCATCGTCGTGGACTCGGTCGCGGCCCTGGTGCCCCGCGCCGAGATCGAGGGCGAGATGGGCGACGCCTCGATGGGCCTGCAGGCCCGCCTGATGTCGCAGGCGATGCGCAAGCTGACCGGCGTCATCGCCCGCAGCAACTGCACGGTGATCTTCATCAACCAGATCCGCGAGAAGATCGGCGTGATGTTCGGCAGCCCCGAGACCACCACCGGCGGCCGGGCCCTCAAGTTCTACTCCTCGGTCCGCATCGACGTCCGCCGCACCGGCGCCATCAAGGAGGGCGACGTCACCATCGGCAGCCGCACCCGCGCCCGCGTGGTGAAGAACAAGATCGCCCCGCCCTTCCGTGATGCCGAGTTCGACATCATGTACACCGAGGGCATCTCCGCCGCGGGCGACCTGCTCGACCTGGCGGTGGAGGCCAAGGTGGTGCAGAAGTCGGGGGCGTGGTTCAGCTATGGCGACATCCGCGTGGGCCAGGGCCGCGAGGCCAGCAAGCAGTTCCTCAAGGACAACCCCGACCTGTTCAAGGAGATCCGGCTCCAGGTGCTCGCGGTCAAGATGGCCGCGCCCCTGACCCCGGGCACCCCCGGCGAGGGCGAGGGGGACGACGAGGTCGCGCCGGAGGAATGATTCCTTTCAGAACGCACTCAGCCGCGGGGGCGCCGGTCGCCCCCCGCGGCTGTTTTTGCGCGCTCACGCCCCGCGCCGCCGGACCGGGATCTGGACCTCGGCCCACTTGTTCCACCACCGAAGCTGCGGCCCGTTGTAGTTGAGCATCCGCCAGTCGCCCGCGGCTTCCCACTCGGGGTTCTCGCCCAGCCACTGCTCGACCAGCTCCATCCCCTTGCGGAGCGAACCCATGCCGTAGTCGCCCCGCACCCCGGCGGACACCACCGTAACCGGCGCCGCGTCGCGGACGGTGACCTTGCCCTCCTGGCCCGTGCCGTTGAGGTCCGGAGTCCGGTACAGGAAGGCCATGGTCCAGGAGTCCGGCTCCGGGTCGGCGCGGCCTTCGAGGCCCTTGTAGTCCACCTCCACCGGCGTCGTCATCGCGATGTCGTGGCCCTGGATGTGCCGGAACAGCGGCCAGAACGCCTGGTTCATCCCGCGGTCCGGGTTGCTCTCGCCCGTCACCTCGGCGCGCCGCACGGCCGGGTAGGTCTTGAGCTCGATCGCGCCGGGCGGCGTTGGCGCGGGGTACCCCACCGGCAGCGGGGTGTCGAGGGAGACCTTGGGAGCGCGGTAGTTGCCCTTCGCGTCCAGCGTCACGACCGCGTCGCTCCCGCCGACGCGCACGGCCTGGCCCGGAGGCGGGGGCATGGCCGCGCCGGGGGGCGGCGCCTCCATCAGGGCGACTTCCGTCCTCTCACCGCCGGACCGGCAGGAGACCGCAAACCCGACCATGAGCAACGCCGTTCCCGTCAGCACACGCTTCATCTGGGCCACCTCCGAGTGCGGGGGCTTCGTCGGCCGGCCCCGGCCCGGATGCAGGCCCGAACCCCCGGGGGTGGGGGCGTGCCGGCGTCCCGGCCCTGCCCCAAGCTGGTCGGCGGGCCTTCTCGGGCGTGCGGACCTTCGAATTTCCCCGAACAGGCCCCGGTATCGGTCAAACAACCGACAGCCCGGGGCGACCGGCTATCCGGGCGCGCCGATAATCCGATTCCCCCGCGAGCTTTGAGACCCGCGGGGCTTTGTGAGAAGACGCATGAACCACCGCAACGCCGTGATCTCCGCCGCCCTGGCCCTCCTCGCCGCGCCCGCGCTGGGGCAGGTTGTCCCGCCCCCGCCCTCCGAGGCGCCCGCGCCGGAGAAGCAGGTCCCGGTGAACCCGGGCATCCCGCAGATGCCCCCGCCCAACATCACGCCCGTCGTGGTCCCCACGCGCAAGGCGGCGACGCCCGTCAAGCTGCCCAACCTGCCGTACAAGCCGGTGGTTGAGAAGTCCGCCGACGGCAAGGTGAAGCGCCTGAGCGAGCCGGCTGAGTACGTCGCGCTCCGCCACAACCCCATGCTCAAGCCCGAGGAGGTCGCCGGCCTCCAGGGCTACATGGGCGAGCGCAAGGCCGCGTTCGAGCCGATCGTGATCGCCAACCTCGACCTGGTCGAGCAGATCGAGGGCGGGATCTTCGAGAACATCGACGTCAAGAACAACGACGCGTTCAAGAACCTGCTCAACGTCGGCAAGCCCCTGAAGGCCCCCGCGGCACCCAAGCCCGTGTACGAGGACCTCCGCGACAAGAACCTGCTCACCCCCGAGCAGGCGGAGTTCAACCGCAAGATCAGCTCCGAGTACTACCAGGCCCTGATCGCCGAACTCAACGCCGACCACCGCCGCAACCTGGCGATGTCGTACAAGCAGTACCTCGACGAGCCGCTGTACTACCACCGCCTGCTGCTGATCGAGGGCGCGCCCAAGGCCGACGCCCTGGTCGCCAAGCTGGGCCTGGAGCCGGCGCTGGCGTCCAAGGTCCAGCCGCTGGCGCAGAAGGCCAAGACCGCCAAGAGCGACGACGACAAGGCCGCCGCGATGCGGGCTCTGGGCAAGGAACTGAGCCTGGATCAACGCAAGGCGCTGCTGCGGGCGGTGACCGAGGGCCGGACCAAGTAAGCCGGCGGGTGGACTGATCAGGATCAAAAACACAGGCGGCGTGCCGTTGGCACGCCGCCCGTTCACCCTCTCCTCCAGCGGGCGATCAGCACGTCCCGCCGGCCAGGACGCGGAAGAACGCTTCGATGTCGGCATCGGTGCCCACGTCGCCGTCGCCGTTGAAGTCGGCGCCGCCGGCGAAGCACGTGGCGCAGCAGTTGCCGGCCAGGCAGGCGAAGAACGCCTCGATGTCGGCGTCGGTGCCGACATCGCCGTCGCCGTCAAAGTCCGCCGAGCCGCAGCCGTTGGTCACGGGCACGCAGGTGCGCCCGGTGACGCGGACCTCGTCCACCGCGGCCTCGACGAGCGAGCCGGTGCCCAGGTCCGACGCCGTGAACCGCAGACGCATGTTGTTCGTGCGGGCGATGGTGAAGGGGATGTCGGCGAAGAGCCAGCCGCCGGTGTTCTGGCTGCTGGGGCCGACGGTCTCGATGGTGGTCCAGCTCGTGCCGCCGTTGGTAGAGGCGGAGATCACCATGGTGTCGGCGTTGGGCGCGCCGCCCGTGTTGTTGGAGTACCAGCGCCAGTAGCTGACGCGGGCGCTGGCGGTGCCGGTGAGGTCGAAGACGGGGCTGAGCAGGTTGGTGTCCCCGCCGTCGACGTCGGCATCGCCCAGCCCGCCTCCCACGGCGCCCTGGCCGGTGACGTAGCACAGCGTGCCCGGGTCGCTGACGTCGTTCTCCGGCTGTGCCGCGGTGCCCACGGGGTCCACGCGGACCCACGCGCCGCTGGTGAGGCCGGCGCCGTTGACCACGCTCCAGCCCTGGTTGGTCTCGAAGTTGTCGTAAAGGGGCTGGACGTCGGTGTTGGCAACCGTCGCGGCGTACACCGTGGTTGGTGCGTTGAGCGGGCTGCGGACCGTGGTGCCGCCGCTGCCGGTGGCCTGCACGTAGAACTGGGGCGTGCTGCCGCAGGGCAGGCCGGGGATCGTCGCGGTGTAGCTGGTGCCGCCGTTGTGCGCGAGGGGCACGCTGAGGTAGGCGCCGCTGGCGACGGGCCGGTAGAAGAGCGAGGCCGAGCTGACGGTCTGGCCCAGCGCCGTGATCGTGACCGCAAAGTCCGCGGGCGTGGAGGGCGCCACCTCGGTGGGCGTGCCCCCGGGCAGGTCGATATTGAGGCCCGTCGTGCTGGAGCTGAGCGTCATGGTGTAGAGCTGGACCTCGGTCGCGGCGCTGGCGCCATAGATGCGCACGTAGTAGTCGCCCGCGGCGGGCAGTTGCACGCTGCTGGCGGTCTCGGCCTGCCCCGCGGGGCTGGTCGCGGCCGTGGCGAGGACGGTCGAGCCGTTCGTTCCGATCACCTGCACGTTGAGGTTCGCGGTCGAGAGGCTGTCGGTGAAGGTGCCCGAGCAGCACGAGCCGGACTGGCCCGAGCAGCTCTGCGGCGCGTCCTCGTAGTTGACGCCCACGGGCGTGACCGTGACGGTCAGGAGCGTGGCGCCGGGGACCGAGACGCGGTAGTAGTCGTTGTCGTTGTTGACGTTGATGCTGGTGGTGGCGCCCAGGGTGATGGCCGGCGCGGGCACCGCGCCGATGGAGAGGTTGCCGCCGATGGCGAGCGAGCCGATGGGTGTGGCGGTCGCGATGCTGCCGTTGGGCTCGTAGATGTCGCCGTAGTGCTGCTGGGCGTTGCGGATGTCGTCGTGGCGCGGGCCGTCGTAGGCGGTGGAGATGAAGGGCTCCATCAGCTTGGACTGGGTGATGGGGCAGACGTGGGCCTGGCCCATGCCGTGGCCGTGCTCGTGGGCAACGACGTTGCGCAGACGGAGCGAGTTGGTGCCGGTGTTGGTGTAGAAGTTGTCCCCGGTATCGAGGACCATGTCTCCGCCCTGGGGGTAGAAGTTGTACGCCAGGACGCCGGAGTTGCCGTCGATGAAGTGGCCGCCGATGCGCACGTCGCCGCGGACCCCCGCGACGCCCGGCTGCGAGTTCAGCGAAGCGCTGTCGTCGTTGGGCTCGTAGACGTACGTGACGCCGCAGAGCTGGCCCCACCGCTGGAAGATGGAGTGGAAGTGCGCCTGCCACGTGGCGGGGCTGCCGTAGATGCCGTTGAAGAACGCGAACATGTCACTGGGCGCGGCGGGTTCGCCGTTGAAGCCGCTGATGGGCGTGCCGTCGGGCACGAAGCTGTACGTCACGATCGTGGGCTGGTTGGGGGTCTGGGAACCCCCGGGGTTCTGGGCCGTGGCCCCCCAGCGGCTCGCCTGGTTGAACCGCGGCTGGAAGCCGAAGATCACCGCGTTGAACGCCGACATCACCTCACCCGGGGTGTCCTCGGCGAAGCACGCCGCCATGCCGTGGGTCAGTTCCGGGTCCGCGGCGATGTTGTCCAGCATCCGCTGGTACTGCGCGGGCAGGGACCGGTAATGCTCGGCCGTGATGAAGCGGCCCAGGACCTCGGGCATTTCAGGCCCCGCGGCGACCCCCATCGATGGCACTGACGAAACCTGGGTTGAGGAGCAGGAAAGGCTCAGGGCCCCGAAGAGGCCCAGCGCCAACGGCACAAAAACACGACGAAACTGCTGCACGATGTCGGTCTCCGTTCAAGAGGCCTGTGGCAGAACGCCAAGAACAAAGCGGAACTCTTGGAGACCGGACGTGTGACCCCACCCCGGGCTCCAGCGGTCGAGACTAGCACACAAACCAGACGATGAAAGCCCTTTTCCCGGCTTATTCCGGGCTAGGGAAGACCCTGACCCTGTAGGTCCGCCGCGAGACGGCGCGCGGTTTCATCGTCGATGTGAATCATCACAGGCCAGACCCCCTCCAGGGCGGGGTCTGTCAGTACGAGCACGAGGCGGTCGTCCCTGATGGCCTCGCCCTTCTCGCCGCGTCCGCGGTACCCGGGCATAACGGTCCACGCCGCGTTGTCAATGGTGAGCGAGCCGGCCGCCGCGGCATCGGGGTACTGGTACAGGTACACGCCGGCCTTGACCCCGCCGTTGGCGGGCGTGTGCTCCCCGCCCTCGAGCGTGGCGAGGATGGAGCGGGCGAGTTTGGCCGCCGCGGCGGGGTCGAGCGTGAAGGTCGCGAGCGTGCGGGCGGGGTTCTCGTGCGCGAGCGTGAGGCGCGGACGGCCTTCGACACGGGCGCACGTGAGCGAAAGGCCCGCGTCATAGGTCGCGGCACGGTACGCGTTGAGCTTCTCACCCCTGACCGTGATCTGCGCCCGCGTGCTGCTGGGCTCGGGCGGGAAGAGGACCCTGGCCAGCGCATCGGCGATGGCGGAGGGGTTGCTCGAGTCGCCGGTGAGCACGGCGATGAGGACCTCGTCGTCGGGGAAGCGGAGCAGATCGCAGCGGTAGCCGCGGGTGGCCCCGCCGTGGCGGAGGGTGCGGCGGCCGTGGTCATCCGTGCCGACCTGCCAGCCCAGGGCGTAGCCGGACCTGAGGGGCGTGAACCACTTCGCGGTCTGCGCTTCGTTGATCACGGCGTGGGTGCGGATGGCGTGGTCCCACGCGCGCAGGTCGTGGAGGCTGGTACACAGCCCGCCCGCGCCCCGCAGGCCCCACGCCCAGGGTTCGAGGCGTTTGTCGAGCATCAGGCCGCGCCGCGAGGGCGGGCCCGACACCAGGCGTGTGGTTTGTTTCGCGGGGTCGAGGCCCTCGCCGTCGAGGAAGCCTGAGTGGTCCATCTTCGCCGGTGCGAGCACGAGCCGGCGCACCGCCTGCTCGAACGGCTGTTTGGTGACGACCTCGACCACCGCCGCGAGCACGACGTAGCCGCCGTTGCAGTACTCGAACGCCTCTCCGGGTTTGTGCGCCGAGCGAGAGCGGAGGAAGAGCTCGACGGCGCGGTCACGGTCCTGAAAGTTGAGCGGCTGAATCGCCCCTTCGCGGTCGGACTTGCCCGAGGTGTGGCTGAGCAGGTGCAAAAGCGTGATGTCGTTCGCCGCGCCGGGGGCCTTGGGGAAGAACGTCGAGAGCGGGTCGGAGAGCGCGAGCTTCCCCTCCTGCTCCAGCCGCAGCACCGCCGCGGCGGTGAACATCTTGGCGACCGAGCCGACATCAAATAGCGAGTCGGTGCCAATGGGCGTCAGCTCGTCGTTGGCGTAGCCGTAGCCCTTGGCGAGCAGGACCTCACCCTTTCGCTGGACAAGCACGGCGCCCCAGAAGCGGCCGAGCTCGGCGCGGAGGACGGCGCGGTCGAGGTCGGGGGTGGTCTGGGCGTGGGCCGCCGGGATGCAGCCGAGGACGAGCGCAACAACCAGAATGCAGGTACGCATGGGGAGGAGCGTACCGGAACCGGCCTCACACCCCCAGCATCGTCATCACGTTCTTCTGGATATCCGCCGCGGTGAGGCCGCACATCTGGAGGACTTCCTCGGGGGTCTTGGCGCTCTTGGGGATGCGCCGCACGTGCATCTGCTGGAGCTTGAAGGCGTCGCCGCTGTCCAGCAGCGCATCCGCCACCGCGCTGCCGATGCCGCCTCCGAAGTTGTCCTCCACCGTGATGCACATGCCGTTGTTCTGGCCCACCAGGTCCAGCAGGGCGTCGTTATCAAAGGGCAGCGAGTAGAGGTCCACCAGCGTCGCGGAGATCCCGGCCTTGTCCAGCAGCTCCACGGCCTTGTTGGCCTCGTGCACCATGTAGCCCGCGGCACAGATCACGATGTCGCGCCCCTCGTTGAGCACCTCAAAGCCACCGAGGTTGAACACCACATCGTCGCTGTAGATGAACTCGGTGTCGGCGCGGAGCGTGCGCATGTAGCACACGCCCTCGTACTCGGCCATCACCTGCGTGAGCTGGTACGCCGCGTAGGCGTCGGCGGGCTGGAGCACGTAGCACCCCGGGTTGCCGCGGTGGTCGCGCATGGTGGTGAAGGCGCGGAACCAGGAGACGTCGGGCATGGCCATCTGGCTGGGGCCGTCGGCGGCGAGGGTGACGCCGGCGTGGCTGCCCACGATCTTGAGGTTGGCGCCGGAGTAGATCGCCATCTCGACCTGGTCGTACGCGCGGGTGACAAACTTGGCGAAGGTGCTGGCGAAGGGGATCTTGTCGCCGGCGGAGACGCCCGCGCCGACGGAGATCATGTTCTGCTCGGCGATCTTGCACTCCAGGAATCGCGGGGCGGTCTTGGCGTCCTTCTTGAAGTACTCGGCGAAGGTGGAGTTGGAGACGTCGGCGTCGAGCACGACGATCTTGTCGTTGATCTGGCCCATGGCCCGCAGGGCGATGCCGTAGGCGCGGCGGGTGGCCATGTTGCCGCTCTGGAGCATGGACTCCATGTCGAACTTCTTCATGGCCTCGGTGAGGGTGGGGTACTCGGGGCTGGTGTAGTCCTTGGGCGGGGCCTCGGCGGGGGGCTGGATGGTGAACTGGTCGCTGGTGGCCAGCGCGCTGGTCACCTCGACGCGCTTCTGGTCGAGCTCGGTCAGGGCCTTCTTGAGCTGGTCGCCCACGGGCGGCTTGCCGTGCCAGCCCGCGCCCTGGAGCGAGGCGGCGCCCCAGCCCTTGACGGTCTTGGCGACCACGGCCATGCAGGGGGCGGAGCGGTTGTCCTGTGCCGCGGCGAAGGCGTCGAGCGCGGCCTTGATCTGCGCGGGGTTGTGCCCGTCGATGACCTTGGCTTCAAAGCCGTAGGCCTCGAGCTTGCGGGCCATGACCTCGGCGGACTGCTGGTTGCTGACGCGGTCGGCCTGGCCGTAGTCGTTGCAGTTGAAGATGGGGAGCACGTTCTTGAGCTTGCGGTCGATGATGTAGTCCATCGCCTCGGCGACCTGTCCCTCGCGGGTCTCGCCGTCGCCCAGGATGCAGTAGATCCGCTTGTCGAGGTTGTCCAGGCGCGCGGCCTCGGCCAGGCCCGCGGCGACGGACAGGCCCATGCCCAGCGAGCCGGTCGCGGCGTCAAAGAAGGGGAACCCCTCCATCGGGTTGGGGTGGCCTTCCAGCACGCTGTTGCCCATGCGGAGGGTTTTGAGGTCTTCGACGGTGAGCTTCTTGCGGTTGTCGCCCTTGCCGACCATGACCCCCAGCTTCGCCGCGGCGGCGTAGACGATCGGCACGGCGTGGCCCTCGGAGAGCACGAGGCGGTCGGAGGTGGGGTAGTCGGGGTAATCGGGGCTCCAGCGCATCGCCTGGAACATCAGGACGGTGACGATGTGGCCCAAAGACATCGCGGAGCTGGGGTGGCCCGAGCCCGCGGCGGCGCACATTTCGAGGGAGAGGCGGTCGAGCTCGATGGCCTGGGCGTGGACGACGGCTTCGAAGGACATCTGTGTACTCCCCATCGGCTGCCCGCGCACCCTCTCCCCCGTTGCCGTCTGCCCGGGAGGGGGAGAGAGGAGGGGGGATGGAGAGAACGAGAAGCCGGACTGTTCGAGCGTTCGGGCCGCTGACGCCCGCCGCGACGAGCGGAGAGGACGGCAGGGGCTTACCCACCCGCTCGCGGCGGAAGGGTGGGGGAGTATCTAGGGTGTGGGGCCCAGTGGCAAGGGGGTGAGCGGGGTGGCGGGGTGCAAAATGTGTGCCAGATGAAAATGGAGCGACCGACGCGCCCCGCGCGACACCGGGCCCGCACTCCGTGGCCTCGTTCTACTTAAGTCCTTTGCAGGGGCACGTTTCTCAGCGGTCGTGGCTCATGGCCTGCACCTTGTGCCCGGCATCGCGGAGCGTCTTCTCGCGCTGGGCGATTTCCATGTC
>JAEYTB010000277.1 GCA_023434205.1 Planctomycetota bacterium | reverse complement strand
GCCTCTTGAAACACGTCCTCCGCGCCCGCCTGATCCCCCACCAGGCGGATCAGGAACCGCAGCAGCTCGGGCTGATGACGTTCGATAATCGTTCGGAACGCGGCGCGGTCTCCCCCCCGGTAGCGTTCGAAGAGGACCTCATCCGACACGTGATCCAAGGGTTTCCCGCCTTCTGACCGCAGCCCGCCCGGGTGACCGGCACCGACGTACGCCGTCCACCTATTGAAGGATCGTCCCGACCTCACGCCGGAAGGTCACACCAGAAACGGACCCAAACCTCGCCAATCCATCCGCCCGCAGCGCCGGAGCATGGTCCTGAAGGTACCGCTCAAACGCCCCCTCCGACGCGAACTCGTACCGGCTCTGCACCGCCAGCGGCGGCTCACTCAACCGCACGACCTGGGCCGCCTCCGCCCCGCCCGCCAGCACCTGCTGAACATGGCCCCCCAGCAGCCACGCCTCGTACAAATCCCGGGTGGGGGTGTCCGGTAAGATCGCGGTGACTGTGTACGCTACCCGGGCCATGGGGTCAGAGGATACAAACCTCCGGGGTGGGTCTGGGCGGGCTGGACGGCCCTGCCGCGAGATATCCCGCGCCGGGGGCCTCCCGACGGGCAATAGGGTCCGGTTCGGTGCGTTAGGCCCGATGATGGAGCGATGGGCGTGAGCCTGGACCCTTCCCAGGAAGAACTGGCATCGCTCCTTCAGGCGGCCTCGCGTGGGGACCCCCAGGCGTGGCGTGAGCTGGTGAACCGGTACAGCCGCAGGGTCTACGCCCTCGCCAAAAGCCGGTGCAGGAACGACGACGTGGCCGAGGAGATCGCCCAATCCGTGTTCGCGACCGTCGCGGTCAAGCTCCGCGCCGGCGAGTACACCGAGTCGGGCCGCTTTGAGCCCTGGCTCTTCCGCGTCGCCATGAACCGCGTTCGCGACTCCATCCGCAAGGCCCGCCGCAACCCCGAGACCCACGACGACTCCGTCTTTATCCACACCGCCCACCGCGAGCCCGACGAGCCCGCGTTCGACGCCGCCGCCATCGGCCGCCTCCGTTCCGCCATGACCGAGCTGTCCGAAGCCGACCGCGAGATCATCGAGCTCCGCCACCACGGCGGGCTCAGCTTCAAACAAATCGCCGACATCCTCGAGGAGCCCGTCGGAACCCTGCTCGCCCGCCACCACCGCGCCCTCAAGAAGCTCAAAGAGGCGCTCGATCCCAGCCCTGAAGGTTTGCCCGAGAACGTGCCCAACCGTGAGGACCGCGAATGAACCAGACCAACCCCCACCTTAACGACGCCGCCCTGGAGCGCCTCGCCCGCGAGGTAGACCTCCTCGCGCAGTCCGACAGCGCCCGCGACGGCCTCGAGGCCCGCGTCTTCGGCGCCACCCTCCCGCTGCTCCAGCAGCAGCCCACGCTGCGCCTGGTCGGCGAGACCGCCCGCGTCACGGTCACCCGCCGCCGCTCGCTGTGGTCCGCCACGCCGATGCGCATCGCCGCGGGGTTCGCGCTGGTCGCCACCGCCGCGCTCACCTACATCGCTTCGCGTCCCGCCCCCGCGCCCCAGGACAGCAACGTGCGTGTCATCGCCGCGTCGGCTACCCCCGGCGAGGAGTGGGCCATCGTTTCCTCGCTCTTTGACGACGGCACCCGCGCCGAGCTCGACGACATCTTCGCGGCGACCAGCAGCCTCCAGTCCTCGATCAACTCCATGGGCCTGAGCGACCTCCTTGACGACGAAGGTGCGATGTGATGAGACCCGCCCTGCTCCTGACCTCCCTGCTCGTGCTCGCCGGCCCGGCCCTCGCGCAGCCCCGGCCCGACGAGCGACCGCCCCGACCCGCGGACCGCGCCCCGGACGACCCCGAGGAAACCGCGCGCCTCCTCGAGCGCCGCATCGACGACTCGCAGAAGCGTCAGGAACGCATGCGCGAGGCCATCCGCAAGATCCGCGAGGGCGTCCCGGTCCGCGAGGCCATGAAGGACGTGGACCCCCGCCCGGACAACTGGCCCGACTCCCGCTTTGACCGCCTCCCGCCGGGCAAGGGTGACGCCCGCTCGTTCTCCGAGCGGGAGCGCGAGCGGCACCGCCAGCCCACCACCCCCGAGCAGCGCGCCCACGCCAAGGCCTTCCTCCGCGCGCACCTGCCCTCCATCGCCGACCGATTCGACGCCGTGGAAAAATCCGACCCCAAGGCCGTCGAGGGCGGCTACTCTCGCCTGGTCCCCCGCGTCGCCGACGCCGAGGCCCTGATCGAGCGCGACCCCGAGCTCTTCCGCCTCAAGCTCGCCGAGATCGAAGGAACGATCAACATCGTCGAGGCCATCCGTGCCTTCCGCGAGGCCGACGCGGCGCAGGACCCCGCCCGCATCACGCAGGCCCGGGCCGTCCTCCGCGAGGCCCTCGCCCGCCAGATGGACACCCGCAACGAGCTCCAGGCCCGCGAGATCAACGCCCTCGCCAAGCAGCTCGACGCCCTCAAGAGCGACCTCGAACAGCGCCGCACCAACCGCGACGCCAACCTCGACGCCGCCATCGAGCGCATCCGCACCTACCGGGAGCGTCAGGAACGCGAAGGCTCCCGCAACCGCGACACCCCCCCGCCTCCCCGCCGCTGATCGTTCAGGACACGATCGCTCCGGGGGACATCTCCGACAGCGTCGTCAGCACCACCACGCGCCGCTCGCCCGCGTCCTTCGGGGCGTTGCTGGCCGCCAGCAGCATCCCCCGCGACTCCTCCCCGCGCAGCATCCGCGGCGCCAGGTTCGCCACGATGATGATCGTCTGCCCCACCAGCTGCTCGGGCGTGTACGCCTGCCGGATGCCCGCGCAGATCTGCCGCGGCGTGCCGCTCCCGTCGTCCAGCTGCAGCTTGTAGAGCTTGTCCGCGTTGGGGTGCGGCTCGCACGCCAGCACCTTCGCCACCCGCAGGTCCACCTTCGCGAACTCGTCGAACGTGATCGCCGGCTTGGATTCTGGCTGGCCGGGCACGGCCGCAGGCGTGGGGGTCGGGGTCGGGGCGTCGCTCATGGCGGTCCTTTCGAGAATGGCTGCCATCGTAGACCCGCGCTACGCCCCCTTCACCGTAAACCCGTCGGGCGCGGCCTCCTCCGGCTGCTTCACCGGCGGCGGCGCCTCGACCGGCGCGGGCGCGTTGGGATCGGCCACCCACCGACCGTTGCGCCACAGCACCAGCCTCGTGTCCACCCCGAACACCCGCGCCACCGTTGTCGTGTCCGCGTCCATCAGCGGCGCGCCCCCGTCCGACACCACCTGCGCCGCCCACGACCGCTGGTTGCCCTGCAGCAGCAGCGCCTCAAAGAGCAGCTGCCCCATGAACTCGGCCTCGCTGACCTCCGCGCCCGGGTCCCCCTTGCACAAGGGGCACAACCGCGGCTCCGGCGGGCTGCCGCGCCGCACCACCCGCTGGTTGCCGCACTCCGTGCAGGGCCACCGCTCCGCCTCGCGCATCACCCGCGCGGCGCTCCCGCCGCGGAGGTTCCCCAGCATCGAGTCGTATCCCTGCAGCGCGGCACGCACCTCCTCCTTGGCCAGGAGCTGCCGCGCCTGCACGCCGTCCCCCGACCGCACCAGCCCGATCAGCGCCGCGACCTGGTACGACGCCGAGTCCACCGTCGCCGGCGCTTCGCCCGCCAGCCACTGCGGCGGCACGCGCCGCGGGTCCAGCGACCGCGACAGGTACACCAACCACCGCCGGTCCCGATCGCTCTTCGACAGCTCCGCCAGCGCCAGGCACGCCGACGCCGCCGTGGTCTTCACCCCCCCCCGCGCCGCGTCCAGATGCATCGCGAGCACCAGCAGCTCTGCCGCGAGCTGCCGGTCCTCGGCCGTCACCGCCCCGTCCGCCGCCTCTTCGCCCAGCAGGAAGTACGCCTCCGGCGCCGCGGGTGTCAGCACGCCCAGCCGCGCATCGAGCGCCACTCGCAGCGGTACCCGTTCCTCCACGACCGCCGGCGCTCCCGCCTCCGCCCCGGGCTGATCGGTCCCCGGCTGCCCCCACAGCACACACGCCATCAGCAGCAGCTTCATGCGCGCTTCCCCCCCATCCGCAGCAGCCACAGCTTCATCCGCGCCCGCTCCCCCGCCAGCAACTGCTCGAACACGTGCCGCGACCCCCGCCGCTCCTCCGTCAGCTCCGCCAGCACCTCCGCCGCACGCCCCGCCCGCGCCGGGTGCTCCGCCACGCACACGTACGCCATCAGCTCGCACACCGCCAGCTGCTCGGCCTGGAACTCCTGCACACGCCCCTTCGCCAGCTCCATCCGCGCCCGCCGACGCTGCTCCACCTGCGCCAGGTTCAGCGGCTCGCGGTTGCTGGGGACCAGCAGCTCCGCCTCACGCAGCCACTTGAGCCGGTGCTGAACCACCGCGACCTCCAGCGCCGGTGCCGCCGGCGCTGCCTGCTCCGACCCGTCCGCGCTCGCCGCCGCCGGAGCGGGCTCGTGGTACAGCTCCGCCAGGCCCTCCGACACCCGGTCTACCTGCGCCAGGTCGCTCCCGCCGGCGATCAGCTGCAACAGCCGCTCCACCAGCGCCCGCCGAACCGCCACACGCCACGTCGCGTGCCGCAGCGGCGGCAGCGCCGCCTGCGTCACCTCCTCAACCAGCGCCGCGTTCTCCCGCGTAATCGGCATCAGCGGCGCGAACTCCAGCAGCGCGTGGACCACCGCCGCCTCGCCCGCGTGCTTCAGCACCACCTCCCGCGCATCGCCCCGCACCTGCGCCGGGCTCCCGCGGCAGGCCTCCTGCACCAGCACCTCCGCCATCAGCGCATCGGGCGCAAAGCTCACCCCGCGGATCAGCTCCCGCCGCTCCGGGATCCGGTGCCCCGCCCCCAGGTACCGCACCACCCACTCCGCCCCCGGCACCACGCGGCCACTGGAATCCCCCTTGTAAATCAGCGTCCCGACAAACTGGTTCTGCCGTGTCGGCGGCGTCACCGTCCGCGTGATCGGCGACATCAGGTCCGACACATCCTCCACGTTCCCGGCCCACAGCACCGCCGCGGCCTTGTTGAACCGCGCGACCTGGTGCGCCTCCTCCAGCAACCCCAGGACGGAACTGCCTGACACGTCTAGCGCCTGGAGTTCCCCCGCCGCCGCGTCCACCCACCGCTGCACCAGCACATCGCGGCTCTCTCCCGCCGTCATCCCCCACACCGCGGCGTACCGGTCCCGCATTTCCGCCCGCGGCCCCTCACCCGCCGCGGCGGACAGCACCATCGAAGTGTCCACGCCCTCGGCGCCGCTGCGGCCCGCAAGCGCGGCCGTCACCGCGTACAGGTCCGACGACGTCACGCCCGACGCCTCGAACCACCGCAGCAGCCACCGGCGCGACTCGTCGTCCTTCCTCCATGACACCGACGTCGCCAGCAGAGCGATCGACTCGAACGTCGCTTTGTCTTGCGTCGGATCAGCGCCGCCGGTGAGCAGCGCATCCAGCGCCAGCAGCACCGTCCGCGTGTAGAGCGGGCTGTCCCGCCCGCCCACCGCCGCTACGCCGTCCAGCCACGCCCGCCAGCTCTCCAGGGCGCGCTTCACCTCCGCGTCGTTGCTCTTGGCAGGGTCCGGCATGATCCGCCCCGGCATCGCCGACAGCGCCGCCACACACCCAGCCCGGAACGTCGCCTCCCCCGGACCGCTCGAGCCCGGGAACGCCCCCCGCAGCGCCTCCTGCACCCTCAGCCGCACCGACGAGGGCAGGTCACGCTCCCGCTCAACACGCGCCAGAACCCCCGCGCTCCACGCCGACCCCAGCACCTGGTCCGCGTTCAACGCGCCCGCGCCCGACAGCGGCGCGCTCGCCACCACCATCACGCCGACCGCCTTCTCCGCCACCCCCGGCCGCGACCCCGCCCGATACAGGAACTCCACCAGCCGATCCACCCCCGCCACCTGGCCGTCGGGTGAGGTCTCGCGCCACTTCCGGCCCATCTCCCCGTACACCTTCTCGAACCGCGCGAACGCCGCCTCCGGGTCCTTCTGCAGGTCCTCCACCGCGCCCGACGCCTCCCGGAGCACGTCGTCCCAGTCGCCGACCCGCGCCGCCGGCGCGGGCGCCGCCGCGGCCCGCTTCTCCTCCCGCGGCCGTGTCGGGAACAGTTCCGGCGTTGCCGCCCTCTTTTCCGCGGCGACCGGCGTGGGCGCCGGCGCGGGGGTGGGCGGCGCCGGGGCCGCCGGCTTCTTCGCGATCATCGTCACCGAGAGCACGATCAACGCCGCCGTCCCCAGCAGCGCCGCGCCGCCGAACACGACCACGTTTTTGACCACCCGGCTCCCCGGGTCTACCTCGCTGGGCAGCGGCTCAAGGTCATCCCGCGCCGACAGCGTCCGCACCGCCGCGGCGGCCTCGGCCACCTTACCGGGCGCTGTCCCTTGAGTCAGCGGCCTCACGTGCGGCGTTGGCCGCTCGCGCGCCGGGTGCGGCCGGCCCGCCAAGCTCTCCGCCAGCTCAACCACATCCGCCGCCGGCACCCCGTACGCCTGCGCCAGCGCGCCGATCCGCTCCTTGGACTTCTTGTTCCACCCCCCCATGCTCGCCAGCGTCAGCACGATCGCCGACTCGAGCTGCGTGGGCTCCCTCTCCGCCTCCGCCGCGGCGCCCTTGGCCTGCCGCCGCGACGAGGGGTCGAGCAGCCGTGCCGCCGCCGCGTGCAGCGCCAGCCGCACCTCGTCGGCCTCGGGCGACAGCGCCTCGGGGTGCGCCGCGATCTGGGCCAGCCGGGACTGCAACGCTCGCACAATCCCGCTCTCGCTCATCGACTCGGGCGTCAGGCCCAGCAGCGCCACCGGGCCATCCTCGGGCCCATCGACGCCCAGGAACGTGCGGAAGATGTTGACCCCCGCGCCCTCCATCAGCCCGCACCGCCCTTCCCGGGCGCAGCCGCCGGCGCTGGCGGCGGAGGGGCCGCCGGCCCGATCTTCGCATCCAGCTCACGCAGCTTGCTCCCCCACGGCTCGGGCCCAAAGTCCGGGTGCAGCACCCTGTGCTGGCCCATCGCCGCCGCCGCTTCCGCCGGCGCCGTCTCCAACAGCAGCCGCAGCGATTCGTACCGCGCCTCGTACCACTCCGGCGTCCCGTTCTGCACGCCGTTGAGCAGCTCGCGCCACGCCGCCAGCGCACGCTCCTTGTCCCCGCCGGCCTCCAGCAGCTCGCCCAGGCGCCGCAGGCTCGACGCCGTCCGCTGACCGGCCTCAAGCTGCTCCCGGTCAACCCGAACCGCCAGGTCGCGCATCCGCACATCGCCCTCGGCCCGCCAGATCACCGCCGCGGCCTGCGCCACCGAATCCCGCACCGACGCGACGCCGGAGTCCGCCGCGGCCCGCTCGCCCTCCAGGATCCGCGCGCCGTACCGCACCACCTGCCGCGCCAGCCCCACGTCCGACTCCGCAGACCTGAACGCCCGCTGCGACCGCTGGTACAGCAGCCGGTCCGTCGCATCCGCGAATGGCCCCCCCACGCCCCGCAGCAGGTCCACATTCCGGGCGATCCCCGCCTCATCCCCCCGCGCCATCGCGATCTGCACCCGCCGGAACAGGAGCTCGCCCTTCAGGCTCTCCAGGTCCATCGTGTGGAACGCGGACACCGTTTCCAGCACCGCCAACGCCGACTCCACGCGCTCCGTGTCCGGCGCCGCCGCCCCCAGCAGCGCATCCGCCAGCTGCCGCACACGGACCACAACGTCCGCCGCGGCGTCCTTCGCCACCTGATCCGTCCCCGCCATGGCGCGCGCCTGCTCCATCCGCAGCACGCCCTCCGCCACCTCAGCGAACCGCAGCGCCGCGAAGTCCCTGGCCTCCCCCTGCGACCGCCGGTACGCCTGGTAGAGCAGCCGCGCCGCCTGCTTGCGGCTGGCCTCGTAGATCCCCGAGTCCCGCGCCACCTTCAGCAAAATCTCCAGCGCCTCCTCGTCGCTCAGCCGGTCCGCCCGCGTCTGCCTCAAGAGCAGCCGCGCTGCGTTCTCGGAAGCGGGGAACTGCTCCAGGTACAGCGTCGCCACCCGGTCGCGGTCGGGCGCCACGCCCCGGTTCCCGCGGTCCACGGCACGGTCCAGCGAGACGATCGCGTACCACAGCGCATCGCGCTTCTGCTCCGGCGTGACCGCGACGTTGGCCGCCGCCTGGAACTGCGTCGCCGCCGCCTCCAGGTCCCCGGCATAGAACAGCGCCAGCCCGCGCCGGATCTCCGCCCGCTCCCGCTCCTTGGGAAAGTCCGGCGCATCGGCGCTGCCGGTCGCCGCGCCCAGCAGCCCCGCCGCCTCACGGTACAGGTTCACCAGCGCCGGCTCGACGGCCGGCTCTTCGTCGTTGCCCGCGGTCTTGTGCGCCGCCCGCGCCCGCTCGTACGACTGCAGGCTGACGACATAGTTGACGATGAACCCTTCCTGCCCGATCGGCGTCGTGCCGTAGAGCGACACCAGGTCCAGCACGTGCCCCGCCTCGCCGCGCTTGATGAGGTCCCCCAGCGCCACCTGCGCCTGCCGCTCCGCCTCGGCCCGGATCGCCGGCGACTGCGTGGCCCGCGCCGCCTCCAGCGCCGTTACCGCCAGCAGCCGCGCATCGGGAACGCTCAGCAGAACCTCCGGCCCGTCCCTCTCCGGCTTGCGCCGCTTCCGCACGGCGAGGTCGATGTCCGCCCACTGCGACGCCGCGGCATGAACGATCAGCCGGCGCGAGAAGATCTGCTCGCGCACGATGGGCACGACCTCTTCGCCCTGCTCCACCTCGTCCAGCCACCGTGCCGCCTCGGTGGGCTTCTCCAGCAGCGCCGCGCACAACCCGCACGCCAGCGCCGCCCGGGCCACGTGCTCATACCTCAGGTTGGCCTTGGGCAGCCGGTCGATCGTCGCCGGACGCTCCGCCGACACCGCATTAAGCAGCCCGCCAAACCGCCGCATCGCGTCCAGCGCATCCGCCTTCGACCCCGTCAGCACCGCCGTGTAGTAGTGGCTCCAGCCCGCGTAGTACAACGACAGCGACCGCAGCCTCCGCTGCTCGGCGAGCTCCGCCCGCAGCAGGTCCACATCCGCCGCCGGCGCCGCCTTCTCGCGCGACTCCAGCGACCGCACCCGCGCCTCCAGCTTGCGGCTGATCTCCTCGAACGTCGGCTTCACCGTCCGCAGCACCCGCTCCGCCTCGGCCCGCTCCTCGCTGCTGGCCATCCGCAGCCGGTCGCGCTCGACGATCTCCTCCACCCGCAGGTACGTCGCCTTCGCCAGGTTCAGCCGCAGCTCGAACGAATCCGCCCGCTGGTCCTTCAGCAGCTCGCGGCACAGCCCCTCGATCTCCTGCCGCTTCTCCGGCGTCGTCGCCTCCGTCAGCATCCGCACGTACAGCTTGCCCAGCAGCTCCGCCGCGCGGACCTGCTCCTCCGCCGTGCCCTCCCGGTGCTGCCGCCGCAGCCGCGCCGCCAGCACCTCCAGCAGCCCGCGCTCTGCCAGGTAGTTCTCGACCGCCTCGTCATCGGGCGCGACCCCCGGCAGCGACACCGCCTCCGGCGCCGGCATCGGCGGGGGCGCGGGCACAACCTGCCCGTGCGCACCGCCCGCGAGCACCGCCAGCACCGCCATGGTCAACCCTGCCCGCACGCCTGACCCCTGCCCCCGCTACTTCACCGGAACGTAACTGACCTTGTTGAACCCCGCATCCCGGGCCGCCTGCAACGCCATCGCCGCCGCCCACACCGGCACGTCTCCCGGCACCTTGATGAACACCCCGCCCTCCTTGGGAAGCTGGCGGAGCACGCCCTCCAGCCCCGGCCGGTCGCGCAGCACCAGGTCCCCCAGCCGGAACATCGCCGCCCCCTCGCTCACGCCCACGGTCACCACCTGCGGCTGGAGGTTCCCCGCCTGCCCGCCCCGTCGCTCCGCCGCCAGCGTCGAGTCGATCCACGACTCCTGCTTCGAGAAGTCGCTGGCGAGCATGAAGTACAGCAGCAGGAACAGCGTCACGTCGATGAACGCCGCCAGCGGCAGGCGCGGGATTTTGAACTCCTTCCTGTTGGACCGCCGGATCAGCACCTCACGCCCCTCCCGCCGCAGTCGCCAGCTTCCAGTCCCGCACGCCCAGCTGCGACAACGCCGTCGCCAGCGCATTGAGATGCCGCGCCGGGCATTCCCTGTCGGCCCGCACCGTCAGTTCCAGCGTCTTGCCCGCCGCCTTGGACACCTTGAGGTCGTTGCTCAGCGCGTGGACCAGCTCCTCGAACGAGATCGGGTACGCCGCCATCCGCAGCTCGCCGGTCTTGGTGATGTCCACCACGACCGACGTCTCGCTGGTGTCGGGCTTGCCGTGACCCTTCTCCGCCGGGAGCTCCATCGGGGTCTTAAGCGTGTTGGCGAACTGCGCCGTCAGCGTGAAGAAAATAATCAGCAGCAGCACCACGTCCACCATCGGCGTGAGGTCGAAGTGCGCCTCCTCCATCTCCGGCGGCTTGCGGATCCTCATGTCGGGCGCACCCCCGGCACGCCCCCGCCCACGCTCAGCGGCGCGTGGCCCGCCGCCGTCGCGGGGCCCGGACGCGCCGCACCCCGCACGGCCGGCTTGGCCGGCGCCGCCCCGCCCGCCGGGTTTTCGATGTACACCGCGAGATTCTCGATCACCTCGCCCGCGTCGCTCACCAGCCGGTCCAGCCGCCGCCGAAGCAGGCTGAACGCCGCCGTACACGGGATCGCCACCGCCAGCCCCTCCGCCGTGTTCACCAGCGCCAGCGACATGAAGCTCGCCAGCTCTCGCGACCGGGCCACGCCCTCGAGCTGCCCGATGCTGTTGAACGCGCCGATCATGCCGATCGTCGTGCCCAGGAGCCCCAGCATCGGCGCCACCGCCGCGATCAGCCCGATGTAGTCCACCGACTTGTTCAGCCGGTCGGCCTCCCGCTGCCCCGCCTCTTCCAGCGCCGTGCGGATCTCCATGAAACCAAACGGGGACCTCGAGCACCGCGTCAGCGCCGAGCCGAACACCCGCACCAGGAACGAGTCGCCCCGCTCGCAGTACCGGATCGCCCCCTGGATGTCGTTCTCGCGGAACAGCCGCTGCAGCTCCGTCGCCGCCTCGACCGGCACCAGCTGCGCCCGCCGCACCTGGATCAGGTGCATGATGAACAGCGTCAGCGCCACCACCGAGAGCGTGATCAGCATCGCGCCGACCACCCCGCCCTCGCGGATGTAGTCGAACACCGTCTTGCCGCTGCCGGCCACCTCCGCCGCGGGGGCCGCGTCCTGCGCCAGCAGCGTCACCAGTTCATACATCGAGCTCAAGTCGAACCTCCCTTGTTGCCGCTCTCTCCGCCCGGCGCCGCCGGGACCCACCGCAGCCCGCCCCACTCCTGCGCGGGGTGGCCGCTGAACCTCTCCAGCATGTCGTTGCGAACCCGCGTGGCCCCGGGCACGTCGCCCAGCCGGTGCAGCGCCGCCGCGGCCTCCGCCAGCGCGACCCCCGTCAGGTACGGGTTCACCCGCTCCAGCCGCGCCGCGACTTCCAGCAGTTCGTTCACCCCCAGGAGCTGCTCGTCCCTGCCCGCCTCGCGCAGCAGCGACCGCCCCACCCCCACGCGGCACCACACCTCCACCCACGCAGCGGGCCGCTTCTTCAACCTGGCTGCCAGCGCCCGCCGTGCCGCCCCGCGCTGCGCCTCGTCCCCCACCCGCGCGGTCACAACGTCCCGCACCAGCGCGACGCCCTCATCCTTTTCCTCGCCCTCGGGCAGCGTCACGGGCAGGCCCACCTCAAACCGCGCCGCCTCCCGGTACAACGCCTGCAGCCGCAGCGCCTTCTCACGCGCCCCTCCTTCCGACAACGGCCACGCCCCCCGCGCCAACGCCTGCACCGCCGCGGATTCCACCCACACCGGCGGGGCCATCGGCGCCAACTGCGTCACCCCGTCCACCGCCACGGCCCCAAGCACCGCCGAGTCCACGCTGGGCAGCGCGAGCTGCGCCGGCTCCCCATCGCCGACCGCGTTCACGTACGCCAGCCACGCCGCCGCCGCGCCCGTCTGCGCCCCCGCCATCAGCCTGCACCGCAGCAGCCCACCGTGCGCCACCGCCGCGGACGCCCCTCGCTGGCCCGCGAAGCGAGTCGCTAGCACCTCGAAAAGCCGCTCAGCGCCAACCCCGTCCCCGCGCTCTACCCGAGCCCGCGCCCGCCACAGCATGTCCGCCAGCTCGCGGTACGGCGCCGCCTCCGCCGCCAACTCCCCCTGCACCTCTGCCACGCGGTCCCAGCTCACGACCGCCGTCCCGCCCCCCCGCGAGACCGTCACCCCCTGCTCCGAGACCGCCAACGCCTCCCCAGCGGCCTGCCCACCGCGCATCACCACGCGGCTCTGCGCCCACGCGGGCGAAGCCACCATCAACCCCAGGCACAGCAGCATCGCCTTCATGGGCTCAGGGCTTCCCCCCGATCGCGATGAACGTCCCCTTGGACATCTTCGCGATCTTGCGCATGTTCTCCGTTCCCGCCGCGGGCCCCAGGCAGATGCAGTGGACCGGCACCTTCGACTTGTTCAGCGCCGCCACCGCCTCCACCGTGCTGGGGTCAAACTCCCCGTCCGTCATGAAGTAAATCGCGTCCGGCCGCGGCTTGACCGCGAACACGATCTCGAACGCCGGCAGCGGGTTCGTCCCGCCCTGCGCCTCCATCGCGTAGATCAGCGGCGCCACCCGCCGCTTCCCAGAGGGCGAGGCCTCCACCCACTCCCGCTTGTCGGTCAGCGGGTTCGCATCGCTCGAGAACGCCACCACCATGAACTGCGAGTTCTCCAGCAGCCCGTTGATCGACCGCGACAGCTCCGCCTTGAGCGCCATCAGCCGCGTCCCCTCGTTCGCCGATGCTACGTTCTCCTGCATCGACCCCGAGATGTCCACGATGTACGCGAACCGGTTGCCCTGCGCCTCCAGCCCGAAGAAGCTCGCGCCCCCGCCCCCCGAGCCCCCCAGCCCGCTCCCCCCGCCGCCTCCCAGCGAGATATCCCCGCCCCCCGTCAGCGTCCCGATCTCCCCCAAAGACTCGCTCCCGCCCTCAAC
>JAEYTB010000246.1 GCA_023434205.1 Planctomycetota bacterium | reverse complement strand
GTTGAGGGGGGGCGAGAAGGCGGGGGCCTAGTCATCCCTGCGGGTCTGTCCGCAGCAGGGCTTTGAAGCCGGCCTGCTCGAAGTGAAGATCGTGCGTCAGCGCTGCGGTGGAGCCGGACTGCGTCATCGTCACGAAGGATGTGCAATCCGTCAGCGACCAGTCTTTGTCGGGTCTGCGCTTGTGATAGTCGAGGCCGAGGCGGCACAGCTCGGTAGATGCTGGTTCGATTCGGATGGCCTGGTTGGTCTTGAGGCTCTCGACCACGATGTGTGCTCGCGCCCGGAGCGCGGAGGCAGAGAGAGCGTTGACGAACTCAACGAGGACGAACTCGGTGGTGAGGAGCGGGCCGCGGACGGCCTTGCTCCAGGCGATGGTCCTGCGATGCAGCCCGTCCTGCGGGATCGCGAGCGCGACCAGGTAGGAGGTATCGATGAAGATCATTCGTGGTGCTTAGGAGAGCCGTAGAGGTAATGGTCGAGTTGAGCGGCGCCGTCGGCGGGCCAGTCGGGCGCACTTCCGAAAGTCTCCGCGAGGCGTGCGAGGTCTAGAAGGGGGGCTTCACCCGCGTCGGATTGACGGATGTGGGCGACACCGCGCGTTCCTTCGGGCAGGTCTACGGGCCCTTGCGGGCGGAGCACGCCGCCCTCGTAGATAAAGTTGATGTCCTGCTCGCGGTCCATTGAGGAAGGGTATCCGTTTGAGGGGGTCAGGGCCTGCGGTTGATCAGGTCGCTGCGTTCGTAGAAGCGGAGGGTGCGGTAGAGGAGGGTGCGGTCGGCGGTGTCGGCGGCGCCGGAGCGGTTGATGTCGGTGGGGTTCGCGGCGAAGGCGTAGGCGTCGCCGATGCCGGGGCGCTGGTTGTTGTCGGTGTCCTCGCTGGTGCGGGCGGGGCGGGCGAGGGGGTCGCCGATGACGGTGTGCATCCAGGAGAGGCAGGGGATGCTGGTCCAGGCGGCCTCGGCCCAGCTCAGGTTGCCCATGAGGAAGTTGGTGGCGAGGAACTCGTTGTCGGCGATGGTGTCGGCGAGGGGCTCCCAGACGTGGCCGATGGCGAGGGTGCCGCCCGCGGCGATGAAGTGGCTGGACTGCTCCTGCTGGATCGCGCCCATGCCGATGCCGCCGAAGTCGCGGCCGTTGTAGCTCTCGATGGTGTTGAAGATCGCGCCGTTGGCGTAGTGGAAGGAGTCGGCGAAGACGAGGTTGGTGGAGCCGCCGCTGTAGGTGGGGAAGGTGCCGGCGTGGTTGCTGCCGTAGGTGGCGAGCAGGGCGACGGGCTGGGTGATGAGGATGCCGCCGGTGGGGCTGATGCGCGGGCCGATGAAGAAGTTGGCGGCGTTGGCGAGCGCGTCGTAGCGGATGGTGGCGGGGGCGAAGCGGCCGTCGGCGGTGAAGAGGTCGCGGGTCTTCTCGTAGTCGTCGGAGGCGCGGAGGGCGCCCAGCGAGGACTGGTTGTCGAGCTCTGAGTTGCCGGAGGCGTCGGTGAGGCCGTTGCTGTTGGACTCATCGAGGAGGAGCTGGTCGGTGCTGACGTTGTAGAGGATGGACTTGCCGCGGGTGATCATGGCCTGGACGTCGGCCACGGTGGGCGCGTCGAGACGGGTGACGAGGTAGATGTCGCCGGGGGTGAGGCGGGTGGCGCCGGTGCCGGCGAGGCCCCAGACAGGGCCGACATTCACCGAGGCGAAGGACTTCTGCGTGCGGATGTTGGCGGTGGAGAAGGAGCCGATGGGGGCGGCGAGCTTCCAGTAAGGGTTGATGATGAGGCCGTCGGCCTTGCTGTCGGCGGGGCCGCCGGCCTCGCCGGTGTGGTGGTCCTGCCAGAGGAGGGTGAGCTCGGCGTCGATGCTGGCGCAGGCGACGTCGTTGGCGTTGTACTCGTTGACGAAGGCGCCGGGGTTGTCGCCGACGGAGCCGAAGTCGCTGTCGTCGAGGCGGTGGGGCAGGCCCTTGGTCATCACGAGGCAGCGGACGGTGCGGTCGAGCTTGTTCGCGGCGAGGAAGTCGCGGATGGGGGTGCGGAGGCGCGGGACGTAGTCAATAAAGGCGATGGTGCCGGGGTTGGTGGCGGGTGCGCCGGAGGACGCGAGGTTGAAGACGCGGACGCCCTGGCGGGCGGGGGGGAGGTTGCCCACGCCGCCGGGGACCTTGGCGGAGCCGGCGTAGAACTCGGCGACCGCGAGGCTATCGGGGATGCGGGAGTCGTAGATGACGAGGACCTCATCGGGGCGGAGCTGGGCGGACGCCGCGGAGGTGAGGAGGGTGAGGATGGCCAGGGCTTTGAACAAGTTGGACCTCCGCGGGCAGCCTACGTCCGGGAACGGGGGCTGCAAGGGTTTTTGGTCTGTACGCTGGGGGAGGATCGGCGGGCGCGGGGAAAGGCTTCAGAGGGACCGGCGATGGGCATGATCGAGGATGAACGGCCGCCCGCACAGGGTGTTCTGGTGGCGTTGAAGGTGGTGCCGGGGAGCCGGAAGGACCAGGTCGTCGGCCGGCTGGGGGACCGGCTGAAGGTGAAGGTGGCGGCCCCGCCCGAGGGGGGACGGGCGAACGAGGCGGTGCGGCGGGTGATCGCTGAGGCGGTGGGCGTGCCGGAGCGGGATGTCGAGGTGGTGTCCGGGCACGGGTGCCCTGAGAAGGTGGTGCGGGTGGCGGGGAAGAGGGCGGCCGACCTGGCGTTGTTGTGGCCTTAGAGGGCGGATCGGCGCGGGTACACGGCGCGTTCACCAGAGGATCAGGCGGGGGGGCGAACCTTCAGCACAAGGAGGTTGGTTATGGCTACTCCACGCTTGAGACTCGGGGGCAAGGTGGCGGTCGTGACGGGCGGGGCGACGGGGATCGGGGAGGCGGTGTGCAAGAAGTTCGCGGATGAGGGGGCGAGCGTGGTGGTGGCGGGGCTGCCGGGGGACCCGGTGCATGAGGTGTCGATGGAGATTGTGAGGCGGGGGGGGCGTGCCGCGGACTTTGCGGGGGACCTGGCGGATGACATGCAGGCACGGGCGTGCGTGAAGCTGGCGATCGACACGTTCGGGAAGCTGGACTGCCTGGTGAACAACGCGGGGAGCTTCCCGGCGCTGGAGGAGCTGCAGAGCTTTCAGACGGAAGACTTTGAGCTGCTGCTCAAGAACAACATCGTGACAGCGTTCATGATGACGCGGGCGGCGCTGCCGGAGATTCAGAAGACGCGAGGGACGGTGCTGTTCGCGGGGTCGGAGTCGGGGATCGTGGGGTTGGCGGAGGGGGCGCCGTACGCAGGGACAAAGGGGTACCTGCACGCGTTCATGATGAGTTTGGCGGTGGAGCAGGCGCGGCACGGGGTGCGGTGCAACGCGGTGTGCCCGGGGCCGATCGACACGGCGTGGACGCACCGCGAGAGCGGGCCGATGAGCGCGAAGATCGAGAAGATGACGCTGGTGTCCACGCCGATGGGGCGGCGGGGGACGCCGGAGGAAGTGGCGAACGTGTACGCGTTTCTGGCCAGCGACGAGGCGAGTTATGTGACGGGGTCGCTGTACAAGGTGGATGGGGGCATCACGATCGCGAAGGGGCCGGTGGGGTTGCAGGCGGACAAGGAGATGAAGAAGCAGCCGGCGGGGCGGCTGGACCTGTCGCACTCGCGCGAGGGGCGGGCGAAGGGGGAACGGGACGTGGTGAGGAGGGAGGGGAGGGAAGAGAAGAGGTGAAGAGGTGGGGAGGTGGGGAGGTGAGGGGGAGTGGAGGAGTGGAGGAGAAGAGGAGTGGTAAGCTGCTGGGATGCTGATGAGTTGCTTGGTGGTGGCCGCTGTGCTGGCGCAGGTTGGGGAGCCGGTTCCTGAGCCGACGCTGGAGGATCAGGGGATCCGGATCACGCGGGATTACGTGGCGGAGTTTGTGGCGCTGGCGCCGATGGGGGAGGAGAAGGACCGGGCGTGGCCGTTATACCTGGAGGCTCGGCGCGCGCTGAAGAACATGTCTGAGGCGGTCGCGGATATGCCCAAGCCGGGTGATGCGGCGTGGGGGGAGGCGCGGGAGTTCGTTAAGGCGCGGCGGGCGGCGATCGCGCTGTTGTGGGAGGCGGCGGAGAAGCCGGTGCTGGGGTATCCGCTTTCGACGCGGGTTGATCCGGCGATGGCGGAATTGGACGGGGTTGAGGTTGATACGAGCCCGGTTGAGCGGCCGCCGGAGGTGTTCTCCCTCCTGATGCCTTACCTGGGTGTTCTGCGGGCGAGCGCGCGGAGCTTGTGGGCGGATGTGATGGTGGCGATTGAAGAGCGCGACGCCGAACGATTCTGGAAGAGCGTGGAAGCGATGCTGGGTGTCGCGCGGCACGCGTCGGAGCATCCAAATGTCATCGGAGACCTGGTGTCCTTGACGGCGGCGGGTGTGGCGATGAACGCCATCGAGCACATGTTGGCCACGGATCCATCGCTGACCGACACAGAGGGGGCACGACTGGTCATGGCAGCGCTACGGAGTGCGCCGATGCGGGGGAGCGTGCGGCCTCGCATGGCTTACGACCGGCTCCTGCTGCTGGATGTGCTGCAGCGGTCGTACTCGGATGATGGGAACGGGGATGGCCGGCTCAGGTCACACGGCCTGCGCTACATCGATGAGTTGGGCGGAGCTCCAACCCCGGACAAGAGCATCTTCGAGAATCCAATGGCTGCAACCACGGTGCTCATGAAGGCTGCGCGACGCCGCGAGGTGATCGAAGAGTTTGACCGGTTGGTGGCGCCGGAGCGGTGGCACATGCCGCTCTGGGAAATGGAGCAGTGGCCGGAACTGGCGCCAACCGTTGGGGAGGAACGGGATACATGGAGAAAGAAGTACCTTGTGTTGGGGATTCTTGGTCCGATGATCGGCAAGGCTGCGATTGCCTCGGAGCAGTTCCTGCAGCGGCGGGAAGCGGCGCGGGCTGCGATCGCGGTTGAGCTTCACCGGCAGGCGACAGGGCGGTTCCCGGAGGACCTCTCGGAGTTGGTGCCCGCGTTCCTCGACCGCGTGCCGGAAGACCGGTTCACGGGGGAGCCGCTGCTGTACAGGGTGGTCGATGGGAAGGCGGTCGTGTACTCCCGCGGGCCGGACCTGGATGATGATGGGGGGCGGCGGAACGAAGATGCGGGGAAGCCCGCATGCTGGCAGCTGCCCAAGGCGAAGGCGAAGGACCGCAAGCCCGTGCCGGAGGGCGATTGGGTGCTGTTTACGGTTGGGGCGGGGTGAGGGAAAGCCAGAAGGGATAGGTCGGAGAGGTCTGATGGGTCGGATAGGTCGGATGAAGACTTACTGGGGGGCTGGGGTTGGCGCCGGGGCGGGCGCTGGGGTTGGCGCGGGCTTGTCAGCTTCCGTCTCGGTTTTGAGCATGCCGAGCTGGCGGTAGCGTTCGCGGTACTTTTCGTCGAGCTTGGTGTGCTTGTTGGAGAGGTCGATGTCGCGGCCGTCGATGTAGGCGCGCTGGACGCGGGTGGTGACCTCGAGGGGGTTGCCGCTGGTCATGATGAGCATGGCGGACTTGCCGACCTCGATGGAGCCGACCTCGGCGTCGATGCCCAGGATCTGGGCGGGCCAGAGGGTGACGGACTTGAGGGCGGCGTCCATGGGCAGGCCGTGGGCCGCGGCCATGGCGGCGTTGTAGGGGAGGTTGCGCTCGTGGGCGGTGTCGTCGTTGGTGGCGATGCAGAACTGGACGCCCGCGGCGTGGAGGCGCGCGGGGAGGGTGTAGGGCTCGTCGTAGGGGGCGTCGTCGTGGCGCGGGAGGCGGTGGACGCCCTGGATGATGACGGGGACGTTGTGCTGCTTGAGGAGGTCGGCGCAGAGGTCGGCATCGCGGCCGCCGATGATGACCAGGCGCAGGCCGCGGGAGGCGGCGAAAGCGACGGCGGAGGTGATCTGGTCGACGTCGTTGGCGAGGACGAAGGTGCGCGCGCGGGTGTCGGCGCGGCCGGTGGCGGACTTGCTGACGAGCAGCTCGGAGGCGGCGGCGTGGGTGCGGTCGACGGGGAGGAGGGGCTTCATGGCCTCCCAGCGGACGTCGGTGGGGTGGGCGGGGTCGGCGGCCTTGGCGCGGGCGTAGGACTCCGCGGCGTCGAAGGCGTCGGCGATGGTGCGCATGGCGTTGCCGATGTCGCGGAGCTGGTCTTCTTCGCTGCGCTCCTGCCACCAGGCGTTGATGGCGCGGGTGTTGGGCCAGCGGATGGCCATGCCCAGGCTGGGGCTGATGGTGAGCTCGGCGGTGGTCCAGCCCTCGAGGCGGATGGCGGAGACCTGGCCGCTGATGACGCCGCCGGTGGGGAAGACGCCGACGGTGAGGACGCCGTTGGAGCGGGTGACGGGGATGAGGGTGGAGTCGGGATTGACGGCGGTGGCGGCGCGGACCTCGGGGGAGATGGGGCTGGCGCCCTCGTCCATGTCGATGGTGGCGCGGACGGCCTGGATCTCGGTCATGCCGATCTGGGTGTAGGCGCCGATGAGGCCGGGGTAGATGTGGGCGTCGTTGGCGTCGATGAGCTTGGTGCCGGGACGCGGGGCCTGGCCGGCGGTCTTCCACTCTTCGGCGTTCATCACGGCGGTGATGCGGCCGTTCTCGAAGGCGATGGCGCCGTCCTGCAGGCTGGGGCCCGAGACGGTGTGGATGGTGGCGTTGAAGATGATGACGGGCTGGGACTGGGGGGCGGACTTGATGGTGAGGTCCTGGGCGCTTGCCGTTCCCACGGTCATCAAAACCGAACACAGAGTGCACAGAGGGAGGGACAGAGAAGACAGAGTGGAAAACTTGAACCTGGTGTTGGCGTTCATACGCGTCATGTCCTGATTGGGCTTGTATCTGCCTCTGTGTCCTCTGTTCTACTCGTTGGCCTCTGTGTTCCTCTTGAAGCTACTCGGGCATCCCGCACTCGCCGGGCGTTTCGTGGGGTTGCTTGCCGCTGGTGAAGAGGGAGATGTAGTGGTCGTAGCTTTCGCCGGCGGACTGGGGCGGGCGGCGGCGGCGGGGACCGTCGGGTGAGGGAGCGGCGTCGGCGGCGGCGTCGGGGCGGCGTGCGGCGGCGGGGCGGGACTCGGCGAGGAGCTTCTGGATGAGGCGCTGGCGCTCGGCGGTGATCCGGGCGCGGTGCTGCTGGTCCTGCTCGAGGGAGAAGAGGCGGCGGCCGTCGACGAAGGTCATCTCGGCCTTGGTGAAGGCGGAGAGGGGCTCGCCGGACCACACGGCGATGTCGGCGTCCTTGCCCACCTCGAGCGAGCCGACGCGGTTGTCGATGCGGAGCTGGCGGGCGGGGTTGAGGGTGATGAACTTGAGGGCCTGCTCGGGGCTGATGCCCTGGCTGTACTTGACGGCCTTAGCGGCGTCGACGTTGAGGCGGCGGGCGAGCTCGTTGCTGTCGGAGTTGTAGCTGACGGTGAGGCCGACGTCGTGCATGATGGGGAAGGCGCCGGGGATGGCGTCCTGGACCTCGACCTTGTAGGCCCACCAGTCGGCGAAGCCAGAGGCGCCGCCGGTGTGCTTGAGGGCGTAGTCAGCGACCTTGTAGGCCTCAAGGGCGTGCTGGAGGGTGCCGATCCTGAAGTTGAAGTCCTTGGCGACGTTGCAGAGCATGACCATCTCGTCCTGGCGGTAGCTGTGGCAGTGGACGAGGCGCTCGCCACGGAGGATCTCGGCGAGGGCCTCGAGCTCGAGGTCTCGCCGGGCGGTGGCGGGCTTGCTCAGGTACTCCTTGGCGGCGGTGAAGCGGTCGCGGATGATCTGCTCGACGCCCATGCGGGAGTTGGGGTAGCGCGGGAGCGTGGAGCGGTCGGCGGGGCCGCTGGAGTTGACGCGCCTGGGGTTCTCGCCGAGGGCGAACTTGATGCCGGGGATCGCGCCCTCGAAGTGCATGTCGTCGGGGTGGGGTGAGCCCCAGCGGATTTTGGTGGTCTGGGACTGGCCGCCGATGGCGTTGGCGCTGCCGTGGAGCTGGAGGACGGTGGTGACGCCGCCGGCGAGCTGGCGGTACCAGTTGACGTCGTCGGGGTTGACGACGTCGGCGATGCGGACCTCGGAGGTGACGGCCTGGCCGCCCTCGTTGACGCCGCGGGAGATGCCGGTGTGGGAGTGGGCGTCGATGATGCCGGGGGTGATGTGCTTGCCCTGGGCGTTGATAACGGTGGCCTTGGCACCGGCGGGGACCGGGTAGTCGAGGTCGGCGCCGGGGGCGACGGCGACGATCTTGCCGTCGGAGATGACGAGGACGCCCTTGGTGACGCCGTCGGGCCCGTTGGTCCAGAGGGTGGCGTTGCGGAAGACGATGGTCTCTTTGGGCGGGAGCGCCTCGAAGCCGTAGGGGCCGAAGGGGGTGGGGAGCTTGTCGGGGATGGCCTTGATGCGGGCGAGCTCTTCGTCGGTGGCCCAGATGCCGGGGGCGACCTGCGTGCCCTCGCGCGGGGTGCGTATGGCTTCGTAGGTGTGCTTGGTGCCGTCGGAGAAGGTGCTTTCGCCGCGGAGGACGTCGTCGTCCTTGCCGGGGCCGTTGGGGATGAGGGTGACCTTGTCGGAGCTCTGGCCCTGGCCGCCGATGGGGGCGAGGTCGTGGGTGAAGGTGAGGGTGTCGTTTTTGAGGGCGACGTTGTCGGCGCGGATGACGGTGGCGTTGTCGGTGCGGGGGCGGCGGCGGGGCTGGTCGGGCT
>JAEYTB010000206.1 GCA_023434205.1 Planctomycetota bacterium | reverse complement strand
GGACAGATCGGGGCGAGCGAGTCGGAACGGTCGTCGATCCGAGCGGGGGTGCGAATCCGGAAGATCAGCGTCCGTGACTATCGCACGGACAACGCGAGTAACAACGACCGTGACTCGGACGTTCTGTCTCGCCCCGTTTTCGCGGACATCGCGGCGACGGTTCGCAACCAAATGCGCGAAGTGGATCCGATTCCAAACGACGCGAGCGTCTACCTACTCGAAACGGAGGGGGATTTTTATGGATCGATCGAACTGTTCGACGTCGACGGCCGAAACCGGCCGGCCGGCGAATTCTCCGGCAAGTACTCTCGGGGGAGCGGACGTCAGGGCATCTTCATCGGCGGCCACTGTCACGCAGACATCGACGTGAAGTACAACTACACCTATGCGGACATGATCGCGCGTTCGTTCCAGGGCGCGATCACGGTGGGGCAGATGCTCAAGGGCGCGGTGGTCGCCGTGGGGACTACCGATCTGGACGCAACGATGAGCAGCATCGAGGTCGGCTTTGGGACGGATTTCCAGCTTGGCCCGAGCCCGGGCTACGGGCCGGGGCTGTGCGCGACCGTGAACAACAGCGCAACGATCGACCCACCATTTGAGGGCAACGACCGGGAAGTGTGGTACCTCGGCGAGGCCCAGGACGGCGGCGACATTGACAGCCTCATCCGCGCCAACACGGCCATCGGGAACGTCAGCCTCAAGGCCATGTCGTACACGCTTATGGTCCCCGGCAGCACGCCCAACAAGGGCGCGCGTGCAAGGGTTGAGTCGCCGCAGATTGTCTCCCTGTCGGTTGAGAACTTCGACAACGGCGTCGTCTGGTCGGGCCGCCTGAACTCGGCGAACCCGAATGACATCAACGACGATTATGCGTCGATCGGGCAGGTTCAGATCGGCTGCATGGGCCCGTTGGCTGACCTGTGGGTGAGCGACGCGGCCTCGATCAACGTGCTGAACGACATGCTTGGGGAGATTCACCTGCCGGTGCTCGGTCCTTCCCAGACGATCCGGATCGGCGGCAGGTTCGGAGACTTCGATGACGCGCTTGCGGAGGTGTCGCCCTGCCACGCGGAAGTGGATGATCCGAACGTGATCTTCGGCTACAGCTCGGGGTCAGAGGCTTCGCCGCGGCAGGTGTGGCCTGCGGTGGAGGATAATGCAACCGTGACCAACGTGATTGGTGCCGCTGCATTCGGCCGAATCCGCATCCAGCAGGAGTTCGGCCTTGAGGGGCAGATCATCTTGGACGCGGCCCGCACGGCGGCGGGCACTGATGTGAGCAAGTGGCGCGGCGATGTTCTCGTTGGAACGGGGGACCCTGCGAACCCCCCACCGGTTGGTCCCAAGGTGTACAGCACGAATACCGGAAGAGCCGACGCGGACCGCGTCGGTCCAGAGTACACCGCCGGAAGCCTGGCGACAGGCGGCGGGGCGATCGGTCTTGCCTCCTTCGCGCTCATGCCTCAGGACTGCGAACCGAACAGCCCGTGCGAGGTGGTGCCATGCGGGTTTGTGCCGGGAGTGTCGTCGGCACTGTTCGCAAGCACGGGTGACGGGATTGTGCTTAGGTTCTATGGGCCGGTGTCGCTGGTGACGGGGTCGAAGCTGCGGCTGTACGCCGCGGACGCGTGGGGGCGGACAACGGGGAGCGACCTGTCGGGGCAGCTCGCGCTGACGGTGGATAGGCGGTCGCTGATCGTGCGGGGTGTCACAAACCACACGCTCACCGCAGGACGCTACGTGATCGAGCATGATGTGAGCGACACGGGGCTGGTGTGCGGGCAGTTGCTGACGACCACGCCGCCGGTGGTACAGCCGTTCAAGTACCACTTCTTCCTGTTCGGGGAAGGGAGCGCGGACGCGCACTGCACCGACATCGATGGCGACGGCGACCTGGCGACGGACGCGGACATCGAGTGTTTCTTCGCGTGCTTTGCGGGCAACTGCGGGGCCTGCGCGGGCGGGACCGGGATCGGGGCCGACTATGACTGCGACGGCGACACCGGAACAGACGCGGACATCGAGGCGTTCTTCAGTGCTCTGGCGGGCTCGCCCGGGGAGTGTGACTGCCCCTGAGCCGGGGGCCGGTAACAGCAATCCCCATGCCCCCCCTCGAGTGCCGCTCCTTAGAATGACCGCGAGCGCGCAGGACGCGCCGGGCAACAACCCGGGGCGTCGCGGCGTTCCGCCGGACAGCCCCCCGGCATGTCAGCACTCGCACTCCCAATGCCGGACGACGCTCCCAAGCCCCTGGCCCTGCCGTCTTCGCTGCCCAAGCGCGACCAGTCGCTCCAGCACCTGACCCAGCGTGCGGCCCAGGGGGATCAGGAGGCTTTCGCGGCGTTGCACCAGCGGCTGGGTGGCGGCCTGCACCGCCTGTTCATGGAGAGGACGGGCGGCCGGTCGGAACTCGCCGACGACTTCTGCCAGAAGACCTGGGTCGCCGTGTGGCAGGCCCTGGAGGCCGGGAAGTACGACCCCGGTCGCGCGGCGATCTCAACGTTTATTTACGCCGTGGGTTATCGGGTCTGGCTCCAGCACATGCGGAGCACGGGCCGGGCCAACGCCCACCTCGACGCCGCGGCACCGGGCATGGCTAGCCTGGGCCTCTCTGAGGACCCCGCCGCCCAGACCAAGCTCGCGGAGCTTATCCAGACAGTCCGCGAATGCCTCAACAACGAGAACGACTGCGGACTTTCCGAGGAAGAACGCTGGATCCTGCGGGCCACCACCAGCGGGGTGACAGACCGCGACCTCGCCAAGCGGCTGGGCGTGGCGGCGAGCACCGCAAACACCCGCAAGCAGGCGGCTTACGACAAGCTGAAGCGGTACCTCGAAAAGCTCGGCCACCGCGCGGATTTGCCCGGCCAGCCCGAGCCCGGCGGGGAATAAGAGGGTGGGCGTGGCCCCTCGAAGGGTGGCGGCTTATGAACGATAAGGACCTCTCAGCACTCATCCGGATGGCGACCGAGGCGGAACGGCTCGAAGAGCCCGCCCCGCTGCGGTTTACGTGGGCCAAGCCCGACCGCTCTGACACGGCGACCCGCGTGCGCACCGCCGTCGCCGGGATCGTCAGCCTCGCCGCCGCGGCGTGCCTGGGCTTCGCCGCGCTCACGTGGATGAAGCCCGCCCCGTCCCAGCCCCAGCCGGTGGCGGTCAATCAGCCCGAGGTGCCACCCGTCGTGGCCCCGGTCTCTCCTGAGGTCGTTCACGTCGCCAACGCAGAGCCCGAAATCGGCTCGGTCATCATGGCGGTGTTCCGGGATGCGGATGAGCGTTGCTCGTGCATCCAGATCAACGCCGCGGACTTTGACGGTCGGCTGAGCGAGGTCGGGCAGTCTGAGATCCTCCGCCGGGCGTTGGCCAATGCCTGCCACGACAACCCGCGCCAGGTGCTGGTGATCGCGATGCAGGGGCCCAAGGACATGCTGCCCACGACCGCGGCGGAGGCCGAGCTCCTCGCCGCGGCGGTGCGGGAGGACGCGGGCCACTGCGGCAGCGACGCCATGTGCATCAGCAGCCAGGCGGTGGCCTACATGCCCAGCAGCGTGACGGTGCTGACCAGCACCCTGCTGTACTGACCCCGGCCGCCGTATTGAACGCCAAAGGGCGTGGTGGCCGATACACCCCGGCTGATGCGCGCCGGGCAGACCATCGCGTTGTGTGTGCTGGGGCTCCTCACCATCGGGGTGCTGATGGTGAGCTCCGCCGACATGCGGATTCAGGGGGTCTCCGACCCCGGGGCCGCCGCCGCGCCCATGCCGGTGACGTCGATCCTTTTCTCGCGTGCCACGATCTACATGGGCCTGGCGGTGCTGGCGATGGGTGTCGCGGCGTTCCTGCCCGTGCGGCGCCTGGCGGCGTGGGCCGACCAGGGCGAGGGGCCCGCTCTGAAGATGGTGGTGCTCGGATGCCTGTGCCTGATCTCGGTCTGCCTGCTGGTCTACATCCCCGGCCTCTCGCGTGAGATGAACGGCTCGCGCCGCTGGATCGAGATCGGCGGCCTGTCCGTGCAGCCCAGCGAGATCGCCAAGTGGGGCATGGTCGCGCTGGTGGCCCTGTATGGGGCCTCGCGCGCGGCGGTGATCCACGAGTTTTGGCGCGGCCTGGTCCCGGCCCTTGTCAGCCTGGGCGTCGTCGCGGGGCTGATCGTGGTCGAGGACCTGGGCACGGGCGTGCTGATCGTCGCGGTCGCCTGCGTCATGCTGCTGGCCAGCGGGGCGCGCCTGCGGTACTTCGCGATGGCGGTGCCCGTCGGCCTGGGCCTGATCGCGGTGGCGATCTTCACCAGCCCCTACCGCGTGAAGCGGATCCTCGCCTTCCTCGACCCCTACGCCGACCCCAAGGGCATCGGCTACCACACCATCCAGTCGCTGCTGGCGATCGCCAACGGCGGGGGCTTCGGGCGCGGGCTGGGCCACGGTCTGCAGAAGTTCGGCTACCTGCCCGAGGACCGCACGGACTTCATCTTCGCGGTCATCTGCGAGGAACTGGGCATCGCGGGAGCCGCGCTGGTCATGTCGCTGTTCGCGACCATCGTGTGGACGGGCTTCGCGGTCATGCGCCGTGAGCACAACCCGATCCTGCGGCTCGTCGTGCTCGGGGTCGTCTCGACGGTGGGCATGCAGGCGGTGATGAACCTGCTGGTGGTGACGGGCATGGCCCCCACCAAAGGCATCGCGCTCCCCCTGCTCTCCTACGGCGGCACGGGCTGGATCCTGACCTCCCTGTCGCTGGGCGTCGTCATCGCCGTGGACCGGACGCAGCGCGAGCGGGTCGCGGGCCACAGCGCCGAGCCGGCCTTCGCCGAAACGCTGACGATGGCGGCGACGCCCGTGCCGGCCCCGCGCGCAGAGCCGGCGGTCTCCGCGGCATGAGCGCGACCGTGCTGTTCGCGGGCGGCGGCACCGGCGGGCACCTCTTCCCCGCGCTCGCCATTGCCGAGCAGCTACTCGACCTGGAGCCCGCCACCCGCGTGAGGTTCCTCTGCTCAGACCGGCCACTCGACACGGCGATCCTCCGTGAAGAGCGGCTTGCCGGCGCGCCCGTTGACTTCGAGATTATTCCCGCCAAGCCCTTCGGCGTACGGCCGCTCACCGCGCTGCGGTTCGTCGGGTCATGGGGCGGGGCGGTTCGGGCCGGACGCCGTGCGATCCAGGCCGCGCGGGCGCACGGACCGGTCCGCGTGGTCGCGGGCGGGGGCTTTGTCGCGGCGCCGGTGGTGCAGGCGGCGCGGGTGGAGCGCGTCCCGGTGTTCATGCTCAACCTCGACGCCGCCCCGGGGCTGGCCAACCGCTGGATTTCCAAGCGTGCCGCGGCGATCGTCACCACCGCGCCCGTCCCCCGCGTTGACTGGGAGCCCATCCCGCCGATCGTGCGGCGCGCGGCCCTCGCGCCCGGCGACGCGGCCGAGTGCCGCCGCCGGCTGGGGCTGAACCCCGGCCGCCCGACGCTGTTCGTTACCGGTGCCAGCCAGGGGGCACAGTCGATCAACCAGATGATGGCGCTGCTGGCCAAGGAGCACGCCGCGGCGCTGGCGGGCTGGCAGGTCGTCCACCAGACCGGCCGCGCCGAGAACCAGGAACTGGAAGCGGCGTACCGCGAGGCGGGCATCCCCGCGGCGGTGTTCGGCTTCAGCAAGGAGCTGGGCGTGGCCTGGGGCGCGGCGGACCTGGCTGTGAGCCGCGCCGGGGCGGGGAGTGTTGCCGAGGCGTGGGCCAACCACGTGCCGACCGTGTTCATGCCGTACCCCTACCACAAGGATCAGCACCAGAAGAAGAACGCGGCACCGTTGGTCGAGGCCGGCGGCGCGGTGCTGTGCGAAGACCGGATCGAGCCGCGGGCCAACACGGGCGAAGCCGGGGCGGTGGTCCTGGGCCTCGTGCGCGACGCGTCGCGCCGGCAGGGGATGAAAAGTGCCTTAGATAAGCTGGGCCCAGCGGACGGCGCAAAGCGGGTTGCGCTGAAACTCATCTGCCCGTGACAGGCGGCGACTACCATCGTTTCATGCAGGCGATCAAGGCTGACCCGGAGATCATGCACGGCGTCCCATGTTTCAGCGGCACCCGCGTGCCGGTGGCGTCGATGTTCGACCACCTCAGGCGCGGCTACCCGCTCGACTACTTCCTGGCACAGTTCCCCAGCGTGAAGCGCGAGCAGGCCGAGGATGTGCTCGACCTGGCCAAGCAGGCCGTGAGCCAGCAGGTGGGCACGGCATGAAGGTGCTGCTCGACGAGAACCTGCCGGAGGACCTCCGCTACTTCCTCCCTGGGCACCAGGTCTCCACCGTGGGCGGCTTGCACTGGCACGTGAGCAACGACCGGCGGCTGCTGGAACGGGCCGCGACGTTCGGCTTCGACGTGTTCGTCACCTGCGACTCGGGCTTCCGGCGCGAGGGCAACGGCCACGTCCCCGCCATCGCGGTGATCGCGCTGGGGTGCGAGTCCAGCGTGATGGAGGACCTGCGGCCGCTGGTGGTCCCGCTGCTGGAGGCCCTCGACGCGTTCCGGCCGAACACGCTGCTGGCGATCCCGGCTTGAGGCAGGCCCACGCCCCTAGAATGGGGCATGGAGAGCCCGATCCGGTCGCATCCTGAGATCCTTGGGGGCGAGCCCTGCTTTGCAGGAACCCGTGTTCCTGTTGAAGCCCTCTTCGATTACCTGAAGGCCGGGCGCACCATCAACTTCTTCCTGCAGCAGTACCCCACAGTGTTGCACCAGCAGGTCGAGGCGGTGCTCGACCTGATGAAGGCCGCGCTCCCGCAGCCCATGAGGCGGGCGGCGGGTTGAAGGTCCTGCTTGACGAGAACATCCCGCATGAGCTCCGACCTCTCCTGGTCGGCCGCGAGGTATTCGCGGTCGCCTACCGCGGATGGCGGGGGGTGTTCAACGGCGAGTTGATGAGGCGCGCCGCCTCGGAGGGTTTCCAGGCGCTCATGACAAAGGACTCCGGGTTCCGCTCGGAGCACAAGCTCACCCCGCTCCCGCTATCGGTACTGCCGCTTCGACCCCGGACTCAGGACTTCGCAGACATGGAAGCACTCGTTCCGAAGCTGCTGGCGGCGCTGGCCAACCTTCCAGCGCGGACGCTGATGGTCATCCCGTCCGAGGAGGTTTAGTGGCTTACCTCGACTACCAAACCGCCGGCGAGTCCCACGGCCCGGGCCTGGTGGTCATCACCACCGGCCTGCCCGCGGGCGTGTACGTCGATCTTGCCTTCATCAACGCGGAGCTGGCCCGCCGCCAGGGCGGGTACGGCCGCTCCGGGCGGCAGGGGATCGAGGAGGACCGCATCACCGTGCTCTCGGGCGTGCGCGCCGAGCGCACCACCGGCGCGCCGGTCGCGTTCCTCATCCCCAACAAAGACTCGCGCCTTGAGGACGCCCGCCGCACGCCCCCGGTCTTCCGCCCGCGGCCCGGGCACGCGGACCTCGCCGGCGCGGTGAAGTTCCTCACCACCGACTGCCGCGATGTGCTGGAGCGCGCCAGCGCCCGCGAGACCGCGGCACGCACCGCCGCCGGCGCCCTGGCCCGCTGCCTGCTGCGCGAGTTCGAGATCGAGGCCTTCGGCTTCGTGCGCGCCATCGCCGGGATCGAGACCTCGCTCGCCGTCACCCCGGACACCTGGTCCGCCGCGCGGGCCGCGCGCGACGCCAGCGAGACCTTCTGCCCCGACGCTGAAGCAACCCAGCGCCAGGTCGGCGCGATCCGCGAGGCCAAGCTCGCCAAGGACACGGTGGGGGGGCTGGTCGAGGCCCACATCTTCGGCTGCCCGCCGGGGCTGGGCTCGTGCATGGATTGGCGCGACAAACTCGATGCGCGGCTGGCGTTTGCGGTGATGGGAATTCAGGCCATCAAGGCGGTGGAGATCGGCCTGGGTAAGGAGGCCGCGGCACGCGCTGGCAGCCGCGTGCATGACGCGATCGGCTACGACGCCTCGCTCCGCGACACCAGCCCGTCGATCGGGTTCGTGCGCGCCGGCAACAACGCCGGCGGCACCGAAGGCGGCATGACCAACGGCCAGCCCGTCGTCGTGCGGGCCGCGATGAAGCCCATCTCCACCCTGCTCCAGGGCATGCCCAGCGTCGACCTCAACACCAAGGAGCCCCAGCAGAGCCAGTACGAGCGCAGCGACATCTGCGCCGTCCCCGCGGCGAGCGTCGTGCTTGAAAACGTCGCCGCGTTCGAGGTCGCCCGCGCGTTCTGCGCCAAGTTCTCCGGCGACTCGCTGGAGGAAGTGCGGGCGCAGTACCACGCCTACCTCCGGCTGGCCCGCGTGCTCCCGCTCGACCCGCCCACCCAGCGGCTCGCCTGACACGTTACCGCTTGAGGTCGATCACGCTCAGCACGTTGGTGTACTCATCGCTCCACGCCCGCGTGCCCGCCGCCGCGGTGATCTCGTTCCACCCGAGTTCCGGCAGCGGCCCCAGGTCGCCCTCGCTGCGGACCACCGCGACCCAGTCAGACGCAAACTTCGCCTCGGCGTAGCTGTCGATCGCGTCAACCCTCAGGAACGCGCGTACGCCCTGCTCGCGCGCAATCGCACCGACTACCGGCTGCAGGTCGAAGGTGCGGCTGGAGACGTGGAACGCGATAACGCCTCCCGGCGCGAGCCGTTCCAGGTAGACCCCCAGCGCCTCGCGCGTCATCAGGTGGACCGGGATCGCGTCAGAGCTGAACGCGTCCAGCACGATCAGGTCGAGGGACCCCGGCGGCAGCGCGGCGATGCCCAGCCGCCCGTCGCCCACCCACGTGCGCACCTCCGCGCCCGCCTCCCGTGCGTCGGCGATGTACGTAAAGCAGCGCGGGTCTGTGGCGATCTCGACGACCACCGGGTCGATCTCGATAAACGTCATCTCAACACCCGGGCCCGCGTGCGCCGCCATGGTCCCCGTACCCAGCCCCACGCACGCGATACGCCGGAGGCGCCCGTCCCCGCGCAGCAGCGAGACCAGGTCCCCCATCGGCCCGGCGGCGTGGTAGTAACTGATGGGCAGGCGTGAGAGGCGGTCGAGCGCGGGGTCGCCGGTCCGGCGGAACTGCACGCCGTGGGTGGTGGTGCCGTGCGTCAGGGTGTGGCGCGAGCCGTCGGCGGAGACCAGCACGGTGTTGACGCCGAAGAACGATCGCCGCTGCAGGATCGCCCGGTCCGAGTAGCCCACGAACTGGGCCTGGAGCAGCAACGCCGCGCAAGTCAGCCCGAACCGGCGCGTGCCGCGGACCAGGGTGAGCGCGGCGATCCCCGCGGGCAGCACGCCGGCGACGACCAGCGCGGTCCACCTTCCGCCCAGCGTGCCGCGGAGGGCCTCAAAGCCCAGGTACAGGGCCGCCACGGCGATGACCGCCGCGACCGCCAGGTCGATGGCCAGCGCCCGCACGGCCAGCAGGCGGGGCCCCGCGCTCTGGCCCGCTCCTTGGCCCGCCAGCCGGGGCCGCAGGAGGCACACCAGCCCCAGCACCAGCGGGTACTCCAGCACCGACGAGAAGACGTTCGGCGCGACGAGCGCGTTGAACACCCCGCCCAGCACGCCGCCGATCGACAGGAACAGGTAGAACTCGGTCAGGTGCGCCGGGTCGGGCCGCGTCTCCGCCAGCCGCCGGTGGCACATCGTGGCCCCCACGAAGAACACCAGCAGGTGCAGCGGAAGTGTCAGCCACTCCTGCGTCACCTTCCCGACCATGACCACGATGAGCACCAGCACGGGCACGACCAGCATCCGCGCCCACACCGCGCTGGACAGCCGCACGCGACGCGAGAACGCCACCACGTAGCTCAGCAGGTACAGCGTCAGCGGGATCACCCACAGCAGCGGCACCGCCGCGACGTCCGTGGTGATGTGCTGGGTCACGCCCAGCATCAGGCTCGACGGCGCCGCGGCGTACACCAGCCACAGCAGCCGCCGCCCCCACGCCGGCCGGGGTGAATCCGCCGGCGCGGCATGGGCCCACGCCGCCCGCTCACGCCAAGCCCGCAGCGGGACGGCGTGTACGCACAGGATGGCCAGCACCCCGAACGCGGCGTACGCGCCCGTGAGCCACCGCAGCTGCGCACTGCGCGTCAGCAGCGGCTCTATCACCAGCGGGTACGCCAGCAGCCCCACGGCGCTCCCCAGGTTGCTCGCCGCGTAAAGAAAGTACGGGTCCCCCGCCGCGGGGTGGGTCGTCCGCGAGAACCAGCGTTGCAGCAGCGGCCCGGTCGCCGAGACCGCGAAGAACACGGGCCCGAAGCGGGCCAGCAGCTCCCAGCTCAGCCACAGCACCGGGATGTCGGTCCGCCCCGCATCGGGCGGGGACCCCAGCGGGGGCATCGCCACGCCCGCGACCAGCACGCACAGGTGGACCAGCGCCTGGGTCATGGGCTCGAACCGGGAGAGCACGTGCGCGTACAGGTAGCCCAGCAGCAGCACCGCCTGGAAGAACAGCACGCAGGTGTTCCAGACCGCCGGCCCGCCGCCCAGCAGCGGCAGGTACAGCTTGCCCGCGAGCGGCTCCAGCAGGAACATCACCGCCGCGCCCAGAAAGATCGTGAGGCCGAGCAGCTTCAGCACGCCACGAGGGTACCGTTGAAGCCCATGAGACGCTTTGACGCGGTGATCTGCGATATCGACGGCTGCCTCGGACCCGAATCCGCCGCCCCCGTCAACGCCCACGCCCTGGCCAGCATCGCCGACTGGAACCGCGCCGCCGCCTCGGGCGACCGGCCGGTGCTCACCGTCTGCTCCGGCCGCCCGCAGCCCTACGCGGAGGCCATCGTGCGGGTCACCGCCAACGACCAGGTCCCCTGCGTGTGCGAGAACGGCGTGTGGGTCTACGACCCGCGCGAGAACCGCTACCTCATCGACCCCGCGATCACGCCCCAGGACCGCGCGGCGGTGGTCGCGGCACAGCGGTGGGCCGACACCGACCTGCTGCCCCGGGGCGTGGTGTACCAGCCGGGCAAGACCGCCTCGATGTCGCTCTGGCACCAGGACACGCCCTTCCTGATGTCCCTCAAGCCGATGGTCGAGGACCGGTTCAAGCGTGAGGGCTGGCCGCTGCGCGTGTCGAGCACCGTCGCGTGGATCAACTGCGACCTCACCTACGTCAGCAAGGGCACGGGCCTGGAGCGGCTGATGGGGATGTGCGGCTTCACGAAGGCCCGCCTCGCGGGCATCGGCGACACCCTGGGCGACATGCTCATCCGCGAGCGGGTGTCGTTCTTCGGATGCCCCAGCAACGCCGTGCCCGAGCTGAAGGCCGTGGCCGACTACGTCTCGCCCCACGCCGAGATCGAGGGCGTGCTGGACATCCTCACCCGCCTGCGCTGAGCCACTACAATCCCGGCGTGAACCCCGACGACGAGGTCTGCCTGTGCTTCCACGTCTCGCTGCGGAAGATCCGCAACTACCTGGCCCGTGAGAACCCGCCCGTCGCTTCGCTGATCTCCGAGTGCCTCTCCGCCGGCACGGGCTGCATGTGGTGCGTGCCCTTCCTCAAGCACCTGCACGCCCAGCACCAGAAGGGCGTCGAGCCCGACCTGCGCGTCTCGCCCGAGCAGTACATGCAGTCTCGCCAGAGCTACCGCCAGTCCGGCGAGCGCGACCCGGGCGTGGTGGACAACGCCTAGGCCTCGCCCGCTAGCTCTTGTAGAACCTCCAGAACTTCCACGCCTGCAACCCCACGAGCAGCACCGAAGCGCCGAGCACGAAAAACGACCAGCGCTGGTGGTGCCCGTGTACGCGCGAGCTGTCGCCCCCGGGGATGTACTCCACGATCACCGCGTTGACCGGCGGGAACGGGAAGTCCAGCCCCACCTCGTCGGACTCCTTTCGCACGCGCCCGCCGTCATCGAACGTGTACCGCACCAGCATCACCTGGCGCGACGCCCTCCCGCCCGACGAAGTAAGCTGCCTGGAGAACTGCGTCGTCTGGACCGTCGTGCCCCACAGCAGGTACCGCACTTCGTTGACCGACAGGAACGCCGACACAAGGAACAGCCCGACCGCCGCGAGCAGCAGCAGGAGCTTGCCGAACTCGCTTTGGAACTCGTCCGAGGCCTCCTCGTCGCGGTTCGACTTGCCGTAGCCGCCGCCGTAGAACGTCAATCCAGCAACTCCTTGCGCCAGTCCTTCATCCGGCGGGGGAGCTCCTCACCCTGCCACTCGATGTTCGACGGCGCCGCTCGGTCCGGGCTGTCCACCGCCGCGGGTGCGGGCTGTGCGGACGGGGGCGCCGTCCGTGCCGCCACCACCACCAGCCCCGCGACCACCACCGCGACGCCCACCCACACGCCCGCCGCCTTGACCAGCCCCGCGCTGTGCGCCCGCTGCACACCCCGCATGAACGCCTCGGGCGGTTCCGCGGGCGCGCCGCCCGCCAGCGACCGCCCCAGCGCATCCAGGCGTGAAGAAAGGTCCGTACTCATCGCAGCACCTCCACGCGCCGACCACGCTCCTCGCGCTCCGCGCCCCACGCGCGCAGCAGCTTCAACGCCTTGGCGTACCGCGATGCCACCGTGCTCCGGTTGTCGCCCAGGCTCAGCGCGATCTGGTCAAACGTCAGCCCCGCGGCGTGCTTGAGCAGCACGATCTCCCGCAGCCCCTCGGGCAGCTCGTCCAGCGCCCCCTCCAGCTCGCCCAGCCCCGCGCCGGCCCCGTGCCGCTCCACCAACGCCCGCGGTTCGTGCCCGCGCCGCCGGTGGACCGCCCGGTGATAGTTGAGCGACTCATTCCGCACGGCCCGAGCCAGCCACGCCTCCGCGTCCTGCACCTCCGCCAGCGACGCGCGGTCGAGCGTCAGCACGCGGCAGAGCACCGTCTGCACCACGTCCATCGCCGCGGCGTCCCCGCCCGCCCCCCGCAGCAGCCCCCGGGCCAGCGCCACCAGTCGCGACCCCATCAGCGTCCACAGCGTCCGCGCCGCGGCCTCGTCGCCGCGGGCGGTGCGCAGGAGCAGGGTTGTGTCGACCGCCGCGTGCATGTCATTCCTGTCCCGCCAGGGCCTCGAGCCGCGCCTCCATCTTCGAGAACCGGGCCTGCAAGTCAAGCACCGACCGCCGGGCACGGCCCATCGACGGGGCCATGGACATGGCGACCAGCCCGTGCTGGAACTCCCGAAGCTCAAGCTCCAGCTCCTCGAGCCGCGCCCCGCCGTCGTCCCGCAGCCACGCGTCCGAGAGCATCTGGTAGTACCGGTCCGCACGCGCCAGGTGTTCCATGAACTGCTGCTCGTTGAGGCGGTGGGTCGGCGAGAAGAGGTCTATGCCGTCGATTTGAAGCCCGCCCAGCAGCCTGGCGAAGTCCATCCCGGCGTCCTCTCCCCCGCACTTTTCCGGCAACCAGCGCAGCGTCACCCGCCGCTCGTTCTCCACCGCCGCCGCCGCGCTGTAGAAGTCTCTGCGGGGCACCTCGCTGAAACCGGCCAGCAGGATCCTTGCCTGCGCGGGCGTCATCTTCCCAGAGTCCAGCAGCACCTGGGCGGTGTCGGTCGCCTGGGCCGCGATGGCGATCCCCACCAGCGTTGAGATCAGCACCGCGTTCTCCGCCGCGTGCACCGACACGCGCAGCATCGCCCGTACCCGCTCCACCGCCGCGATCATGCTGCCCTCGCTCACGCACCGCACGGCATCGGCCCGAAGGATGCGCGCCGTCTGACGCATCTGCCCAAGGTGTGGCAGCAGCACCTCCCAGCCCTGCTCAAACGCGACGCCCCAGTCGCAGTCGGGCGTCGCCGACGCCGCGATCAGCACGTCGATGTACGACGAGTGCCGCGAGAGCAGTTCCCGCCGCTCCGGCGTCAGAGTCTTCAAGTCCGACACCTCCGCCGCCGCGGCCCCCAGCGCCCGAAGCTCCGAGAAGGGCAGCGAGTCCCACGCCCGCAGGTACGCGCCCGCGGCGTTGTTCGCCCGGCCTATCTGCGCGGGCGGCCGAAGGCTGTCGCCCGCTCGCGTCAGGGCCGTCCAGCGCTGCTCGTCGGGATCCTGCCCCCCGCTCTGCGCCGTCATCAGCCCAAGCACCAGCAGCGCCGCCAGGCCCATCAACCCCCTCACTTCCCCGCCCCCGCGTCGTTGTGCTCGATGATCTCGCTCAGCGTCCGGTCCAGCCGCTCGAGCGTGCGGCGGGAGTGCTCCGTGGAGTACCTCACGCGGCTGAAGGCCGCCGCCACCCCCGCCGTCACCATCCCGTGCTGCCCCTCCGCGGCCTGCAACTCCAGCTCCTGCAGCGCGGCGAGGGCGTTGGGCCTGCCCCACGCCAGGTTCACGGCGTCGTAGAAGCGGTCCGTGCGGTCGAGCTCGCCCGCCAGCCTTGCCTCATCCATGAAGAACACGTGCTGGCGCAGATCGATGCCCACCTCGCGCATCGAGCCCAGAATGCTCATGTGACGCAAGAGAGTCCTGCCCGCGTCGGGCCCCTTGCACTCCCGCCGCAGCCACTCGAGCACGATCCGCCGCTCGGTCTGGACCGCCTCGCCGGTGCGGTAGAGGTCCTTGACCATCACGTCGCGGAGGGCCGTGCGGATCAGCCGGGCACCGGCGGGCGTGAGGTCGCCCTGCTGGCGGAGCTCATCCGTGACCGTCGCGGCAAAGTTCCCGATGGCGATGCCCACGAGCGAAGAGATGATGATCGTGTCCGCGCTGGCGTGGCGCGACATGCGGAACATCGCCGCCACCCGCTCGGCCGCGAGCGTCCCGTTGCCATCCTCGGCACACCGGCGGGCGTCCAGCGCCAGCGTGCGCGCCGAGTTGCGCAGGGGCCCCAGGTGCGGCAGCAGGGACATAATGCCCTCTTCGTACCGCGGGCCCCAGTCGCAGTGATCCATCTGCGACGCGGCCATGATGCCGTCGATGTACGCCCCGTGCGCCGCGAGCTGCTCGCGCTGCACCCGGGTCAGCTTCTCGCCCACCTTGGGCCGCTCGCCCACCGCCTCGCCGAACTTGACCCGCTTCTCCTGATCCGTCGGCAGCGTGTCCCATGCACGGATGTAGACCCACGCCGCGTTGCCCGCCGTTGCCGGCGGCTGGATGGAATGCTCGGTCTCGGCGATCATCTGCGAGAAGGTCGGCACTTGCGCCGGCGCGGGCGCCGCGGCCAGCGCCGCCACCGCCATCAGCACCCACATAGAGGAAGACAGTCTCACTCGCCCTTGCTCCCCGCGGCCTTGCCGTCACGGATGTACGCCTGCAGCTCCCTGACCACGTTCTCTACCGACGCGAGGATCCCCAGGTTGCTCCGGTTAGCCTTTGCCAGCGCCGGGGCGGTCGCCCGCACGATCACCCCGAACTCCCCTTTGAGCAAGCGTTCCTCGAGTGCGCCGATCTCCTTCTCCTTGCCGGGCTGGCCCCAATGCTTCTCCAGCTCGTCGTAGTACCGGGACATCAGGTCCAGGTCCGCGTTCATCGCCGTCTCGTCCATCGCCTCGATCTGGCCCTTCACCTCGGCGGTGTCCGCATCCGCCAGGTACATCTGCGCGAGCTGCTTCCCGGCGTCAGGACCGGTGAAGTGCTCGCGCGCCCACTCGATGCCCATCTGGCGCTCGGTCTGCATGCACTCCTTGAAGGCGAAGGGGTCCTCCGGCAGGGCGCGGAACGCCGCGAGCACGATGTGCGCCGCCTCCGGCGCCAGCGAGCCCTCGGCCATCATGTTCCGTGTGACCACCATCGCGTGCTGGTTCAGCGTGGCGCTCACCAGCGACGAGATCAGGCACCGGTCCGTCCGGGTCTGCGTTGACATCCGCACGATGGCACGGAGGCGCTTGGCCGCGCCGACGCTGTCCCCGGCCGCCGCGAGCCGCCGGGTGTCCGCCCCCAAAAACCGCGCCGTGGACCGCAGGTGCCCCAGGTGCGGCAGCAGCGCATTGGGCCCCTCCTCGTGGGCGACGCCCCAATCGCAGTCGGGCGTCTCCGACGCCAGCAGCACCGCGTTGATGAACTTCTGATGCTCCTCAAGAACCGTGACCGAGGCCGCCGGCAGCACCGCCCCCGGCTCGTGGCGGCAGGTCTTATGGACCTGGTCAAACAGCCGGAAGTCCACGCCATCCCACGCCCGGTAGTACAGCAACGCCGCGTTCTGCTTCCCCACCATCTCCCGCGGGCGCGGCCCGCCGGGTACGTCCCACACCGCGCTGGGCCTGGCTGGCGCGGCGGGGGCGGCTGGCTCCGGCTGTCCCGCCAAGCAGCACACAAGACCAATCAGCAGCAATCCTGCGGGCATAGGCGCCTCCCCGGAGGCCGCTCTGGCCTCCGAAGGTACGACACCGCCCGACGCTGCCTGTACGACGCTCCGCGAGGGTTTTCACGCCGCGGCGCGGCTGCGGTCCACCAACTCAACGACCCGGCTCAGCCAGCGGTCGGGGTTGCTGCAGAACTCGGCCTTTTGCACAAAGTCATCGGCGCCCGCGTCGAGGCAGGCCCGCTGCTCAAGCTCGGCGGTCGCGGCGCTGACGACCAGACAAGGCAGGGCCCGCCCGCATGTCTCGCGCACGCTCCTCACCAGCGTGGCCCCGGACATCCCCGGCAGGTGCAGGTCGCACACCACCGCGTCCGGGCGCGGGCGGGCGGCGCTGGGAGAGGCGATCCACTCCACCGCCTCCTCGCCCGTCCGCACCACCACCGTCTTGAGGTCCCGGTTCTTGGAGAACAGGAACGCCAGCAGCCGCGACGCCAGCGGGTCGTCCTCCACGATCATCACGGTCGTCGCCTTGCGCTCCGCGGGCGCCCGGCGCGGCTCCGAAAGGCTCGCCACACACGTCCGGTTGCGGCCCTCGTGTTTGGCCCGGTACAGCCCCTGGTCCGCGGCGTGCGTGATCTGCTCCGGCGTGTTCACCTCGTTCGCCGACGACTTGTCCATCGACGACACCCCCACGCTGATCGTCACCGGCAGCTGCATCCCCACGCCCCAACGGGTGAGGTCGAACGGCGTCCGTGCGCACGCCTCGCGGCAGGCCTCGCCGATCCGCGCCGCCTCGTCCAGCCAGATCCCCGGCAGCACGATGGCGAACTCCTCGCCCCCGTAGCGGCACAGCACGCCCACCCCCGGCGTCACCGCCTTCAGCCGGTCGGCCAGCTCCATCAGCACCGCGTCGCCCGTCTGGTGCCCGTGCTCATCGTTCACGGCCTTGAAGTGGTCCGCGTCGATGAACACCACCGACAGCGGCATGCCCGCGGCCTTGCACTGCTCGAACTGCGCCCGCAGCGTGCGGTCAAAGTGAGTCCGGTTGAAGACGCCCGTCAGCCCGTCGGTCATGGTCTGCCGAGCCAGCTCGTCGTTGCTCCGGCGGAGCTGCGCCGTCTCGAGCTGCACCGCCTCCTGCACCAGGGCCATCTGCTCGTGGGCCTCGCTCAGGATCGCCGCGACGTCCGGCGCCTCGCCCGTGGGCACCTCCAGCAGCTTGGAGAGCTCGCGCCCGCCCGCCGCGGCCTGCTCGATGATCGCCCGCCCCGCGCCGGCCTCCAGGCCCAGCCACACCTTTGACTTGACCAGGAACGCGCCCAGCTTGATCGCGTGATCGGGCACGGTGAGCGTGCTGGCGACCAGGCCGCCCAGGTGGACGCACCGCACCAGCTTCTCGTGCGCGGGCGAACACCGCGCCGGCGTGTGGTGGCTCGCCACGCACTCCACGATCTGCGGCGGCAGCCGCCACTTCTCGCTCAGCAGCCGCCCGACGTGCTGGTGGTCGAAGCCCAGCACCATGGTCTCCACCGCCGCGGCCTCGTCGTGGTCGCTCCTCCGCTGCGCGAGGACCGCACGGTACTCGTTCTTGAGGGACGCCAGGCACGCGAGCACGCCGATGTCCTGCACCAGCGCGCCGATGAACGCCTCTTCGGGGTCGCAGCACCGTGACGCCAGCGCGATCGAACGCGCCGCCGTGGCCGAGTACGCCGCGCGGCGCCAGTAGCCGGCCATGTCCTCGCCGTCGCTCAGCCCGCACCCGCGGGTGGACTCCACGAGGCTGAAGCCCAGCACGATCGCCTTCACGGTGTTGAGGCCCAGCATCGTCATCGCCCGCATGATCGAGGGGCAGGGCGTCGCGAGCCCGTAGTAGCTGGAGTTGACGGTCTTGAGCACCCGCACGGCGAGCGCCGGGTCGGCCTGGACGGTCTGCGCGATGGTGGTCAGCGAAACGTTGGGGTCCCGCGTGAGAGATAGCACTTTCACCGCCACCCCGGGCAGCGAGGGAAGATTGGGGCAGGAGAGCACGCGTTCGAGCAGCGGAGCGTTCATTCAGTTCTGACCCGGCACCAAAGAGGTGTGCAGCGCGTCCGAGAACCCCCCCGGTAAGCGCTTCCAACCGCGTGAGTATGCATCGGCCGATCAGGGGCGGTGAATGAGCCCACATCCCCGCAAAAGGTGTTGAAGACCGCTAGCGGTTGGGCCAGCGGCACTTGCGCCCCGCTTCATGCGCGTCCACGCCGCGGGCCCTGGTTCCGCGATGAATCCGTTTGCACTGAATGGAACTTTGCCGCTCCGTGCTGCATCCCTTCAGTGTCCGTGTACGAAGCGCATACCGACCCACGAGAACAAGGAGCGGGTCCTATGAAACGACAGCACGAAAAGATCACGCCCGACCGACTGATCGACGCCTCCATCGCGGTTCTCCGCGCGGTGGCCGAGGTCAAGGAAGAGCTGGGCGGCGCACCCCTCTACCCGCCGGACCTGATGGGCTCCGCCCTCCAGCCGGCATACATGTGCGAGTTCACCAGGTTCGAGGTTGAAGAGGCTACCGCGTTCCTCATCCGCATGGGGATGGTCGAGCGCGTCAACGGCCAGCGTTCGTAACACCCGTCGCGTTGGCGCGCCCGGCAGGGCGCACCGACGCTTTCCCCGGCCTCGAAACTAGTCCGGCCCGCCCTGCGTGATGTCGATCGTCCCGACTCGCCAGGCCGTTCCTACCGCCAGAACCGCCCACAGCGCATCCAGCGGGTGCAGCGTCTTGGGGAACCACTCCGACGCCGGCAGGTTCGCGAGCCCGAGCTTGTCGAGAATCATCATCCCTGCGATGTACTTGCCCGCCGCGATCGCCGCGAGCGAAGTCGCCGCGGCGACGATCCCCGACATCGCGCCCGCGTACTTACGAGCGCCCAGCGAACAGCCCGCGCCCGTCAGGCCGCCGACGCCCCACGCTATCCATCCGACCTCATACCCCGTGGTGCTTGCAACCCCGGCCCAGATCCCCGCGCCGACCGCACCCCCGATCGCCGCGCCCAGCAGACAGAACAGCGTCGAACTCCCGATCTCCTCCGCCGCGGACTTCTCGCGGACTTTCTTTGCGCGCTCCACCTTGACGCTCAGCCGCTTGCCCGACTTCAGGTTGTAGCCGCAGCCGATGCAGATCACCGTCCCCTCGGTGATCGCCCGCCCGCACTCCGGGCACGACTGCGCCTTGCCCGACGCCGCCGACTTCCCCATATCAAGCAGGAAGCTGTTGTCGTTCAGGTTGACTTCCGGTGCCTTCGCAACCGGCGCTGGCGCCGCCACAGCGCGCACCGGCGGCGCGGTCTGCACCTGCTTGGCCGCCTTCGCGCGGTCGAAGCACTCCTGGCACATGTACCGGCCCTGCTGGTCTTTCACCCGGGGGCGGCCCGCGCAGTCCACGCCACAGACCGTGCACAGCTTGCTGGCAATCGCTTCGGCCATGCCCTGATCACACCATGACCCGACAGGGTGTGTCAAGCCCCTCCCAAGCCTTCCCCCGGCCAAACAAATAGGGCGCATTTCCCGATTTGCGGGCTTCCACCCGGGCGATATTGTCTTTGCCGTGAAGAGCCCACGAAGGTCCATTCACGTCCTTTTCGTCCTCGCGCTCAGCCTCGCCGCGGCCCTGCTGCCGCTCGGCGCCGGCCTGGGCCCCCGCCCCACCGGCAAGGCCATCACCCAGCGCCCGGACGGCTTCCTCCCCTCCAAGCACGGCTTTGAGTTCCGCAACGTCTTCCGCGGCTCACCCCTCCCCGCCCTGCTCCGCAACGCCGAGTCCGGCCCACTGCGGGCGATGCGGGCCGGGGTCGATGCGGGCCTCCCCACCGAGTACGGCCTGTGCGGCGGTATGTCCCTCGCCGCGGCGGACTTCTATCTCTCCCGCGCCACCCCGATCCAGACCACCACCCCCCCCGTTCTGGACACCCCCCTCTACGACTACCTCTATCAGCGGCAGACCGATTCCATGGGGCAGTGGGGGGTCATGGCCATGAAGTTCTGGAAGTGGATGAGCCTCCCCGACCGCTCCAAGGCCGGCGAGAGCACCGCCCACCTCTCTGCGGTCGAGCTGCCCGTCATCATTGCCCGCCTCAAGGCACGCCAGCTCGTCCCGGTGGGCCTGGTCTTCACCAGCCAGGCCGACGGCGGCCGGATCTGGGAAAACCACCAGGTTCTCGCGTACGGGGTCGTCGAGAAGGACGACGGGGTGGTCGATATCCGCATCTACGACCCCAACTTCCCCAAAGACGACGAGTGCGTCGTACGGGTCACCCCCGTCGGCAAGTCCGATAAGTCCAAAGAGGTCGTCGCCGACCGGATCAACGGCAAGGGGGCGGTCAAGAAGGTCCGCGGCTTCTTCGCGATGCCCTACCAGCCGCGTATTCCTCCCAAGTCGTTGGTTTCACGCCAGTCTGGTGGTACGTTCACCCGGTCCCCCGCGTCCCAGAAGTAAGGGCACGCGGGGCACCGAGGACCCGCCATGCGTGGAACGACATTGACGGCTGGTATGGGGGCGCTGCTCGTGAGCGCTTCGATCGCGTCCGCCCAGCAGCACACCCGCAACATCATGGTTGTCGGCTTCTGGCCGCCCACCAACGAGCTCGCCCGCCAGTGGAGCACGAACCCCGCCCAGAACCCCGGCGGCTGGCAGGGCGGAAACTGGGAAAACCGCGGCTACGACATCCACTCGTTCTTCCCAGAGTTCCCGGGCATCACGCAGGCCCCTTACGGACGGGGCGTCGGCGACTTTGAGGTTGACTACCAGGACACCTCCGCCGACTTCTGGCGCGTGGTGGCCGAGATCCGGCCCATCGCCATCATCAGCTTCTCCCGCGGCTCCTCGGGCTCCAACTGGGAGATCGAGTCCCGCGCCATCAAGTACCCGCTGGCGAACTGGTCCCCCGACTACCTCGCCCCTACGCGCCCCACGACAGACCTGCCCATCGCCCAGGAGCCGGACAACACCATCCGCACCTCCTCGCTGCCGATGACGCAGATCCTCAACGCCGTGGGCTCCTCGGGCCTCCCGCTGAACACGTTTATCGATACCAGCAACAACTTCGGCGGGAACTTCGTGTCCAACTTCCAGGCGTACCACAGCTCCTGGTACGCGGACCTCAACAGCGAGCCTTTCAGCCCGAACTGGTGCATCGCGGGCGGGCACATCCACGTGGGCACCACGACCCCGCAGTCGGTGGCGAACCAGGCCGCGATGATCACGATGCGCGAACTGACCAGCTACCTGGACACGGTGATCCCGGCACCTGGCACACTGGCGGCGGTGGGGGTGCTGCCGCTTCTGTTGAGGCGACGCCGCTGAGCGAAAAGGCCGCGGGCGTCAGGCGCCGGACGAGGGCCGGACCTTTTCCTGCTGCTCGATCCGCTTCTTCTGCTGCTCGAAGGCCTTCTCCTCCTCGGCCGAAATCGGCTGAACGTTGGGGGAGACGGGCGGCTTGGGCGGGGCCTCGGGCTTGAGGTTCCAGTACGCGACAGCCCCGCACCCGACGAGCAGGATGCCCAGCAGCACGAGCTTGCCCTTGTTCTCTTTCAGGGTTTCCGCGGTCAACGCTTCCATGGCTCCACTCCATTCCTCGTGAGGGCGGCGACCGCCGGCTCACTTAACTCTACCCTACGTCCCGACGCTGGAACAGGATAACCGCCAGCGACAGGAACACGCCGATCTGCGCCAGCGCGTACACCCCGGCCATCAGCACATACTGCACCGGGATGGCGCGGTTCTGCGTCACCGCGTCCAGCAGCCAGAACAGCTGCATGTTCGGCAGCACCGTCCACGCGACCATCGCCGGCCGGTTCACCCTGGTGCGCTCGGTGAACAGGTAGTCCCCGGCCGCCACCGGCCGGACCACCTTGAGGTCCTGCCCGCCCACCGTCATCGCCTTGATCGACTGCCGCTCGCTCTCGGCCACCACCAGACTCGGCGCCACCGTCGGACCCCGGGTCTCGTTGGCGTTGGTCAGATCGCCGCTGAACGGCGCGGCCTGGGCGTTGAGCATCGGGAAGCCGCTGGGGCTGGGGCTGTAGAACACCGTGGTTTTCGGCGCGGGCGGGTTGTTGATCGGGCTGGTCAGGACCAGGTTCATCACCTGCCCAGGCTCGTTCATGGCCTTGTCAGACTCGGTCAGGGTGACCGCCATGACCGCGCCCAAGGGCGTGTTGTGGAAGACCTTGCGCCCGATCAGGTGATTCGACAGCAGCGCCATCAAAAACACCCCGCAGCACACCACGATGGTCATCACCTGCCCCAGACGGGTGCTCGCCGCGGTCGCCACCGCCGCCAGCACCAGGATCGCCATCGTCAGCGCCGCCGAGGCCAGCATCACCTGCGGGTTGAAGTCCTTGCTCAGGGGCTGGATGTGCCACTCCTTATTGAGCAGCAGCACCAGCCCGTACGCGACCACCATGAACGGCACCAGCAGCGACATCGTCGTCTGCGCAAAGTTCCAGCCGTAGAAGAAGTTGCACCACGCCCCCAGCCCCATGGCCAGGAACACGCTCAGGACCCCGATCAGCAGCACCGGCCCGTCGATGTCGTCCGCGGTCGTGCTCATGACCCCGTGCCGGATCCCCAGCAGCAGGAACACCAGCATCACCACCACCGCCCCCAGGATCGCCGCGGCAACCCCCAGGTACTTGCCCAGCACCAGCGTGTGCCGCGCCACCGGCTTGCTCACGACCGTCAGGACCGTTTTGTTCTCGATCTCGCGGCTCATGACCGCCGTGGCGATAAACCCCGCCAGCAGCGTCCCGATCACGAACACGGTGCCCAGCCCGATGTCCAGCAGCAGTTTGTTGTCGCCGGTGATCTGCCCCGATTCGGCGTCCGCCATCGCGAAGCCCGTATTCCAGGTGTTGAACACCTGGAGCAGGCCCGACAGCAGCACCAGCAGCAGCATGACGGGCTGCCGCACGCTCTCAACGAACGCGTTCCGGGCGATGGTCAGGAGTTGCAGGATCATGCGTGGAAGGGGGTAGCCGCGGGGAGAGCCTTGGACAGGCCGCTGGGAAAGGGGAACGGACGCAACCCCGGCACGGCACCGAACTACGAGAGTCCGCGAACACGGGTTCGGCTGGATCGTACAGCCAGCGGTGCCGGAGGGCCGGGATGGTACCGGCGCGCCCCGGGGCGCGTTGCGTGTGCAGGAAGGTGTTCGGGTCCCCTTTGTGGACGGTGGAAAGAAACAGCCAACCTTGCCACAATACCGCCCCCAGCCGGGACACCGGTCGCGGCACGCGGGGCACAGGCGCGGAAGGACTCCCCGCCACCCCTCACCCGTTCTGGGAAGGGGCGACCGTGATCGAAACCCCCGCGGACCGGGGGGCGCCGGGATTGATTCGAGTCTTGACCCAGCCGCCCGCGACCTTCGGGCTGCTCGAACGTAAGAGAAGGGTGCATGAGAGCCGACTACCTGACGTACCGCAGAGCCACCAGTGAGTCCGTCCGCGGCCTGCTCCTGCAGGCAGTGCTCGCCATCGGGCTGCTCCTGTACGGCGCCATCGTCAAGGACACCGCCGCCCTGGCCGCCTCCGCCTTCATCGGCATCGGCTGCCTGGGGTGGCTGACGCTCGCCATCATCTACGACCAGCACCGGCGCGAGCGCATCGAGGCGATCGAGGCCGAGGCCCTCGCCGCCGGGCCCGCCGCGGGCACCAGCGTCTTTGAGACCCAGGACGAGTTTCTCCCCGCCGCCCGCCGCCTCGCGGGCCTCTACAAGTTCTTCCTCCCCATCATGAGCCTGCTGATCGGCGCCCTGCTCGCCGGCGTCGGCGCCTGGATGTTCATCGCGGGCAAGAACTTCCTCGAGAGCTCCCGCGGGGGCGAAGTGCCCGGCCACGCAGGCTGGGCGATGGGCATCGGCATCTCGATCGCCGCCCTGGGCTTCGTCTACGCCCGCTACACCGCGGGCCTGGCCAAGGTCCCGGCGTTCGCCAACCTCCGCGCGGGCTCGTCCTTCGCGGTGGGCGCCGCCCTGCTGGGCCTCACCCTCGCGGTGGCCAAGTTCATCGACTACGTAGGCACCGACGCGGTCGTCCGCTCGCTGCGGGTGGTCTTCCCCGGCTTCCTGGTGGTGATCGGCATCGAGGTGTTCGTCAACTTCGTGCTGGGCGTCTACCGCCCTCGCAAGGCCGGCGAGACCCCCCGCCCCGCCTTCGACTCGCGCCTCCTGGGCTTCGTCGCCGCTCCGGACAAGATCGCCCAGTCCATCAACGAGGCCATCAACTACCAGCTCGGCTTCGACGTCACCAGCGGCTGGTTCTACAAGCTGCTCAGCCGCTGGGCCCTCCCGCTGCTGGTGTTCGGCCTGGTCATCGTGTGGGCCATGTCCAGCATCGTGATCGTCCAGCCCCACCAGCGGGCCATGATCCTCCGCTTCGGCAGCCCCGTCCACGACAACCTCGGCCCGGGCGCGCACCTCAAGATGCCCTGGCCCATCGACACCGTCTACGTCCCCGAGTACTTCACCCGCGACAGCAACGGCCGCCTCCGCGTGGCCGATCGCACCGCCACCGGCCTGCGCATCCTCGACCTGGCCAGCAGCCCCTCGGCCTCCAAGGACCCGATCCTCTGGACCAACGACCACGCGGGCGTGGAGATTTACCAGTACGTGCGGGCCTCCGGCTACGAGCAGGGCGCCGACCTCGCCGACCTCGCGCTGGTCTCCGCCGAAATCCCCATGCACTACGTGGTCGAGAACGTCAAGCTCTTCGACGAGCTGGCCCCCCCGGAGAAGCGCGACGACCTGCTGAAGGCCGTCGCCCAGGAAGAGCTCACCCTCTACTTCCAGCGCGTCGTGCTCGACGACGTCCTGGGCGCCCGGCGCGAGCAGATCTCCCGCGAGCTGCGCGCCAGGATCCAGGCCGCCTTCAACGCCCTCAACCCCGACGAAAACGGCGACCCCCGCGGGGCGGGCGTCAAGGTCGTGTTCCTCAGCATCGTCGGCGTGCACCCGCCCAAGGACGTCGCCGTCTCCTTCGAGGGGCCCGTCATGGCCGACCAGCGCCGCGAGGCCAACATCGACGACGCCCGCGCCTACGCCATCGAGAAGCTCGCCCAGTACGTCGGCAACGTCTCCCTCGCCCGCACCATCATCAACGAGATCGACGCCTTCGAGCGCATGAGCACCGAGCGCGCCGCCCCCGAGGCCCTCGAGGCCCAGGAGCTCAAGATCCAGGCCCTCATCGAGACCGCCGGCGGCGGCGCCGCCAAGGTCCTCGCCGAGGCCCGCGCCGAGCGGTGGGCCAAGCACATGGGCACCCGCGGCGCCGCGGCACGACACGAGGGCCAGCTCGCCCTCTACAACGCCGCGCCCGAGTACTTCCGCGCCTCCCGCTACTTTGACGCCCTCGCCCAGGCCATGCGCGGCACCCGCGTCTACGTCACCAGCGACGACGTCCCCACCCCGCGGTTCGACATCGACCTCAAGAGCAAGGACATGGGCGTCGACATCTTCCAGAAGCCCGAGTAACACCACCCCTCCCAACGACCAACACCCCGCCAGGCGGGGAACCCGAAGCAGGAGCCTCCCGTGCGTCGAGCGCTGACATACTTCCTGACCGCGATCTTCCTCATCGCTCTGCTGTCGTTCACCGTGACGTACACCGTCCGGTTCACCGACGCGGCCGTCGTCACCACCTTCGGCAAGGCCGACGACGGGGCCGTCCGCAAGGACGCCGGGCTGTACTTCAAGCTGCCCTACCCCATCCAGTCCGTCACCATCTACGACACCCGCACCCGGGTGCTCACCAACAAGTTCGAGCAGCTCGCCACCCGTGACAACCGCCAGGTCGCCGTCGAGACCTTCTGCATGTGGAAGGTCAGCGACCCCCTCAAGTTCTTCCAGAGGTTCAGCAACGCCGGCGCCAGCTCCGAGGAGCACTACCGCAAGGCCGAGGACGCCCTGCGGTCCAACCTCCGCGCCGCCGCGGCCCTCGTCTCCCAGTACTCCATGGACGAGCTCTTCTCCGCCGGCCGCACCGGCTCCAAGCTCCCCGAGCTCCAGGACAAGATGCTCGCCGTGTTCCGCGGCAGCGCCGACCAGACCGGCCTCCAGCTCGCCGACTACGGCGTCGCCGCCGAGGACCTGGGCCTGATGCGCGTCGTCCTCACCGAGGAGGTCAGCAAGACCGTGATGGAGCGCATGAAGTCCGGGCGCGAGAAGATCGTCAAGGAGACCCAGTCCCAGGGCCAGGCCACCGCCGACAGCATCCGCGCCCAGGCCGACGCCGACGCCAACCGCATCAAGCAGTTCGCCGACCGCCTCGCCCAGAACATCAAGAGCCAGGGCGACCTGGAGGCCGTGCAGTACCTCTCCCGCATGAAAGAGAACCCCGAGCTGGCCGTCTTCAACAGCGCCATGGACTTCATCCGCGACGTCTACGCCAAGCGCATGACCATGGTCGTGTCCGGCAACATGCCCGGCATCTGGATGCTTTTCCCCAACGCCACCGAGCACATGCGCACCGGCCAGATCCCCCCGCTCACCAAGCCCCAGACCGAGACCGCCCGCCAGCCCGGCGAGGATGACCCCGCCACGCGCAGCGCGGAGACCCAGCGATGAGGCCGCACGACCCGCTCCTGTCCCCCGACCAGCCCTCCGCCGGCGAGCCCGTGCCGGCCCGGCGTGCCGGCTCCCTCACCCTCCGGGAGGCGGGCGAGGGCGGCGGACTCAACATCGACCCCGCGAACCAGTCGCTGGCCGAGGCGCTCCGCGTCATGCTCCGCCTCCTCCAGGCCGGCATGGTCGTCCTCGCGGTCCTCTACGTCTTCAGCGGCATGCAGCGCGTCAACGAGGGCGAGCGCGGCATCCGCCTGCTCTTCGGCAAGATCCAGGAATCCAACATCCAGCCCGGCTTCCACTGGTCGCCCCCCTACCCCATCGGCGAGCTGGTGAAGGTCCCCCAGGGCTACCAGGAGCTCGACATCAGCCGCGACTTCTGGGTCGACGTCCCCGCCGGCATGGTGGACACCTCCATCGAGAAGCTCCCCGGCACCCCCAGCCTCAAGCCCGACCAGAACGGCACCGGCTCGGTTATCACCGCCGACGGCAACATCGCCCACATCAAGTGGAAGGTCGGCTTTGAGCGCGCCGACGTCTCCGCCTTCACGCAGCACGTCCACGAGAACTTCGAGCAGGAGATCGTCAAGGCCGCCGTCAAGCAGGCCGTGGTCCAGGCCGTCTCCGAGGTCACGCTCACCGAGTTGCTCCAGCAGTCGAGCAAGGACGGGGCCGTCGCCAACCGCGCCCAGGCCCTCGCCCAGCAGACCCTCCAGGACCTCAAGTCGGGCCTGAACATCACCACCCTGACGATGGACCCGCCCATCCCGCCGCTCTATCTGCGCGAGGACTTCAACCGCGCCTCGGCCGCCGCGGCGAACGCCAGCAAGACCATCGCCGATGCCCAGAGCTACCGCAGCGAGCGGCTCAACCAGGCCGCGGGCAACGCCGCCCGCTACCTCATCTACTACATCGACCAGTACGAGCAGGCCCTGGCCAAGGAGGATCCGCAGGCCTCCAAGGTCTTGGACATCATCGACGCTCTGATGCTGGGGCGCGAGGAGGTCGAGGTCCTGGTGCTGGACGAGAACGGCCGGCCCGAGGTCGAGGAAGAGGGCAAGCCCACCGGCCGCACCCACAAGGTCCGCATCGCCGCCACCGGCGAGATCGCCACGACCCTCAGCGACGCCACCCTCTACCGCACGGGCGTCCGCTCCCGCGCCCAGACCACCCTCAGCCAGTTCGAGGCCAAGCTCGAGCAGTGGAAGGTGAACCCCACCGTCATGATGCAGGCCGAGTGGACCAGCGCCATGCGTTCGTTCATGGGCAAGCCCAACTTCGAGATGATGATGGTGCCCCCGGGCGTCAACACGCTCACGCTGCTGCTCAACAGCGACCCCGACTTCGAGCGCGAGGTGCAGACCGACATGAAGCGGCGCATCCGCGAAGAGACCGAGCGCCGCCGAAACGAGGAGTTCATGCGCAAAGGCCGCGAGACCGACACCACCGGCCTCCAGTACCGCACCTGACCCCGTTCTGATCCGGCCCAACCACGAGAGGACCGCATGGCGACCGCGCCGACCAGCCCCGCCAAACCAGCGCCAGCAGCCAGGCCCGCCGAGCGCCACGACCCCGTGGTGGTCTGCCAGAACCTGACCAAGACCTTCAAGGACTTCTGGATGCGTGACCGCGCCCGCGCGGTCAACACGCTCACGTTCGAGATCCGCCCCCGCGAGGTCTTCGGCCTCCTGGGCCCCAACGGCAGCGGTAAGAGCACCACCATCAAGATGATCCTGGGCCTGCTCAAGCCCACCAGCGGACGCGTCGCCGTCTTCGGCCACGCCCCCAACGACGTCGCCATCAAGCGCCGCATCGGCTACCTCCCCGAAGAGTCCTACCTCTACGGCTTCCTCAACGCCCGTGAGACCCTCGACTACTACGGCAAGCTCTTCGAGCTCGACCACCGCACCCGCGCCCGCCGCATCGACGAGCTGCTTGACATGCTCGGCCTCACCGGCGCCCAGTTCCGCCCCGTCCGCGAGTACTCCAAGGGCATGCAGCGCCGCATCGGCATCGCCCAGGCCCTCATCAACGACCCCGAGTTCCTCATCCTCGACGAGCCCACCACCGGCCTTGACCCCATCGGCACCAAGCAGATCAAGGACCTCATCATCGAGCTGGGCCGGCGGGGCAAGACCGTGCTGCTCTCCAGCCACCTCCTCGCCGACGTGGAGGACTGCGTCGACCGCCTCGTGATCCTCTACGGCGGCCAGAAGCGCGCCGAGGGCACCTGCGATGACCTGCTCGTCGCCCAGGACCGCACCGCCATCGAGGCCGCGTCGCTCGACGAGGGCACCATCGCCGAGATCGACCGCGTCATCCGCGCCCGCACCGGCAGCGAGAACGCCATCCTCAAGGTCAGCAAGCCCCGCCAGTCCCTCGAGGACCTCTTCCTCGACATCGTCGAGCAGGCCAAGGTCGAGCAGCTCGCCACCTCCGGCGCCACCGCCGGCGGCCAGACCGCCGCCTTCCTCCGCGAGGAGCAGGGTGAGGCCCTTATCGACAAGCTCGTCTCCGCCGCGGAGCCCGCGCCCGAGGCGGCCCAGCCCGCCGCCGCGCCCGCGCCGGAGGAGCCCAGCGTCATCGAGAACCTGATGAAGGAGCCCGAGCCGCAGGCCGCGCCCAGCGCCAAGCCCGCCCGTTCCGAGCCCGCCAAGGGTGATGTGGACCTCTCCCTCATCAGCAACCTGATGGACGACAAGGAGCGACGCCCGTGATGCGTTTGCGGGAGCTGTTCGCCAAGGCCAACCGGCTCCAGAAGACGCGGGTGTTCAAGCTCGCCGCGACCGCCGCGATCATCCTCGCCGCCGCCGCGCTCATGGTCGCCTACGCCATCCGCGTCGGCGACGCACCGCCCAGCCCCTACGCCGAACTCGTCACCCCCCCGCCCGCGGCAGAAGCCGAGGGCATCGACCCCGTCGCCGCCGCCCGCGAGCGCGACATGGCCGCCAAGACCAAGGAGATCCTGGAGAGCGTGATCTCCGCGCGCACCGACGTCACCGGCGCCGCCATCGCCATCTCCCTGGTCGCCGCCCTGTGCATCGGCGTCGTCTGGCTGGGCCTGGGCCTCACCTACCTGGGCCTGGGGGTCGCGACCGCCGTGCTCGTCCTGCTCTTCAGGCTCGTGGGCGTCGGCAAGACCGCCATCCCGCTGGTCGTCGGCATCGCCGCCCTCACGGCCTCGTTCACCGCGCTGCTCCGCCTGGTCGGGCTGGTCCTCAGCGCCCCCAACCCCGTGCTGGCCATCGCCCGCAACGTGCTGGACGAGGCCGTGCGCATGAAGATCTCCCTGGTCTTCATCGTGCTGATCATCTTCGGCCTGGCCGCGCTCCCGGGCCTGCTCGACCAGTCCACCTTCCTGCGCTACCGCGTCCAGACCTTTATCCAGTACGGCACGGGCGGCACCTTCTGGCTCATCGCCGTCCTGGTGCTCACCTTCTCCGCCTCGTCGGTGGCCTTCGAGCAGCGCGACAAGGTCATTTGGCAGACCATGACCAAGCCCGTCGCCGCGTGGCAGTACATCCTGGGCAAGTGGCTGGGCGTGGCCTCGCTCGCCGCGGTGCTCCTGGGCGTCTCAGGCTCGGGCGTCTTCCTCTTCACCGAGTACCTCCGCTCCCAGCCCGCCTGGCACGAGACCACGCCCTACCAGGTCGACGAGACCGGCCGTATCAGCGAGGACCGCTTCATCCTCGAGACCCAGGTCCTGGCCGCCCGCGAGGCCAAGCAGCCCGACCTGTTCCCGGTGGACCAGCAGCAGATGGCCGAGAACGTCGAGGCCCGCGTGCAGGCCGAGATCGCCAAGCTCCGCAACAGCGGCGAGCGCGACGACATGCTCCGCCGCAGCGAGGACGAGATCCGCGGCAAGATGCTGGAGGAGCTCCCCCAGGTCATCCAGGTCCAGTACCGCTCCATCGCGCAGGGCGCCGGCCAGGAGTACATCTTCAGCGGCCTGGCCGAAGCCCGCGAGTCCCGCTTCCCCCTCGTGCTGCGCTTCAAGGTCAACGCCGGCGCCAACATGCCCGACCAGCAGTACCGCCTCACCGTCCTGGTGATGAACGAGTCCGAGCCCCGCCTGCTCGTCACCCCGCTCAACCAGTTCGTCACCCTCCGCCCGCCGCTGCTCCCCACCGTCATCGACCCGCAGGGCGAGCTGCGGATCCGCATCTACAACGGCGACTTCACCGTCGAGCCGCCCCGCTTCAACGAAGAAGCCATCTTCTTCCCCCCCGACGGCATCGAGCTCTCCTACTCCGTGGGCGGCTACCGCATCAACTTCTTCCGCTGCGTGGTGGTCCTGTGGGTCAAGCTCGCCTTCCTCTCGATGCTCGCGATCTGCGCCAGCACGTTCCTCAGCTTCCCCGTCGCGTGCCTGGTCGCCTTCACGACCTTCCTCGCCGCGGAGGGCGCCGGCTTTGTCCACCAGAGCCTGGAGGGCTACGCCACCGAGGACCGCCAGGGCAACACGCTGCTGCTGCCCACCATCATCGCCACCGTCGCCGAGTACATCTCCCTGACCTTCAAGGTCTACTCCGACCTCCGCCCCACCGACCGCCTCGTCGAGGGCCTCCGCCTCTCCTGGGTCCAGATGGCCGGCGGCACCGGCGTGCTCGCCGCCGCTTCGGCCGCCCTCTTCGCGCTCGCCTCCTTCATCTTCCGCCGGCGCGAACTCGCCACCTATTCGGGACACTAGAAATGGCAAAGGCTCAAAGAGCAAATCGCAAATCAGAAGAGAGCCCCGCCCTCTTCTTTGCCCTTTGCCGCTTTGCCCTTTGGCATTTCCCCGGGGCCCACCCATGAACCGCGACACCCTCACCCAGCTCATCGCCGCCCTGGTCCTGTGCGTGTCCCTGGTCGTCTCGGGCGTCATGGCCGTCGACCTCACCGGCTACGCCGGCGCCGCCCGCCTCACCTACACCGACCGCGCCGAGGAGGGCCAGCCCCCCGAGGTCAGCCTGGGCATCGCCATGGGCGCCTTCCGCGGCATCTTCGTCAACTTCCTCTGGATCCGCGCCAACGACATGAAGGAGGCGGGCAAGTTCTACGAGGCGATGCAGCTCGCCACCGCCATCACCAAGCTCCAGCCCCGCTTCCCCCGCGTCTGGGTCTTCCACGCCTGGAACATGGCGTACAACATCTCCGTCACCACCCAGACCCCCCAGGAACGCTGGGCCTGGGTCAACGCCGGCGTCACCCTCCTCCGCGACAAGGGCATCCCCGCCAACCCCAACGACATGCTGATCCACAAGGAGCTGGGCTGGATCTTCATGCACAAGATCGGCGGCTTCACCGACGACGCCAACATGTACTACAAGAAGCGCCTCGCCCAGGAGTGGACGGTGGTGCTCGGGCCCCCGCCCGCCCGCTCACCCGAGGACCGCGACCGCGCCGCCGCCATCAGGAAGTACGCCGACTGGCTCCGCACCATCGACCAGGCCCCCCTCACGCTCGAGGCGTGCATCGCCAAGGAGCCCTCCGTCCGGACCCTCGTCGACCGCCTCCACACCGAGATCAACATCCACCCCGAGGACAGCACCGACGACATCTACATCATGCTGCTCCAGTACGAGCGCTACCGGGCGCTCTCGCGCTCCATGTTCCGCACGGCCTACGAGGCCCAGATGGGCCCGCGCACGCTCAAGTTCGGCGCCATGGCGGTGGACCCCGCCCTCGAGAAGGCCTGGGGCACGCTGCTGCCGCACTTCCGCCGCCGCCTGCTCATCGAGAAGTACGGCATGGAGCCCGGCCGCATGATCCGCTACACCGAGCAGATCGGCCCCATGGACTGGCGCCACCACGGCGCCCACTCCCTCTACTGGGGCCTCAAGGGCGTCGAGGGCGGCATGACCCGCTGGGACGAGCGCAACAAGCTCGACTTTGACTTCATCAACACCGACCGCATCGTCGCCCAGTCCATCCAGGAGCTCTTCCGCACCGGCGAGCTCTACTTCGACTTCCTGGGCTCCTTCTCCGAGACCGGCTCCATCGAGGGCGGCGGCTTCTACCAGGGCGTCCCCAACGCGCACTTCGTCCAGTCCTACGGCGACATCCTCTTCTCCATGGCCGCCCGCTCCTGGGCCGACAGCGAACGCCGCGGCTTCAAGCCGCTGGCCTCCGGCTACGAGAACTTCATCCGCGACGCCATCGTCTTCTTCTACCGGCGCGGCCAGAAGGTCGAGGCGGAGCGCTGGCGCCAGCACCTCCGCACCAGCGACTTCCTCAACCTCAACGACCCCGACCGCCGCCGCCTGCTCGACGAGACCCTCGAGGAGTTCGTCAGCCAGGAGCTGGTGGACAACCTCACCCGCCCCAGCATCATGATCAACCAGGTCGCGGCGTCCCTCATGGGCGCCTACGCCAGCGGCCTGCTCAGCGGCGACCCCGAGCTCTTCCTCTCCCAGTTCGACTTCGCCAAGCGCGTCCACCGCGTCTACATGGAGGCCCAGCTCCGCAACACCCCCGCCGGCGGCGCCGACCAGCGCATGAAGCAGATCGCCTCCGACTTCCGCCTCGTCGCGGGCAACCTCTTCTTCCAGTTCATCGCCGGCCTCAACCTCGACGACGCCGAGCTGGTCTACAACGGCGCCCCCAACGACCTGCGCCTCTTCGCGTACACGTTCCTCACCGAGGTCAAGCGCCCCGAGATGCAGGACACCGCCCGCACCGGCGGCCGGACCTTCGACCAGACCTTCCCCAAGCCCGAGGGCTACGACGAGTTCGCCCAGGAACTCCTCAACCGCATGCGCGAGCAGCAGAACACCCCCGTCGCCCCCCTCGAGCAGAAGTAAGGCCTTTCACCGCAGAGCCCGCAGAGAGCGCAGAGAAGATATTCAACGCGAAGGCCGCGAAGGGGAGCGAAGGCGCGAAGAGGTGAAGAGGTGAGCAGGTGTAGAGGTGAAGGGTGCCACGGGCCGGTCCCCCCACGTCGGGCCGTGCGGTTCGGGCAGTGGACAGTGGAAAGTGGACAGTGGACAACAGAGCGGCGCGGTAGGCTCTCACCGTGCGGCGTCCCTCCCCGACATCCGCGAAGCGCTGGACGGTCAAGCTCGCCCTGTGCCTGCTCGCGGGCGCGGCGGTCACGTGGGGGGTGGCGTGGGGGTGTGCGCTGTGGGCGCCATACACGGCCCGCAGTCATCCTGCGGGAGCGTGGCCGGAGCAAGTTCCCTCGGACTGGCCCCCGCCATTCAGCGAGACAAGCGGCCGAGGCCCGGGCTATTTTTCCTACCGCTGGGAAAACGCTTTGGGAAAGCGGCAGTACACGATCTTCTACTTCCGCTTCGGCTGGCCGGCGCTCGCATTGGGTTCCACAGTTCGCTCTGGGGAGAAGGGGCCTGACCGCATAGGGGTGCTTCGGCTCTCCGACCCGGCCGCGCACCCGAACATCGCCGGGCTGCCGACGCGCATCCTCCCCCTCGGCTTCGCTCTCAACACCCTCTTCTACGCCGCGGTGCTGCTGGGGGTGGTGGAGTGCGTCGCGTTCGCGCGGCGGCGGGTGCGGCGGGGCAAGAACCGCTGCCCCTCGTGCGGCTACGACCGCGCGGGGCTCGCGGAGGGATCCGCGTGCCCGGAGTGCGGCTCTTAGCACCGCGGAGGCGGTGCGCGAGGGTTGCCAGGGGTGGCTCTGCACCCCTGGTGGGCTTGAGACCATCGTCGATCCATCTTTCTTTGCTGCTGCCCCAGCGGGGCCGGTGAACATTCACAAGCCCCTCCGGGGCGAAAGCACAGAAGAGGAATGAAAGTGCGCCCGCGTTCCAGGGGTGCAGAGCCACCCCTGGCAACCTTCACAGGCCCCGCTGGGGCGAAGAAAGGAAGTGTGACGGAATTGTGACCGACTCAGCCCTCGTCTTCGGACCTCCGGGCGTGATCTCCTGGCCACAGGGCGTGAAGAGCAGAGTTTGTACGTGAGAAGGGAGTCCAGGAATGGGCTCCCCTCTTTCACTTGGAAGCGGAATCTCTCGCA
>JAEYTB010000124.1 GCA_023434205.1 Planctomycetota bacterium | reverse complement strand
CTTCAGGTGAGCGGATGGACGGGGAGGGGGCGGTGGTCGATGGGGGCGTTGATGGGCTTGCCGCCCTTGCGGAGGATCACGTCGAGGCTTTCGCGGAAGAAGGCGGGGGGGACGCGGAGGTTTTTGGCCTTGGCGTAGGTGTAGAGAAGGCGCTCTTCGAGGGTGATGCCCTTGGTCGCGAGGATCTCGGGGTCGTAGCCGTCGCCGACGACCAGGTCGGTGAGCGGGGGTGACGTGCCGAGGGCGAGCTCGAACTCGTGGTAGCTCACGCCGCGGCCCCAGCGGATGAGGTGCTCGGTGGCGGCGGCCTCGCCCTTGGCGACGGAGGCCTCGAGGCTGGGCCAGAGGCTGTCGCGCGGGGACTTGTGGGCGTAGGCGAGGGCGAGCTCGTGGGGGAGCATGTGGAAGAAGGGGAGGAATGAGGTGTGGTGGTCGGAGTAGGTGAGGCGGTTGGGGGTGTCGGCGACGACGAGCAGGCCGCCGTCCTTGAGGAGCGACCAGCAGCGGCGGAGGGTATCGAGCCGCTCGGGGAGGGTCTGGTGCTCGAGGACGGCGTAGCAGAGGATGATGTCGACGCCGTGGGGGTGGTCGGCGGCGGCCCGGGGGAGCAGGTCCTGGGGGGCGATGAGGGTGAGGTCGCAGTTGTCGAGATTGAGGATGCGGGCGCGGGCCTCTGCGGCGCGGATGCCGGGCTCGTCGATGTCGTAGCCGTGGATGTGGCGGGAGAACGCGGCGAAGGCGGCGGTGCTGGCGCCGGCGCCGCAGCCGATCTCGATGATGTCGGCGGCGGCGAGGTCGGTGTGGCGGCCGACCCAGGGGATGATGGTGGCGAGGACCTCGTTGAAGCGGCCCATGGTCTGGGCGTCGAGCGCGAGGGAGCCCTCGGGGGTGTCGAGGAAGCCGGGGGTGACGTTGGCGAAGAAGGTGTCGCTGATGGCGCGGCGGAGGGCCGCGACCTGGTCGCCGGTGGGTGGGGTGAAGGGCATTTGGCCGAGTGTAGCGGCGGGCTACTCGGATTCGGGCGGCTCGTTGAGAAGTCTTTGCCAGGCGTCCGCGGCGGCGGGGCCGATTTCGGTGAAGGTGCCGCTGCGGGCGCGGTGGATGAGGGCGAGGACGTCGTCGGAAGAGAAGACCCAGGAGAGGCCGCCGTGGCTGGGGCCGCGGACGCGGGCGGCCTTGCGGATGGTATCGAAGGCCTTGGGGGAGAGGTCGCAGACATCGAGGAGTTCCTGCTTGGTCCATCCTCGGGAGGGCTGGGAGTGGGTGTGGGCGGCGGGGCGGTGGTCGCTGCCCTTGGGGGTTGAAGTAAAGGAATCGCGGCGGGGGCGCATGGGGGATTGTTGGCGTTACGGGTCGTGGCGGCGGTGGGCGTCGCGGAGCGCATCGCGGAGCTGCTGGAGGCGCGGTCGGGGGCCCAGGGCGACGGCGCCGCGGGGCGCGCGGTGGGGCTCGTCCAGGACGATGAGGCTGGCGGGCGCGGGGGAGAGCGTGGTCGAGGCCTGGTCGGTGACGAAGAGGTCGGGCGTGGGCGCGGAAGCGGAGGTGTGGACGTCGTAGGCGAGGGACTGGAGCTCGGCGACGATGATGGAGCGGAAGCGCGGCTCCGCGACGTGGACGAGGGCTGTGCGGCGCGGGCCGGTGTGGTTGTTGGGGTCTGGGGCGGCGGGGAGGGTGATGGTGAAAGTGGACCCCTTTCCCGGGGCGGTGTCGAGTTCGACGGAGCCGCCGGCCTCGCGGACAAACCCGTAGACGAGTGAGAGGCCGAGGCCCGTGGAGATGCCGCGGACCTTGGTGGTGTAGAAGGGCTCCATGCAGCGCTGGCGGACCTCGTCGGACATTCCCGGGCCGGTGTCGGTGACGCCGAGGGAGACGGTGCCGTTGTTGCGGTGCGCCCAGACGGTGACGGTCCCGCCCTTCATGGAGCGCATGGCGTCGCCGGCGTTCTGGACGAGGTTGAAGACGACCTGGGTGAGGGCGGCGCGGGACATCTGGACGGCGAGCGCGGAGGCGGGGAAGCGGGAGTGGAGGGTGATGCCGCGGGGCAGGGTGTTTTTCATGACGGTCTGCGCCTCGGCCCACCAGCCGAGGAGCTCGGTGGTTTCTCCCTTGACGCCGCTGTTGGGGTCGAGGGCGAGGAGCCGCAGGCCGCTGGCGAGCTTCTGGAGGTATTCGACGATGGCGCGGATGGCGTGGACTTCTTCGCGGGCCTGCGCGGGGAGGTCGGCGTCCTGGAGGGACTCGAGGTGGACGCGGACGGGCAGCAGGAGGTTCCCCATGTCGTGGCCCAGGCCGGCGGAGAGTGTGCCGAGGGAGGCGAGGCGTTCGGCGAGGCGGAGCCGCTGGTGGGAGGCCTCGAGGGCGGCGGTGCGTTCGTGGACGATGGCGTCGAGCTGGTCGCGGTGGCGGGCGAGCTCGTCCTGAGCGAGCTTCCAGTCGGTCTGGTCGCGCATGACCTTGGTGAAGCCGATGAGCTCGCCGGCGTCGTTGCGGAGCGCGGAGGTCATGCCCATGGCGAAGAAGCGGGAGCCGTCCTTGCGCATCATCCAGCGGTCGTTGTTGGCGCGGCCCTCGCGGGCGGCGTTGGTGAGCTCGCGCTCCGGCACGCCCGACGCGGCGTCCTCGGGCGTGAAGATCGCGGCGGCGTGGAGGCCCGTGAACTCGTCCTCGGCGTAGCCCAGCACGCGGGCGACGCCCTCGTTCCAGGTCAGGGCGCGGCCGTTGAGGTCGGTGCTGAAGATGGCGTAGTCCTGGACCTGGGCGACCAGGGTGCGGAAGCGTTCCTCGCTCTCGCGGAGGCGGGTCTCGGCCTCGCGGGCCTCGGTGATGTCGGCGTAGGTGCCCACGCAGCGGACAACGCGGTCGGGGGCGTCGGGGGCGCTGACGCCGATGGCGCGGACGCGGAGCCAGCGGACGGCGCCGTCGGTTCGGACGATGCGCTGGGTGAGGTCGAAGGCGCCCGGCCCGCCGGGGGCGAGCGCGTGCGAGACCTTCTCCACGACCCAGGGCCGGTCGTCCGGGTGGAAGAAGGACTGGACCTTGGAAAAGGTGAGGTGCTCGTCGTCGCGCCAGCCGTAGATCTCGCGGCCGCGGGGGTTGACCCAGACCTCGTCGGTCATGAGGTCGATGTCGAAGGTGCCCAGGCGTGCGATGCCCAGGGCGAGGGTGAGGTGGCGGTTCTGAGACTGGAGGAGCTGCTCCCACTGGCGGCGTTCGGTGATGACGCGGGTGGAGCCCGCGATGAACTCCACCCTGCCGTCATGGCCGAAGACTGGAGAGAAGGTGTAGCTGTAGTAGCCGGACTTGCCGTTGGGGCTGGTGTACTGGGTCTCGTCGGAGACCGGGTGCCCGGTACGGATGATCTGCTCGATCTGGCGTGCGTGCTTGGCGGCGAGGTCGGGCGGGTAGCCCAGCTCGCTGAAGTTTTTGCCGATGGTCTGCTCGAGGGTGCGGCCCCAGAGGTCCAGGAGCGGCTTGTTGGCGAAGCGGAAGCGGCCCTGGAGGTCGAGGACGTAAACGAAGTCGGTGATGGAGGAGAGGGCCTGGTCGAAGATGCGGGTCTGCTGCTCGAGGCGCGCGGTGAGGGCGGCGCGGGAGCGCTCGGCGCGGCGGTGCTCGGTGAGGTCGATGCCGTGGGCGATGATGCCGTTGACGGCGCCTGAGGGGTCGCGGGTGGGGAGATAGAAGAAGTCGAGGATGCGCTCCTCGGGGGGCTGCCCGGGGGCGTGGACGAGGGAGACGGCGGTGTCGGAGGCGATGAAGGGTTCGCCGGTGGCGTAGACGCGGTCGAGGACTTCGAAGTAGCCTTGGGCGCCGACCTCCGGGACGGCTTCGCGGACGGGCTTTCCGACGGGGTCGCGGCCGCCGATGAGTTTTTTGTAGTGGTCGTTGGCGAGCTCGAAGACGTGGTCCTTGCCGCGGAGGACGGCGACGAAGGAGGGGGAGAGGCGGAAGACCTCCTCGAGCTTGGCGCGTTCGGCGCGGAGTTCGGCGAGGAGGGCGTCACGCTGGCCTTCGGCGCGGACGCGCTGGGTGTCCTCGGTGCAGGCGCAGAAGAGGCCGACGATGAAACCTTGCTCGTCGCGGATGGGGCTGTAGGACCAGGTGAACCAGGTGTCCTCGGTGTAGCCGTGGCGCTGCATGACGAGGAGGACGCGTTCGTTCCAGGAGGCCTCGCCGCGGAGCATGACGGCGTCGGCCTGCGGGCCGACGACATCCCAGATCTCGGACCAGGAATCGCGGGCGGGTCGGCCGAGGGCGTGTGGGTGGCGCTTGCCCAGGACGGGGATGTAGGCGTCGTTGTAGATGTTGATGAGGGTGGGTCCCCACCAGACGAACATGGGAAAGCGGGAGTCAAGGCAGATGCTCACGGCGAGCTTGAGGGCCTGGGGCCACTGGGAGATGGGGCCCAGGGGGGTCGCGGTCCAGTCGAGGGCGCGGACGCGCTGGGCCATGGCGCTGTCGCCCAGGAACCTGGTGGGGTCTGTCACCGTTGCGGCCCAGCTTTCAGGCGGGCGAGGAGCTCGTCGAGCGCGGCGCGGTCGTAGAGGCGGTAGCCGTTGATCGGGTGGCGGCGGGCGGGGAGCTTGCCCTGCGCGTCCCAGGCGCGGAGGGTGCCGGGAGAGACGCCCAGGTACGCCGCGGCGACGCGGACGGTGAGGAGGTCCGCGAAGGTTGGCGAATCGGCCCGGTTCACGCTGAACCCTACGGAAGGTTGTCGGTCCTTCCCAGTGAAAGCGTGCTCATCGGGTTGTCATGCGGCGGGTGGTTATCGACCTTGGGGGTTCCGGTTATGCAAGGCGGGCGGGGGGCGGCGCGGGCGTCGCGGCGGGGTGGGATCAACTTCGAGCTTCATTGTCTCGATAGCACGAGAGCCCTTTAGGGGCGTCGGAGCATCGTGTGATGAAGATGCAGGGGGGACTCAGTTCCGTATCTCGCGCGCACCTGGCGCAAGTGTGGCTTCCCGCCGCGTGCATCATCGGGGTGGGGG
>JAEYTB010000176.1 GCA_023434205.1 Planctomycetota bacterium | reverse complement strand
AAGGCGGGCGGCGAGGGGATCCAGGCCAAGCTCGCCAAGGCGCTGGGGCTGGAGTTCCAGCTCGCGGCGATGGACTACAGCCGCGACAAGTGGCGCAACAGCGACATGACCGTGGATGAGCTCCAGGACAAGCTCGCGGAATCGGGCCTGTCCGGCGGTGCGCTGTTCAGCATGCTCGACGGGTCGTCCCTGATGTCCAAGATGCTCGGCGCGGTGCTGGGGATGATCGGCCAGAGCCCGGAGATAAGCTTCTTTGTCAAGGCGATGGTGGTCGAGACGTTGGCGCACGCGGAGGAGCTGATGGAGGCCCAGTCGCAGTCGGGCAAGGGGATGGGCCAGTTCATGCGCGTGCTGATCGAGGACCGCAACGCCGTGGTGTTCAGGGACCTGGAGGGGGCGCTGACGGAGGGCCACGCCACCATCGCGCTGTTCTACGGCGCCGGGCACCTGGCGGACATGGAGGAGCGGCTGGTTGAAATGGGCTTCGCGTCGACGGGGACGGTGTGGAAGGACGCCGTGGTGGTGGACGGCACGGCGGTGCCCGGCGGTCGGGCGGTGATCCGGCAGGTCCGGGCGCAGATCGCGGCGAGCCTGCCGAAGAAGAAGCCCGCCGGGGGCGGGGCGGGTGACAGGGCGCCGGCCGGGCGGGAGTGATGCGGCGCCTTGCGGTACACTCGCGCGCATGCTGAAGACACTCTGCGGTTGGGCGCTCGCGGCGGCCCTGTGCTTTCCGGCGATGGGTCAGGACGTGCCCAAGCTCGACACCTACACGCTGGTGCGGTGCGGGCACCTGATCGATGTGCCGGGGAAGCCGCCGAGGGCGGGCGTCACGCTGATCATCAGGAACGACCGGGTTGAGGGGGTTCTCCCGGGGCTGGATGGAAGGCCCAAGCTGCCGGGCGATGCCGTGGTGAGGGATGTGGACCTGAGCGAGCACTGGGTGCTGCCGGGGCTGATCGACTGCCACGTACACCTGCTGAACCAGCCAGACCCGACGGCGCGGGCGAGGTCGATGACCGAGAGCCCCGAGTTTGTAGCGGTGCGTGCGACGCGCCACGCGCGGCTGAACCTGGAGGCCGGGTTCACCACGGTGAGGGACCTGGGGGCGAACCCTCAGGCCATCTTCGCGGTGCGCGACGCCATCAACCAGGGGCTGATCGTCGGGCCGCGGATCATCGCGGCGGGGAAGTCGATTTCAATCACCGGCGGGCACGGGGACCCGACCAACGGGTTCAGGCCCGACATCGTGGGGCAGCCGACGCCGGACGACGGGATCGCGGACGGCCCCGATGAGTGCATGAAGGCGGTGCGGAACCAGGTCAAGCTGGGCGCGGATGTCATCAAGACCACCGCGACCGGCGGCGTGCTGTCGGCTTCCACCGCGGGGCTGGCGCAGCACTACACGAACCCGGAGCTGGAGGCGATCGTGCAGACCGCGCACGCGATGGGCCGGAAGGTGGCGGCGCACGCCCACGGGACGGACGGCATCAACGCCGCGATCCGGGCGGGCGTGGACTCGGTCGAGCACGGGACGTACCTGGACGACGAATCGATCCGGCTCCTGAAGGAGCGCGAGAACGCCGGGACGCGCTGCTACCACGTGCCAACGCTGCTGGCGGCCCGGACCGTGGTGGACAACGCGCAGCAGCCGGGGTTCTACCTGCCGATGGTGGCCAGGAAGGCGTTGGAGGTTGGGCCGCGGGCGCAGGAGAACTTCCGCCGGTCGCACGCGGCGGGGGTGCCGATCGCCTTCGGGACGGACACCGGCGTAAGCCCCCAGGGCCAGAACGCCCGCGAGTTTGCGCTGATGGTCGACGGCGGGATGACACCGGCCGAGGCGCTGATCGCGGCGACAGTGACGGCGTCGGAACTGCTGGGGCTGGAGAAGGAGATCGGGACGCTGGAGGCGGGCAAGGCGGCGGACGTGATCGCGGTGAGGGGCGACCCGCTGAAGGACATCACGGAGCTGGAGCGGGTGAGGTTCGTGATGCGGGCGGGGGAGGTAGTGAAGCAGTAAGAAGCGGGCCGCCGTGGTTGCGAACGGCGGCCCGCGGAGGGGGGTCCAGGCGTGGCGTAGGGGGTGCGACGGCCATGCCCGGGACCAGGATCGTCAGTGATCCATGCGACACCGCCGGGCAGCGCGAGTCACGATCCGCGAAGAATCGCGATGGGGCACGAAAAAAGGGAACCCCCTGCGGGGATTCCCTTGTGCGTGAGCGTGCGAGCGGGCCGATGCGTCGTGTGGTCAGAAGGACCACACGAGCAGGGCGAAGTAGTCGAGGTCGTTGCGCTTCTTGTCGCCGCCGGGGTTGCTGTCGTAGCGGTCCTCGATGCCGATCTTGAGGCTCATCTTGGTCTCGGGGTCCACGAGGATCTCCCAGGCCACCTTGAGCTTGGCGCGGAACTCGGAGGCGTCACGGAAGCTGGGGTAGACCTCGGCGGTGGCGGTCAGGAGCTGGCGCTCGGTGAGCTTGTGGGACAGGTCGGCCCCCAGCAGGCCCTCGGGCGTGATGTGATTGTCCTGGCCGCCGATGTCGCGGCGCAGACCCACACCGGCGCGGCCGATCAGGGTGGTGCGCTCGCTCTCGATGAAGGCGTAGCCGATACCGTTGAGCACGCTGACGCGGTGCTGCCAGTCCTGGAAGTCGTCGTACTCGTACGTGCCCTTGATGAAGTAGCGCCAGGGGGAGCCCTTCTCAAAGATCCAGTCGTTCTGGATGTTGGCCTCGAAGCGGTTCTTGGTGACCTCGCTGTCGGCCGAGGCGCGGAGGTACGCGATACTGGCCTTGGTGTCGTACTTGTCGGTCTTGCGCTGGGCGTTGGCGCCGGCGTGGACGTTGAAGGTCTGCGAGTTGCCCTCCGAGCCGTTGATGCCGACCTCGACGCCGCCCGTCCAGCCCTTGAGGAAGGTCCAGCCCTCTTCCTGCTTGGGGGGCTCGAGCTTCTCGGGGTCGGGGGCGGGGGCGGTCGCGGTGGGCTGCTCGGTCGTGAACAGCTCGAGGGACTCGGCGCCGAACGAGAGGTAGGGCCCGTCGGCGAGTGCGGGCGCGGCGGTTGCGGCCGCCAGCAGAGCAATAGACAACCTGCGCATGTGGAACTCCTTGGTGGTCGTGATCAGCCGCGCTTGAGCAGAGCGTCGCGGATTTCGGTGAGCAGCTGCTGGTCCTTGGTGGGGCCCGGGGGCGGCGGGGGCGGGGGCTTGGGCATGGCCTTGTTCATCGCCTTGATGATCAGGAAGATGCAGAACGCGATGATCAGGAAGTTGATCACGGCGTTGATGAAGACGCCGTAGTTGATCGTGACCGCGGGCGTGATGACCTTCTCGCCCTCCATCACGGCGTCCTTGATGATGAACGCCTTGTCCTTGAAGTCGACGCCCCCGGTGAGGACGCCGATGGGTGGCATGATGACGTCCTTGACCAGCGAGTTGACGATCCCGCCGAAGGCGGCGCCGATGATCACGCCCACGGCAAGGTCAACGACGTTGCCGCGCATCGCGAACTCTTTGAACTCTTTGATCAGTCCCATAGGAATGTGCCCCAGCGACGGGCCGGAATGGCCCTGACGGCGCGCACACTAACTCCCCCCGGGCGGGTCCGCAAATCCCCGGCGGTCGAAAGGCTGTTGGTTGCTCCCGCCGGGCCGGGCGCGGGGGCGGTATGATCCCGGCTCCATGACCCCGACCACGATCCATACGCTCGCCGCCACGGACCTTGGCTCCTACCTGCCCGTGTTCATCATCATCCTGATGGCGGTGACGTTCGCCGTGGCGAACATCGTGCTGTCGGCGATCATCGGGCCGAGCCGGGCGGGCAAGACCAAGGGCCAGACGTACGAGTCAGGCATGAACCCTGTCGGGACCGCCCGCAAGCGGTTCAACGTTCGGTTCTATCTGATCGCGATGGTCTTCCTCGTGTTCGACGTCGAGATCATCTTCCTGTACCCGTGGGCCTCGACGTTCGCCAACCTGGCCCCGCAGGGGGAGTACAGCGGGGTCTGGCTGGTCCGGATCCTGTTCTTCCTGGCGACCACGGTGGTGGCGTACCTGTACGGCTACCGCAAGGGCGTGTTCCGGTTTGACTGAGGCCGCGGCCCAGCCCCGGGCCCGGGCGAGCCTGGCGGAGCGGGCCGGGGCCGCTCTGCTCGCGTTGTGCTGCCTGGCGCCGCTGGTGGTCGCGGCGGGGCTGACGCCGGACCCCGCCGGGGCCGGAACCCACACACAACTCGGGATTCAGGCGTGCGGCTGGGCGGTGTCGTTCGGGGTGCCGTGCCCTACCTGTGGCATGACCACGGCGTTCGCCCACGTGGCGCACCTCAACCTTCTCGACGGCCTGAAGGCCCAGCCGCTGGGCTTCCTGCTGGCGGTTGGCAGCGCGGCGGGGTTTTGGGTAGCCTTGCACGTGGCCGCAACCGGCTCGCTCATCGGGCGAACCTGTGGACGGATGCTGTCGCCGCGGAACCTGTGGGTGCTCGCGGCGGTGGCGGCCGGCTCGTGGGCGTACAAGTGGCTGACGTGGCCGGCCCCCTGACGAGGAAAGCTCTATGCGCGCTGTGCTGCTGTGCCTGTGCCTGTTCGCCCTGGCGGGTTGCCAGGTCGTGGGCGGGGCGATCGAAAACTACAAGCGTGACAGCACGCACGAGGTCAAGGCCGAGTACCGGGGCCTGGAGGGCAAGACCTTCGCGGTGATCGTGACGGCGGACCGGGCCATCCAGTCCGACCACCCCACGCTGGTGGACTACCTGACCGAGAAGGTGACCGAGCGGCTGTCGGCGGGCACGATCACGCCGTTCGCTCGGGGGTATGTGCCCGCGGCGGACGTGCTGAAGTACGTGTACGACAACCCGGCGTGGACGACCCGCCCGATGACCGAGGTCGCCCGGGGGCTGGGCGGGGTCGAGCGGATCGTGTATGTGGAACTGACGGAGTACCAGCTCCGCGAGCCGGGCAACGCGTACGAGTGGGACGGCGTGGCGTCGGGGACGGTGGCCGTGCTCGAGATGGACGGGCCCACGCCCGACCAGTACGCCTTCCAGAAGTCGGTGGCGGTGCGGTTCCCCGACGGCAAGGGGTATGGGCCCGACCAGATGTCCGCGGCGACGGTGATGACCGAGCTGGCGCGGCGGTTGGTGGACCGGGCGACGTGGACGCTGTACGACCACCAGGAGCCGTACTACCCGACGTACTAAGGGCCCGACGGACCCGGGCGACCAATGCGAGGACAAGACTTGAAGAGCGTGCTGCGAATCATCGTGGGCCTGGCCGTCTGCACGGCGCTGGCGGGGCTGGCGGGGCTGGCGGGGTGCAACATCATCGGCGCCGGCTACGTGCTGGTGAAGGGGCCGGAGAAAACCCCCGCCCAGTTCACGCTGCCCAAGGACCGGCCCGCCGTGGTGTTTGTGGACGACATCAACAACGTGCTGTCCCGGCGCACGCTCCGCACGCAGATCGCCAAGGTGGCGCAGGAGGAGTTGCTCAAGCAGGGCAAGCTGACCAATGTGATCGACGCCTCCGCGGCGATGCAGGTGGCCCAGCGCGAGAGCGCGGGCCAGCCGCTGGACATCAGCTCGCTGGGCCGCGCGGTGCAGGCCGAGGTCGTGGTGTACGTCCACATGGACTCGTTCTCGCTCAGTTCCGACGGGCAGACATTCAGCCCGCAGGCCCGGGCCCATGTCAAGGTGATCGACGCCGTCACGCGCAAGCGGCTGTGGCCGGAGAAGGTGGAGGGGCACCCGCTGGCGGTGACGCTGCGGCTGGCCTCGGGGACCGTGCCTCGGTCGGCGACGGAGCAGGTCAACGCGCTCAACGCGCTGGCGGACCGGACGGGCCTGGAGGTCGCGCGGCTGTTCTTTGAGTACGAGACGCGCGAGAGCATCCGGCAGGGGAACTGATCTACGATCCGCCCTATGACTCCCAGGGAACACCGCGCGTGAACGCAGAAGCCCAGCAGGCGGCGGCTGCGATGCACGCGCCCGGTGAGCCGGGCGGGGGCCGCGTGCTCCACCTGGTGCTCCCCGGCGGGCCCGTCGCAGGGCCCGCGTTGTCGCTCAGGCCCGGCCGCTGGTCCCAGGGGTCGCGGAGGAGCGTCACCGGGGCCGACGCGGCGGTCTGGGCGTGCGCCGCGGCGATCGCGGCGGCCCCGCAGCACCACCACCGCGTGTGCGTCTTTGGCGGCAACGACGCCGGCCGGCGGGCCGCCAGGCTCGGTCTGACGGCGCAGCTCCGCGTGGCGCCGCCCTTCTCGCGCCCGGAACTCGCGGCGGCGGCGGTGTGGGGCGTGCTGACGGACGGGCCGGCGCCGGAGATCGTGCAGTGCTGGGGCGGAGACTTCGCGCCGCTGCGCGACCGGGTCGCCCCGCGGACGCCGGGCAGCACGTGGATGATCGTGGACCTGCACGCCGGGGTTCTGGAGGTGCGCGATCATGCCACCCCGCACGACCCGCTGACGCAGGCGTTGACCGCGTGGCTGCCGCCCGTGGCCCCGGTGGGGGATGCTTCGGCGCTGCGGGCGCGCCTGGCGGCGCCGGAAGGTTCGCTGCTGGTCACGGTGGTGGGGGACCCGCCTGAAGCGCTGGACGCCGTGCCGGTGCTCTACGCGCTGAGCATCCTGCACGTGGCGGGGGTGCGGGCGACCTTGGTCCTGCCGCGGGGGTGTGGGCAGTTCGACAGGGCGCTGCGGCACGTGCAGCGGGGCGGGTACGTCCACGGGCTGCGCGTGACGGACGAGCCGCTGTCGGAGGTGGCGCCTGCGTGCGACGTGGGCGTGTGCGTCGCGCGGTCGTGGTCGGAGTCGGAGGCCCTGACCGAGCCGGCCTTCTCGACCAAGCTGGCGGTGGCGCGTGCCGCGGGGCAGGGGCTGCCGGTGCTGATCCCCAGCTCGGCGTGGGCGGAGCAGCTGCTGCCCATCGGCGCCCACGCGTGCCTGACGCCCAGCGCGGACCACGCGGCGATCGCCAAGCGAGTGTTCGCGCTGCTGGAGCACGAGGGCCGGCCGCTGCGGGCGTGCCGGGCGGAGCTGCTGGCGCGTTCGGTGACGGCGCCGGCGAGGGGCATGACGGATGAGGTGACAGGGGCGTGGCAGCGGGTCCTGGCGCGCAGGAGGGGCGGGTGAGGACGGGCGTGCTGTTCGTGTGCCTGGGGAACATCTGCCGCTCGCCGCTGGCCCGGGTGATTTTCGCCGCGCACGCGCACCGGCGTGGTGTACTCGAGCTGCTCGACATCGATTCGTGCGGCACCGGTCATTGGCACGTGGGGGAGGGGGCGGACCGCAGGTCGGTGGAGATCGCGCAGCGCCGAGGATTGACCCTCCCGCACTGCGCCCGGCAACTCGATCCGCGCGTGGACTTCAGCCGTTTCCACTGGCTGATCGCCATGGACCGGGAGAACCGGGCGAACGTGATCGCGGCGGGCGCGCCGCGGGAGCGGGTCCACCTGATCCGTTCGTTCGACCCTGCGATGCAGGGGGCGCCGGAGCATGAACTGGACGTGCCGGACCCCTATTACGGGCAGGGGGACGGCTTTTCCCGGGTGTACGACATGCTGGCGGCGTCCTCCGACGGGCTGCTCGAGGCCGTGCTCGCAAGCCGGTGAAGGGCCATTCACGGGCTGGGCGCACCCCGGCTTAGCGGGCGGTGGAAAGCTGGCCTGCCGGGCCTGCGGGCGCGGCGTGCATGGAACAACACCGCCGCCACAAGTTCACGGCCCGGATCAGACACCTGCTGGGCCGCTCGCAGAAACCCGAGCCGGAGCGCGCAGCGCCCCTGCTCCTCCAGCCCGCCGCGATCCAGACGCCCCGCGTCACGACGCTCGCGGTGATCGCGGGGGTCGTGGTGTTCCTGGCGGTGGCGAAGGAGGTGGTGATCCCGCTCGCGCTGGCGGTGTTCATCGCCATGCTCCTCCAGCCGCTGGTGGCGCGGCTCGAGCGGGCGGGGGTCGGCCACGTGCTCGCGGTGCTGGCGGTGTCGATCGTCGCGATCCTGCCGGTTGTGGGTGTGGGCTGGCTGGTGTTCGACCAGTTCGTTCACGTGGCCACCACGCTGCCGCAGTACACCGACAACATCCGTGAGAAGATCGGCGGGCTCCGCGGGCCCGCCGGGCACGCCTTCGCCCGCATGACCGAGATGGTGAAGGAACTCCGCGGCGAGGCGCTCGCCGCCGAGACGGGCGGCGTCGCGCCGGTCCCCGTTGACGTCGTCGAGCCCGACCCCGACGCCGTCAGCACGCTGACCGCCTACGCGGGCAGCCTGTTCCCGCCACTTGCGACCATCGGCATCATGCTCGTGTTCGCCGTGTTCATCCTCATCCAGTGGGACGACATGCGCGACCGGATCATCCGGCTCATCAGCGCGGGCAGGGTGACCACGACGACGGCCGCGCTCGGCGAGCTCTCGCAGCGGATCGGACGCTTCCTGCGCATGCAGTTCATGGTCAACGCCATGAACGGCGTTGGGATCGGCATCGGCCTGGCGGTGATCGGCGTGCCCAATGCGCTGCTGTGGGGGTTCCTGAACGGCGCGCTGCGCTACATCCCGTACATCGGGGGGATCACAGCCGGGGTGCTCCCCCTGGCGCTGTCGGTGGCGACATCCGAGGGGTGGCAGCAGCCGATCTACGTGCTGCTGTTCCTGATCACGTTCGAGGTGATCACCAACAACTTCGTCGAGCCGCACATGTACGGGTCCTCGACGGGGATCTCCGCGCTCTCACTGCTGCTGGCCGCGGTGTTCTGGGGCTGGCTGTGGGGAATCCCCGGGCTGCTGCTGGCGACCCCTCTCACGGTGTGCCTGGTGGTCGCGGGCCGGCACGTCCCGCAGCTCACGTTCCTGAATGTCCTGCTGGGCGATACGCCCGTGCTGCCGCCAAGGCAGAAGTTCTACCAGCGGCTGATCGCGATGGCCGGGGAGGAGGCGGCCGAGGTCGCGATGAACTACCTCGAAGAGCACACGCTGGCGGAGCTCTACGACGACGTTGTGCTGCCCGCCCTCAAGAACGCAGACTGCGAGCTGGAAGACGGGACGCTGGACAGGCCCCACTATGAGTTCATCCTGCAGATCGCGTCGGAGGTGGTGGAGGACGCGGCCTTGCGCGCGGGCGAGCTCGCGCTGTCGCGCGAGGACTACGGGATCAACGGCAAGCTGACCCCGCCGCGCCTGCCCACGCCGCTGGAGCGTCTGCGGCTGCTGTGCATCCCGGCGCGCGACGAGGCGGACGCGATCGCGGGGCAGATGGTGGAGATGCTCGGGCCCGGGCTCGGCGTCGGGGTCCGCGCCATGAGCGTGGACGAACTGGGCAACGACCTCGCGGCGGTGGTGGGCGAGTACAAGCCGGACCTGGTGCTGATCTCGTCCGTGCCCCCGCACGCCGCGACGCACGCGCGGGCGCGGGCCAAGATCGCTCGCCGGCGGGTGCCGGGCCTCACGTTCATCGCCGGCGCGTGGGGCGTGGGGCCCGAGGCCTCGCTCAGGCAGCGCCTCGAAATCTCCGGTTTCGCGGGGATCGTCGGCAGCATGGAGGAGGTGCTGCGGTACTTCAGGGAATCGCTGCCGAAGGTCAGCCGGCCGGAGCCGAAGGAGGACCGGGCCGCTCCCGGTCGGGGCGCAGAGCCGGGGACGCGCGCGGAGCCGCCCGCGCCCGAGGCGCCGCGCCGGGCCGAGTCGGAGCCCTGAGCGGGCCGGCTCGCGGGTCCATCGCCACCAGTGTGAGCAGAGTCTCGAGCGTGTCGGCCTGATCCGGGGTCTTGTCCTCGCGCCAGCGTGTGATGCGGGGGAAGCGGACCGCGACGCCGGAGCGGTGGCGTGTCGAGGGGTGGATCTCCTGGAACGCGATCTCGAAGACAAGCCTGGGTTCCAGGAAGCGGACGGGCCCGCGCCGGTCCAGCGTGTGGCGGCGGACAAAGGCGTCAACGCGCCGGATCTCCTCGTCGGTCAGCCCGGAGTAGGCCTTCGCGAAGGGGACGAGCTGATCGCCGTGCCACACCGCGAAGGTGTAGTCGGTGTAGAGCCCCGCACGCCGGCCCGAGCCTGGCTGCGCGTAGAGGAGCACCGCGTCGACGGTGTACGGGTCCACCTTCCACTTCCACCAGCCCGCGTTGCCGGAGGCGGCATCCCCCCGGACACGCCCGACGTGGTACATCGATGCGCGGTGCTTGAGCATGAGCCCCTCGCTGGCGCGGTCGATGGCGGCCTGCTCGCGTGCGCGGCCGAGGTCTTCCCACGTGCCGTGCGGGAGCAGGGGCGAGACGCGCACGGGAAGGTCCGGCCGTGCTTCCAGCAGGGCCTGAACGGTGCCCTCGAGCGTCGCCCGCCGCGCGTCGATGGGCTCGCCGCGGATGTCGCGGCCTCCGCGCTCAAGCTGGTCGAAGCTCATGTACAGCACGATGGTGGTGTCAAAGAGCGAGGGCTGGAGGTCCTTGCGGCCCAGGCGGGTCTGGAGAGCCTTGAAGGGCAGCGGACTCCCGTCGCCCGGCGAACCTTGCCAGGCGATGACCTCGCCGTCGAGCACGGTGCCTTCGGGGAGGGCGTCGCCGATGCGGGCGATCTCCGGGAACTGGGGGCCGATGGCGCCCTCGCCGCGGGACCAGAGGGAGGTTCGTCCGGCGCGGCGGATGAGCTGAGCGCGGATGCCGTCCCACTTCCACTCCGCGAGCCACTCGCGGGCGTCGCCGAGCGAGCCGGGCGCTTCGTCAAGCTGGTGCGCGAGGCAGAACGGGTAGGGGTGCGCCGCATCCTCGGCCGAGCGCGGCGCAAGCAGGGCGCGGTAGGCGTCCGGCGTGGGCTCGTACCGGCCCGCAAGGCGGTGGGCGATGGTGTCCGGGTCCAGGCCCGCGGCCTCGGCGAGGGCACGGACCACCAGGCCGCGGGCGGCGCCCACGCGGAACGTGCCGCTGATGAGCTTGTGGAACAGGAAGAGCTGGTCGCGGGGGAGCGTCCCCCAGGCACGCCGGAGCAAGGACATCGCCCCGGCGGCGTCCATTGCGCCCATGGGTACGATGAAGTCCCGGAACACCGTGTGCAGCGGCAGGTCCGGGCCGGCCCCCGGCGCGGGGAGCAGCAGCGACATCGTCTCAGACCAGTCGCCCACCACGTCGTAGCACTCGCCCAGCATCCACGCGGGGAGGCCCGTCTCAAGCAGGACGGCGTCGCGGAGCACGTTCACGCCGATCGTGCGCCTGAGCCGCTTGCCCGCAAGGCACATCAGGGCCCACGCGGCATCCTCCGGCGGCGCCTGCTCGAAGTAGCTGCGCAGGGCCACGACCTTCTCGTTGGTGCGCGTGGTCTCGTCCAGCGCGCGGTAGAGGCGGGCGAAGCGCTTCACGCGGGCGCCTCCAGGCTCTGCTCGAACGCGGCGGCGAGTTCCGGGGTCTCGCCGGACTCGCCCTCGTAGCGGGACTCGATGACGAAGGAGTCCAGCCCTTGCTCGTGGAGCCAGCGGGAGACCTGCCCCGCGAAGCCGTGGGTGACGCCCACCCGCTGCGCACCGGTGTCGCGGATCGTCTGCATGAGGCCGGGCCAGTCGGCGTGGTCGCTGAGGACAAAGCCGCGATCAACGCTGCGGCGGCGGCGGGCGCCGCGCACCTTCATCCACCCGCTGACAAACGCGGTGCCGACCCCGCCCTCGCCCGCCAGCCGGCGGAGCCACGTGCTGGCACTGGTGAAGGGCGGGGCAACCACAAGGCCCGCGCCGCGGAGCGGCAGGGCGCCGTCCCCGGTGGCGCGGAGAACCTCCGGCAGGGGCACGCCCGCGTCCGCGTACGCGGCGTTGAGGCGGCGGATCGAGCCGTGGGCGCCGACGGGGCCGATCGACGGGTCGATGCTGGCCAGGATGCGTTGGGCCTTGCCCAGGGGCCATGCGTAGATGAGGCTGGTGCGGCCCTCCCGCTGGTTGGCGCGCCACCACGCGTTGATCTCCGCGGTGGTCTCGGCCTGGGAAGGCCAGCGGTAGATCGGGAGCCCGAAGGTGCTCTCGGTGATGAACGTGTGGCAGCGGACCGGCTCGAAGTGGCGGCACGTGATGTCGGGCTCGGTCTTGTAATCGCCGCTGACGACCCACACCTCGCCGGCGGGGCCTTCGGCGCCCGCGACCGTTCGCTCGATGCGGACCTGCGCGGAGCCCAGGATGTGGCCCGCGGGGTGGAGCGAGATCCGGACCCCCTGCTGCTCGACCGTGCCCCCGTACGCCAGCGTGGAGATCTGCGCACCCTGCCCCATGCGCAGCCGGAGCACGCCGGCGCCGTCGGTGGTGCAGAGATACGAGCCGCTGCCGGGGCGTGCATGGTCGGCGTGCGCGTGCGTGATGACGGCACGCTCAACCGGGGCCCAAGGGTCGATGTGGAAGCCGCCCTCCTCGCAGTACAGGCCTTGGGGCGTGGACCGGATGAGCGGCATTGACAAGGTTAGGGACGCGGCCGCTCCAGGCTGTCGTAGAACTCGGCGACCTCCCACTCCGCGGCCGTCGTGGGGCGGTCCCCCCGGCGCCAGCGCGAGCGGGGCCGGTCGCGCCGGTGCGCCCCGCTGGTGCGGTGCAGCCCGGCGGGCTCGGGCGTCTGCCCGGGGCGGTGTTCTTCGGGGGCGCGGTCCTCGTGCGACCGGTCGGACCAGCGGTGCATGACTCCTCCTATTCCAGGGCGTGCTTGATCGCGGCCACCTGATCGTGCGCGTTCTTCACCTTCGTGTAGTGGCGCGTCAGGACGACCTCGAGCTCGTTCGGCAACGCGTTCTCGTTGAGGGCGGTCTGGTAGGCCGAGACGGCGGCGTCCTCCCCGCGTTCGACCTCGTCGATCACGGCTTTCTCGCCGCTGGTCAGGGCGGACTTGATGGCGATCCAGGTGCGGTGGAGGGCGCCGGCGGTGTCGCCCTCCTTCTCGGGCTCCCCGCCGCGACGGGCGATCTCGGCACGCAGCTCGTTCGCGCACTGCTCACGCTCCGCCCCGAACGTGCGGAAAAGCTCGGCGTGCTGCGGAGCGACCTTGTCCGCGGCGAGGGGGAAGCCCTTGACCCCGTCCATGCAGATCTGGAGCAGGTTCTCGAGCAACGGCACCCACTGCCGGTCGGCGCTGGTGTCCGCGCCGTGGTGGGTGCGCTCCCACGCGTCCTTCGCGGCGAGGCGGGCCTTGTCCCAGGGCAGCTTGCTGGTGCCCCGGTACAGGTCCCACCGGCTCTGGAGGTCGGGCTCCACCTGCTCGAACGTCCGGCCCAGACCGGCGTGGGAGGTGTAGGCCTCCCAGCCGTAGCGGTACGCGGGGGCGTACTCGTCATAGCTCACGCCCGGCTCGACATAGGGGCGGTGCTGGTAGTTGGTACGCCAGAAGTCGAGCTCGAGCGTGGAACTGACCGGTGCTTCCTGCTGCGAGGGCGTGATGCGGGCGGGCGCGTTCCCGGTGCTCACCGGGTCGTTCTGCTCGCGGCCGAAGCGGGGGTTGTCCTGCTTGCGGGTCTCCTTGCGGGTGTCTTCCATCGGGAACTCCTCCTTTCAAAGGAAGGTTCCCGGGAGGGGGTAAGGGGGCAGTGACCGGTGCATGAATGACCGTTCGGATGGGGCGGTCTTTGGTTGGTTCTCCCAGTAGAATCGCGTCATGAAGCCAGGGATTGTGCGAGTAGGGCTGGTAGGAGCGGGCCGAGAGGGCGCCTCGCTGCACGCGATGGCGGCGGCCCTTGACGGAGAAGGCGAGGTCGTCGCGTGTGCGGGCGGCGGGCGTGCGGCCGCGCGCCCATACGCGAACTGGCGCGAGCTGATCTCAGGAGAGAAGGAACTGCCCGCAGACCAGCGGGTGCAGGTGGCCGCGGCCGCCCCGGGCGTGGAGCCGGAGTTCGTGCGGGCCGCGGTCGAGGCCGGGATGCACGTGCTGGCGGACCCTTCGGCGCTGCCCGCGGGTGACGCGGGCGAAGAGCTCGTGCGCTCCGTCAAGGCGGCGGGGACCGTCTTCGCGTGCGCCATGCCGCACACGGGCTACCCGATGGTGCGCCGGGCGATGGAGCTGGTGCGCGAGAGGCGGCTGGGGACGGTGCGCCGGGTCGTGGTAGAGATGGGAGGCCCGGGTTCCGCCGGCGCGCTGCGGGACCTGGGGGCGTACGCCGAGGGGCTCGCCGCCGCCGTGGCGGGGCTGAAGCTCCGGGCGGTGTGCGCGGACTGGACGATGAACCAGGCGCGGCGCGCAGAGGACGACGCGTCAGTTCTTCTCCGCTTCGACGGCGCCGCCCGCGGCGTGGCCCTGCTCATCCAGGGCCGTGACGAGACCGCCCGCCTGCGTGTGCAGGGCACGGAGGGGGCGCTCGCGTGGAGCAGCGAGCAGCCCGACCGCCTCTGGGTGTGGGGGAGGGACGGCACGGTGCAGGTCATGTCCCGCGGCGGGATCGGCGCGGGCGTGCTGGGGGCCGAGGCGACCCGGTTCGGCCCCGGCCTGGTTGAGGGCGGCGTTGAGGCGCTCGCGAACCTGTACCGGGGGGTGTACGAGGCGGTGCGGGCCAAGAGCGAGGGGCGGGCACGCAAGGGCCTGGGGAGGGAGTTCCCCACGCTCGCCGAAGGCCTCCGGGCCGTCGCGTTCGCGGAAGCCGCCGCGACCAGCGCCCGCTCGGGGGGCGTGTGGGTGGATGTGTGACAGGGCCCGCGCCGGGGTTGGGGTACACTCGCGGCATGAACACCGTTCCAGCGATGATCGGCGGCCGGCCCGTGGCTCCAGCGGGCGAGGCGACCTTCCAGGTGAAGAACCCCGCGACGGGCGAGCCGCTGGCGGGCGTCGCGCTCGAGGATGTGCGGCTCGCCGAGCAGGCGGTGGCAGCCGCGGCGGAGGCCTTCCCCGCGTGGGCCGCCACGCCGGTGGGCGACCGCTGCCAGTTCCTCTTCCGCTACAAGCAGGCGCTGGAGACGGCCTTCGAGGAGCTGGCGGGGCTCATCGTCAAAGAGCACGGCAAGACCATGGCCGAGGCCCGCGGCGATGTGCGGCGAGGGATCGACTGCGTCGAGTTCGCGTGCGCCGCGCCCACGCTGATGATGGGCAAGACGCTGCCGCAGATCGCGGTGAGCAGTTCGTTCTGCCGCACGGAGGACAGGAGCGGCGTAGGGATCGACTCGACGGTGGACCGCGTGCCGCTGGGCGTGTGCGTGGGGATCACGCCGTTCAACTTCCCGGTCATGGTGCCGCTGTGGATGTGGCCGATGGCGGTGGCGTGCGGGAATACCTTTGTGCTCAAGCCCAGCGAGAAGGTGCCGCTGTCGGCAGTGCGTGAGGTCGAGCTGGCGCGGGAGGCCGGGCTGCCCGCGGGCGTGCTGAACCTGGTGACGGGCGGGCCGAAGGTGGTCGACCACCTCATCACGCACGACGATGTGCGCGCGGTGTCGTTCGTCGGATCGACGAAGGTGGCCAAGCACGTGTACCAGACAGCGACGGCGGCCGGCAAGCGGGCCCAGTGCATGGGCGGGGCCAAGAACTACATGGTGATCATGCCCGACGCCAACCAGGACGCCGCGATCGAGGGGATCGTCGGATCAGCCTTCGGCAACAGCGGCCAGCGGTGCCTGGCCGGGAGCGTGTGCGTGGCGGTGGGGGACACTCCCTCGTGGCTGATTCCCAGGCTGAAAGAGGCCGCGGCGAAGATCAAGGTCGCCAAGGGCGACGAGCCCGGGTGCGGCATGGGGCCCGTCATCGATCAGCAGAGCAAGGAGCGGATCCTGGGGTTCATCGAGAGCGGCAAGCGCGACGGGGCGACGCTCGTGTGCGGCGGTGGCTCGACCGCGGGGCCCGGCTGCTTCGTGGAGCCGACGATCTTCGACCACGTGCGGCCGGGCATGGCGGTGCTGGAGGAGGAGATCTTCGGGCCGGTGCTGAGCATCGTGCGCGAGGACACGCTGGACGCGGCCCTTGCCACCATGAACCGCTCCCGGTACGGGAACATGGGCGTGATCTTCACCAGCAGCGGGTACACGGCGCGACGCTTCAAGACCCACGCGCAGGTGGGGATGGTGGGCATCAACGTGGGCGTGCCCGCACCGATGGCCGTCTTCCCCTTCGCCGGCTGGAAGCAGAGCTTCTTCGGCGACCTGCACGCCAACGGCGAGGACGCGGTGAAGTTCTACACCGAGAGCAAGGTGGTCGTGGCCCGCTGGATGTAAGGCGCCGGCTTAGTGATCCACGCGCTTGCCCAGGCGCGGGGCGATCTGGGCCAGCATGCGGTCCAGCGTCGCCTTGTCCCTCGCCTCCAGGTTGAGGCGCAGCAGCGGCTCGGTGTTGCTCTTGCGGACGTTGATCCACCAGCCGTCGGTCTTGAAGCAGTCGATCGTGACGCCGTCGAGCTCGTCCATCTGGGCCTGCGGGTTCGCCCCGGGCCCGTAAGACTTCTTGAGCTCCGCGAGCGCCGCGTCCTTGTCCTCAATCTGGAAGTTGATCTCGCCGGACTGCGCATAGCGGGCGATGGGGCTCACGAGCTGGCTCATGGGCTTCTTGGAGTGCGCCAGCACCGTCAGGACCGTACACATGGCGATGGCGCCGCTGTCGGCGTTGAAGTTGTCCTTGAAGTAGAAGTGGCCGGAGAGCTCGCCGCCGAAGATCGCGTTCTGCTCGGCCATCGCCTGCTTGAGGAAGACGTGGCCCACCCTGCCGCGGACGGGCCGGCCGCCGGCCTTCAGGACATCCTCGGCCACCGCCTTGGTGGAGCGCAGGTCGTAGACGACCGCGGCGCCGGGGGCCTTGGCGAGGAAGTGCTTGGCGAGCAGGGCGGTGAGGTGGTCGCAGCCGACCGCCCTGCCCTTCTCGTCGATCACCATGCAGCGGTCGGCGTCGCCGTCGTAGCAGAAGCCCACGTCGGCCTTCTCCTTCACCACCGCCTCCTGCACCTGCCGGAGGTTCGCGGCGACCAGCGGGTTGGGCTCGTGCGCGAACACGCCCTTGGTGTTCTCGAAGTTGATCTCGATGATCTGGAGCCCGGGGACGGGGCCCAGGGGGCTCTGCTTGCCGAACACCTTGGGGATCATCGTCCCGGCCATGCCGTTGCTCGCGTCGATGACCACCTTCAGCGTGCGGCCCGCGCCGCCGAGGTCCAGGAAGCTCCGCACGTGCCGCGCGTACGCGGGCCACAGGTCGCGCTGCTCCAGCCGGCCGCTCTGCTTGACGAGCGTCGCCTTGTCCACCATCGCGGCGTGCTTGCGGACCTCGGCCAGCCCCGACACCTCGCCCACCGGCTTCGCGTTCCGCTTGCTGATCTTAAACCCGTTGTAATTGGGCGGGTTGTGGCTCGCCGTCACCATCACGCCGCCCGCGCAGTCCAGGTGGTTGATCGCGAAGTAGATCATCGACGTGTCGCACAGGCCGATGTCAATCACGTCCCCGCCCTGGTCGTTGATGCCCTGCATGAGCTGCTTGGTCAGCCCCGGGCTGGAGAGCCGCATGTCGCGCCCCACCACGATGTTCCGCATCATCGGGCTCGTCTCGCCCGCGGCGGCGGCATCGGCGAGCAGGAACCGGCTCGCCCCATAACCGATCTGCCAGGCCATGGTGTCGTTGAGCAGGTCCGGGTAGGTGCCGCGGATGTCGTAGGCCTTGAAAACACGTCCGAGCATGGATGATGTCCTGAGCTTTGGCGGGCCGTCGGGGCCCGCGGGGCAGGTTATTGGGCCGCCGGGTCGGGTTGGCCGCAAGGGTAGCGCGCACGGACCCCAAACGTCGTCCTCACACCGCGGTCCTGGATGAAGCCGGCCCCCGGAAGGCCCGATACCTCCAGTGGTGGCAGGCGTTTCCCTTTCCAACCTCTCGGGGATGCGCTCCCAGGGCGCGTACGCCAACTTCTCGCGCCAGCTCAACGCCACGCTCGAGCGGCTCGCGACCGGCAAGCAGATCAACCGCGCCGCCGACAACCCCGCGGGCCTGGCCGCCGTCAACCACATGAAGGCGGACCTTGCCGCGCTGAACACGCGCCTCGAGCGCCTCGACTTCCAGGACGCGTACCTGGGCGCCCGGGAGGGGGCCGAGTCGGTCCTCAGCGACCTGCTCCTGGACCTCCAGTCGGCGGTCACGAGGGCGGCCAACACCGGCGCCCTGACCCCCGCCGAGAAAGAGGGCCTCCAGGTCGAGGCCGACAGCATCATCCGGGCGATCGACCACCTCGCCCAGACGACGACCTTCAACGGCAGCCAGATCCTGACCGCGTTCGGCTCGTCGAACCTCGGTGTGTCCCACGCCGACCCCGATGCGCCAACCAGCCTCCGCGACATGCTCGGCAACGGCAAGCTCAACCTGGTCAGCGGAAACCTGGAAGCCGCGCAGGCCACGGTCACCGCGGCTTCAGACGCCATCACCACGAGCCGCGGGGCGATCGGCCGCCAGATGCAGGCCAACGACAGCGAGCGTCGCACGCTGCTCACCGAGATCGAGAACACCGAGCTGGCGAGGTCCTCCCTGGAGGACGCCGACTTCGCCAAGGAAACCGCGAACCTGATCCGCGAGCAGACGCTCCAGCAGGCATCGCTGTTCATCATGCAGTTCGCGGCAGAGCAGAAGCAGGAACTGGTCAAGAGCCTGCTCGACGGGGCGAAGTCCGACCGCTGACCCGGCCCCTTACACTGGGGCATGGTCCGCGTGCTCCCGGTCGTGCTCCTGACCTTCGCCGTGCCGCTGGCGGCGGCCCAGCAGCCCTGCACTCACATCCCCACCTTCGCCGACGGCCGCACACCGGCACGCACGCTGCACGTCGCCACCACGGGCAGCAACGCGACCGGCGACGGCACGCCCCAGCAGCCCTTCGCGACGGTCACCCACGCCGCGGGGCAGGCGACCCCGGGCACGGCGATCGTGGTTGCGCCCGGCACCTACAGCGGCGGGATGTTCATCGGCAACCTCACGGGCACACCGGACGCCCCGGTCTGGATCGGCGGCGCCCCGGGCCAGGCAAAGCCCGTCATCCAGGGCGGCAGCAACGGGTTCCAGTTCTCGAGGGCCCGCTACGTGGTGCTGCACGACCTGGAGGTGCGAAACTCGACCGGAAACGGCGTCAACTGCGACGACGGCGGCGAAGTGGGAACGCCGGGCGCATCGGGTTTCCTGGTGTTCAGAAACCTCTTCATCCACGATATCGGCACCGGCGGCAACAACGATGCGCTGAAGCTCTCGGGCATCTACGACTTCTGGGTGCTCGACAGCGAGTTCGCCCGCGCCGGAGGCGCGGCCAGCGGCTCCCTCATCGACATGGTCGGCTGCCACCGCGGCGTGATCGCGCGCAACCAGTTCGGCCAGGCGTCCGGCAACGCCATCCAGGCCAAGGGCGGCACGAGCCAGATCGACATCGTCCGCAACCGCTTCGAGGAGAGCGGTGAGCGGTGCATCAACATCGGCGGGAGCACCGGGTTCGAGTTCTTCCGCCCCCCGCTCTCGACAACACAGCCGAACGCCGAGGCCCGCGGCATCCGCGTCCTCGCGAACGTGATCCAGGGCGGCACGTGCGCCGTCGCCTTCGTGGGCGCGGTGGACTGCGTCGTCTCCAACAACACCATTATCACGCCGCACAACTGGCTCTTCCGCATCCTCCAGGAAACGAACTCCACCGCCACGCACGCCTTCGCCCCCTGCGGGAACAACACGTTCGAGAACAACCTCGTCTACTTCGACCGCTCCGACCTCTCGACCTACGTGAACATCGGCGCCAACACCGCCCCCGAGACCTTCACCTTCCGCAACAACCTGTGGTACGCCTACGACAACCCCGCCGCGAGCGCGCCCAGCCTGCCCGCGCCGGAGGCCGGCCGCATCGCGGGCGTCAACCCGCAGCTCGCCACCCCCCTGCCCGCGCCCGGCGCGAGCTACCAGGTGCCCCCGACCAGCATCGCGGTGGGCGCGGGGCACAGCCCGGCGCTCACGCCCGCGGCGTTCAACGGCCGCTGCTACCCGCAGCCGCCCGCACCGCCCAGCATCGGCGCGTACGAGGGCGCAGTAGTGGGGGTGGGCTGCGGCACAGCGGACTTTGACAACGACGGCGACGCCGGCACGGACGCGGACATCGAGTCGTTCTTCGCGTGCCTGGCGGGCAACTGCTGCCCCTCGTGCTGGACAGCCGACTTCAACGACGACGGCGACACCGGGACCGACGGCGACATCGAGTCGTTCTTCCGCGTCCTCGCCGGCGGCGGGTGTTAGCCCGGCACCCGGGGGTGCGCCGCCACGCCAATCTCCGGGGCGCCCCGCTCCACACGCCGCGGGAAGAGCCGGTCCCGAACCGCCAGCGTGGGCAGCTCCACCAGCTTGGCCGCGGCCATGCCCAGCAAGACGCTCGCGGGCATCAGGATGATCCATTCCAGCACGTACGCGGCCCCGCGCCCAGGCTCGCCCCCCAGCCAGCCGGTGCGGGCGATCATGGCCTGGACCCCGTGCATCCCGAAGATGATGATGGACATGTGCCACAAGTAGACGGAATAGGAGCACACGCCCATCGCCGCGAACCCGTTCACCACCGGCGTCACCACACGCCCTGTGGGCATGCGGGTGTGCAGCAGCACCAGCATGAGGGCCCCGGCCCCCAGATAGATCAGCGTCACGCCGACGGTCTGGTGGAAGAGGTCCCACAGGCTGAACAGCCCGGCGGGCGCGAAGGCGAGCAGGGCGAACACCACCAGCTTCCAGCGGTGACGCGTGACAAAGCCGGTGACCACCGCGGGCGCGAAGGTGGAGAGGTACGCCAGCAGCACGCCGAACGCCAGCGCATCCATCCGCATGTGCGTCGTGAGGTGCTGCGCGTTGAACAGGTCGCGGTTGGCGCCGACGGCGATGCTCTGGGCGGACCGCGCGATCAGCACGCCCGCCATGATGCACAGGCACGCCGTCACCAGCCCGCGGCAGGGGCGCGCGTCCCACAGCGCGTCCCCTGTGAGACCCTGCGCCGGCCGGGCCCGCCGCGCCCCCAGCAGCAACAGCAGCAGCGGCAGGCCCAGGTAGAAGTGCTCCTCCACCGCGAGCGACCACGTGTGAAGCAGCGCGCCGGAGAAGTAGCTCTGCATGAAGAACACTTCCGAGGCGATGTGCGCCGGCGTGACCGGGTCCACCCACAGCGGGATCTCCGTCCACGCCTTGAACCCCAGCGTGGCGGCCAGCATGATGTAGAAAGGCGGGTAGATGCGCAGGGCCCGGCGTGTCAGGAACCGCCCCACGCTGAACTCACCCGTGTCGCGCAGCTCTCGGAACAGCAGCCCGCCGATCAGGAACCCGCTCAGCACGAAGAAGATGTCCACGCCCATCCAGCCCGCGGCGTTCCACAGCTTCATCGGCACGTAGAGCCAGGGGGGCAGGTCGTCGGGCACTTTGCCCATGTGCCGCCCCAGCACCAGCACCACCGCCAGCGCCCTCAGCAGGTCGAGCTGCACGTTCCGCATGATGGGGACCTCCGCCGCGCCGGGCGCGGACGATGAGCCGGAGCGCTGCCGCGCCCCGTGTTCTTGCTGTAGAAGTGGCTGCACGAACGACGGAGCGACGGCGGACCGGCCCGGGGCTGTGCACCGGGGCCGCCCGCGGTCGTCCCCTTTACGGCGGCTCACACACGACGCGGCGGCGTTCGTCCCTGCGGCCATTCAGAGCGCGGGTCGTGGTCATGCCGAAACGTAACACGAGCCGGCGCTCATGCCGGAATCAACCGCAACTTTCCGTGCCCGAGCCGGGCTTATGGACGATGAACCCGGGTCCTCCATGAAAACGGCGTTCCGTGCCGCGATCGCACGGTCCGCGTGCGGGGTGGACGCGGGGCCGGTATCCTCTGTCTCACGCCTCCGCGTTGCCGCCCATGACCCTTACCGAGTTCCTCTCACACCACCGCCTCACCGAGAACCCCTTCCGGGGCGAGGAGGCACGCTCCGACCCGGTCTTCGGCCGCATGAGCGGCCCCCCGCCGCTCGCCCCCGGCCGCATCGAGCACACGCACGAGATGCTGCACGCCGACTTCGAGAAGATCGTGGGCGACCTGCGCCGCCCCAGCAGCAGCGTCGTGTTCGGCGAGAAGGGCAGCGGCAAGACCGCCATCCGCCTCCAGATCGCCCGCCGCATCGCCGAGCACAACCTCGCCAACCCGGGCGCCAAGGTCCTTCTGGTCGCCTACGACGACCTCAACGGCGTGCTCGACCGCGTCCACGAGCGGCTGGGCAGCAAGACCCCGCTCGAGTCGCTCCAGAAGCTGCGGCTGGTGGACCACCAGGACGCGGTGCTCTGCGCGGTCGTGCCCCGCCTGGTCGACGCCGTGGTGGGCTCGGGCCCTGACCCCATCGACCTGCCCGAGGACAGCAAGAACATTCTGCGCCGGCTCGACAGCACGTTGCGGCGCGACCTGCTGCTGCTGCAGGCCTTGTACGACCGGCCGGACACCGCCGCGGAACGCACCGTCGCCCTGCGCCGGCGGCTCAAGTTCCTCCCGCCGCTCCGCATCATCTCCAACAACGCCGCGCTGGTGGTTTTCCCGCTGCTCATCCTCGCGGCAGTCGTGTGGACCAAGCTCGTGCCCATCCGAGGCGTGAAGCCCGAGATGACGGCGTGGGGCCTGGTGGGCATCACCCTGCTCTACGCGATCTTCGCGCTCAAGGTGGGCGTCTACGACCGCTGGAAGCTCATGCGCACCGCCAAGCGCCTGCGCCGGCAGATCCGCGTGGTGAACCGGCCGGATGTGAGCTACGGCCGCTCGCTCCGCGAGATGCCCCCCGGCGCACGCCAGACCCAGCACCTGCCCGTGACCGACAGCGACGAGCCGCGCTACGCAGCCATCGACCGCCTCCGCCGCGTGCTGCGGGCACTGGGCCACGTGGGTCTGGTGGTGATCGTCGACCGCGTGGACGAGCCCACGCTGGTCAGCGGTGACCCCGACAAGATGAAGGCGGTGGTGTGGCCGATGCTCAACAACAAGTTCCTCCAGCAGGACTCCATCGGTTTCAAGCTGCTGCTCCCGATGGACCTGCGGCACGCGGTGTTCCGCGAGAGCTCGGCCTTCTTCCAGGAGGCGCGGCTCGACAAGCAGCACTTCGTCGAGCACCTCTCCTGGACGGGCACGACGCTGTACGACCTGTGCAACGCCCGCATCGCCGCGTGTACCGCGTCCGGCGCGCCGCCCGCCGACCTCATGGACCTCTTCGCCCAGGACGTGACCCGGCAGGAACTCCTCGAGGCCCTCGAACGCCTGCACCAGCCCCGCGACGCCTTCAAGCTGCTCTACCGCTGCCTCACCGAGCACTGCGCCAGCGTCACCGCGGCCCAGAACGAGTGGCGCATCCCCCGCCACGTGCTGACCGGCGTGCTCAAGACCGAGACGGCCCGGGTGCAGGAGATGTACCGCGGCATCCGGCCCGCGTAGGCGTTCCCTACCGCTCGTGCTCGCACCCCACCCCGAACCGGTCGCAGATCGGGTGCTCGCGGCAGCACCTTCCCCCCGGCCGCCGCGCCGTGCACGCCGCCCGCCCGTGCCAGATGAACTGGTGCGAGAGGGTGCACCATTGCTCCCGCGGGAACAGGGCCATCAGGTAGCGCTCAACCGCCTGCACCGTGCTGCCCGGCGGCACAAGGTCGAAGCGGTGGCTCAGCCGCTCGATGTGCGTGTCCACCACGAACCCCGCGTTGATGCCGAACGCGTTGCCCAGCACCACGTTCGCCGTCTTGCGGGCCACGCCCCGCAGCGTGAGCAGTTCCTCCATCGTGCGCGGCACCTCGCCCCCGAACCGCTCGACCACCGCCGTCATGGACTCGTGCACCGCCCGCGCCTTGTTCCGGAAAAAGCCAGTCGAGCGGATGTAGGGCTCAATCTCGGCGGGCGTGCTCGCGGCGTAGTCCGCGGGCGTGCGGAACCGCGCGAACAGCGCGGGCGTCGCCTTGTTCACGCCCACGTCCGTGCTCTGCGCGGAGAGAATCGTCGCGATCAGCAGCTCGTGCGGCTTGGTGTAGTTGAGGGCGCAGTGGGCGGTGGGGTAGTGCTCCGCTAACTCCGCGGCGAGCGCCGCAGCGCGGCGCTTCTGCGCCGGCGTGACGCGGGGCAACTCGAACGGCGGCACGAACGGGGCGTCAGGGGACGCGGGGCTCGTCCCGGTGTCCGGCGTCGCTGAGCGGGATCGGCGTCGGCTCGTCCGGGCTGCTTGTGGTCGCGGTTTCTTGGCCATGGCTTGAGCCGGGCTGCGGCGGGGTGGGGGGCGGGGGGAGGGTAACAGTCTTCTTCTCACGCGTGAGCGACCACGCGTTGACGACCAGCGCCGCCACCAGCGAGAGCGCGATCAAAGTCAGCGCGCTGCGGGCCTTGGGGTGGTCGGCGTTGAACGCCGACTGGAAGACTTCCGCGCGGGTGTTGTCCCCCGCCGCGGCGGCTTCCCAGTACTGCCCAAGGTTCGCGCTCATCCGCGGCCCCAGGAACAGCAGGTGGTACACGAGCAGGCAGAGGAGCAGCGCCGCCGCCGTCCACCGCGCCGCCGCCGCGAAGAACGTGAGCTGCTTCCCCATCGTCAGCACCACCAGCACCAGCACCGACACGATGAAGCACAGCACCTGCGCCACATCCGACCACCAGAACGTCGTGTTCACGACTTTCCCCGCGGCGATCCGCCAGTGGTCGCCGGTATAGCCGGGGTACTTGCCCAGCGTCGGGGCGAGGTCCTTGAGAATCGGGAAGGTGCGCGCCGCGGAAACCGCGGTCATCACGATCACGCCCAGCCACACCGCCAGCGCGGCGGTGTAGGCGGTCTCCAGGAACGCGCGGCGGGGGGCCATGAGCGATGGTAGGGTCGGCCCCGGGTGCCGCCCCGGGTGTGCTACAACATGGGCCTGTGGAACTGCTGCGCGCCAGCCTGTCGATCGCGGGGATCATCGAGCCGGTGGCCGAGGCCGGTGGTGGCGGCCCGCGCGCGCTGATCGCCTGGGCCGCGGGCCTGGGCTACCGCGCGGTGCAGCTCGACGCCACCATGCCCGGCCTTCGAGCCCGCGAACTCGACCGCTCCGGCCGGCGCGATGTGGCGGCCCTCCTGCGCCGGCTCGAGCTCGGCCTGTCGGGGCTGGACCTGTGGATCCCCGAGTCGCACTTTGTGGACGCCGCGCACCAGGACCGCGCCGCCGCGGCGGTGGTGGGGGCCCTAGACCTGAGCGCCGATCTGGCCCGGCTCACTGAAGGGGCGCCGGTCGTCAGCGTGCTGCTGCCCGAAAAGACGCCCGCAACGCTCGTGGCGACCCTCGCTCGCGAAGCCGATCGCCTGGGGGCGGTGCTGGCCGACCACGGCAGCGGTGAGTGGCAGGGGGTCGGCCGCGGCGTCGATCCTGCGGCTGTGCTCGCCGGTTCCGGCGATCCGGCGCTGGTCGTGGCCAGGCTGCCGGCGTTCCCCGCCGCGGCCCGTCTGTCGGACTTCTCCGGCGGCGTGCGGGTCGCGCTGGGACGCGGCAAGCTCGACCTGGTCGCCTACGGGGCGGCCCTGAGCGCCAAAGGCTTTACGGGCTTCTGCCCGGTGGACCTGCGGTCGGTCCGGGGACAGGCGTCGGCCGCCGCGGAAGGGCTGGCGGCGGTGCGGCGGGCGGGCTGAAGCGCGCTTTTGCGCACAAGATTGTCCCCCAAACCGAGTCCAAACGTGTAGAGTTCGGGCGTGACCTCCAGGCCCTTCAAAGTTGTCAGCCCCTTCGCCCCCACCGGCGACCAGCCCGCGGCGATCGAGAAGCTCTCCGGCGACATCCTCGCGGGAAAGCCCGCGGCGGTGCTCCTTGGCGCCACCGGCACCGGCAAGACCTTCACGATGGCCAACGTCATCGCGAAGGTCGGCAAGCCCACGCTCATCATCAGCCACAACAAGACGCTCGCGGCCCAGCTCTTCGAGGAGCTCAGGGAGTTCCTGCCCGAGAACAGCGTCAACTACTTCGTCAGCTACTACGACTACTACCAGCCCGAGGCGTACATCCCCCAGCGCGACATCTACATCGAGAAGGACTCCTCGCGCAACGACGACCTCGACCAGCTCCGCCTCGCGGCGACCAGCAACATCCTCTCCCGGCGCGACACCGTGGTGGTCGCGAGCGTCTCGTGCATCTTCGGCCTGGGCAGCCCCGAGGCGTACGGCGAAAAGGTTCTGACGATCACCCGCGGCATGAAGGTTGAACGGCGCAACTTCCTGCTCGCGCTCTCCGCGATGCAGTACCAGCGGAGCGAGCTGGAGTGGAAGCGCGGGCAGTTCCGCGTGCGCGGCGATGCGCTCGACATCTGGCCCGCGTACGAGAAGTACGCGGTGCACATCGAGCTCTTCGGGGATGAGGTCGACCGGCTCGAGCTGATCAACCCCACCAGCGGCGAGATCCTCGCCGAGGAGCGGACGTTCCACCTGTTCCCGGCCGTGCACTACGTGATGCCGGAGAACCAGCTCCAGGGCGCGCTGAACGCAATCCGCGCCGAGCTCGACGCCCGCGTGCTGGAGCTGCGCAGCCAGGGCAAGCTGCTCGAGGCCCAGCGGCTGCTCTCGCGGACGAAGTTCGACCTGGAAATGCTGGAGGAGACCGGCACCTGCCCGGGCATCGAGAACTACTCACGCTTCATGGACGGCCGCGCTCCCGGCGAGCGGCCCTTCTGCCTGATGGACTACTTCGACTATGCACCTCCGGGAACCGGGGGGGCGGGCTTTCAGCCCGCCGCCAATGACTTCTCTTCCGACAGCGGTCTGAAACCCCGCCCCCCGGGCACCAGTTCCCGCCGCAACTTCCGCGACTGGCTCCTCATCATCGACGAGTCCCACGTCACCGTGCCCCAGGTCCGAGCGATGTTCAACGGCGACCGTGCCCGCAAGACGGTGCTGGTGGAGCACGGCTTCCGCCTCCCCAGCGCCCTGGACAACCGGCCCCTGCGCTTCGAGGAGTTCGAGTCCATCGTCCCCCAGATCGTGTTCGTGTCCGCGACGCCCAGCAAGTACGAGCTCGAGCGGACCGGCGGCGAGGTCGCCGAGCAGGTCATCCGCCCCACCGGCCTCCTCGACCCCGTGGTCGAGATCAAGCCGACCAAGGGCCAGGTCCCCGACCTCCTCGAACGCTGCCAGGAGCGAGTCGCTTCCGGCGAGCGTGTGCTCGTCACGGCCCTGACCAAGCGGCTCTGCGAGGACCTCGCCAGCTTCATGGCCGAGAAAGGCCTGCGCGTCCGCTACCTGCACAGCGACATCGAGACGCTCGACCGCATGGAGATCCTCGCCGACCTGCGCCTGGGCAACTTCGATGTGCTCGTCGGCGTCAACCTGCTCCGCGAGGGTCTCGACCTGCCCGAGGTCTCGCTGGTGGCAATCCTCGACGCCGACAAGGAAGGCTTCCTCCGCTCGCCCACGAGCCTGATCCAGCTCATGGGCCGCGCCGCCCGCAACGTCAACGGCCGCGTCATCATGTACGCCGACACCATGACCCCCGCGATGCAGAACGCCCTCGACGAGACCGAGCGTCGCCGCGCCAAGCAGCTCGCCTACAACGCCGAGCACGGCATCACGCCCACCACGATCAAGAAGGCCGTCCGCCGCGGGCTCGAGAGCGAGCTCAAGGCCCGCAAGACCGCCCGCGATGCCGTCACCACCAACGAGCCCGAGTTCGAGATCGACGAGCTCATCAGGGACATGGAGGGCGAGATGCTCGCCGCGGCGGAGGAAATGCAGTTCGAGCGCGCCGCCATGATCCGCGACCAGGTCCTCAAGCTCCGCCGCCGGCGCGAGGAAGCCCACAAGTCCGGCGGAAGCACCAAGGTCCGCCGGTCCGAGGTCGAGGGCTCCGGCCACCGCGGCAAGCGGCGGCCCGACGCCAAGGCCGGCATGCCCGGCTCCCGGGCCGGCAAGAAACGCAAGGGAAGGTAAGCTGGCCGCCATGAAGCACAGGCACTGGCTGCTGATCGCCGCGGGCGTCGCGCTGTTTTACGCCTTTGTGTTCCTGCGGCTGAACTTGACCTTCTACATCAACTATGGTGACCGCGACATCAACGCCGGCGTCACGCTCGCGGTCGCCTGCCTCGCCGCCTGGGTCGTCCTCGAGTCGGTGGCGTTCATCTGGGGCGGCAAGGGCGGTGCCTGCGAGTGCGGCTACTCGCTCCGGGGCGTCAAGTGCCCCGAGTGCGGGAAGGACCAGGGCGAGGGGCGCAGGGGCTAGGATCGGCCATGCAGACGCCGGGCAATGGAGAGTGGAAGAAGGGGCTGCTGGGCCGGCTGGGGTTCTACGCCGTGGGGCTGGCCATCGGCTTTGTCATGCTGGGGTTCTTCCAGGCCGCCAAGAAGCGGGAGGCCGCGGACCGAGAGGCCCGGCGGACCCGCCAGCAGCAGACCTCCCCCCCGCCGGCTCCAACTCCACAGCCCGCACCGGCTCCATCCAAGCCGGAGCCCTGAGGTTCACGAGCGGGTAAACACGCCCCTTCACATCCGGGCAGGGCGCGAACGCGAAGCAAACGAGCCCCAGCTACCATCGCGGGCACGGAGGATGTCACTTGGCCCCACAGGGAAGTTCGGCGGTGAGCGGGCGGCGTGAAAGCAAAGTCAACGGCAAGGCCGACCGGCTCGTGGAGCCTCGCGTGGAGATCGCGCCCAGCCCGACCATGAAGACCGCGGCGACCGCCGAGGCCCAGCGCACCATCCGCGTTCGGGGCGCCCGCGAGCACAACCTCAAGAACATCGACGTCGTCATCCCCCGAGACCAGCTCGTGGTGATGACCGGCCTCTCTGGCTCGGGCAAGAGCTCGCTCGCGTTCGACACCATCTTCGCCGAGGGGCAGCGCAAGTACATGGAGTCGCTGTCGGCCTACGCCCGGCAGTTCCTCGACCAGCTCAAGAAGCCCGATGTCGATGAAATCGAGGGCATCCCGCCCACCATCGCCATCGAGCAGCGTTCGGCCAGCAGCAACCCGCGCTCCACCGTCGCGACCACCACCGAGATCTACGACTACCTGCGCCTCCTCTACGCCCGCTGCGGGCGGCCCTACTCCTGGGCGGTGACCAAAACGAAGAAAGACGGCTCGGTCCTCGAGCGGTCCGGAAAGCCCATCTCCGCCACCAGCAGCACCCAGGTCGTGGACGCCATCATGGGCAAGCCCGCCGGGACGCGCCTCATGGTGATGGCCCCGGTCGTCCGCGGCAAGAAGGGTTTCCACCGCGATGTGCTCGAAGAGCTCTCAGGCCAGGGCTGGAACCGCGCCCGCGTCAACGGCAAGCTGGTCGACCTCCGCGAAGCGCTGAAGGAACCCGGCGAGAACCCCCTGGGCCTGGGCCGGCACGAGAAGCACTCGATCGAGGTCGTCATCGACCGCATCGCGCTGGAGCCCGATGTGCGGCAGCGCCTGGCGGAATCCGTCGAAGCCGCCCTCCGCCTCGCGGACGGCGTCATCGTGATCTCCGTCGAGTCGCCCGGCGCGGACGGCCAGAGCGCCTGGACCGACCAGAGCTACTCAACCAAGTTCAGCGACCCGGAGCACCCGGAGGTGGCGCTGGAAGAGCTCGCCCCGCGCCTGTTCTCCTTCAACTCCCCCTTCGGCGCGTGCCCGGCCTGCAACGGCCTGGGCACCATCCTGGAGTTCGATGAGGACCTGGTGATCCCCAACCGCTCGATGAGCCTCTCCGACGGCGCCGTCGCCGCCTGGAACAAGAACGGCCCCGTGCGGGCGTGGTTCAACCGCCGCCTGCGCCGCTTCTGCAAAGACTTCGGCGCCTCCTTCACCGAGCCCGTCAGCGCCTTCTCCCCCGAGCAGCTCAAGGTCCTCCTCCACGGCTCCAAACGCCCCAAGTTCGAAGGCGTCATCCCCAACATCTCGGAGTGGTGGAAGAGCACCGAGAACACCGGCGTCAAGGAGTGGCTGTCCACCTTCCTCTCCAGCACCCCCTGCGGCACGTGCCACGGCGACCGGCTCCGCATCGAGGCGCTCCACGTTCTCCTCCACAGCGCTCACGCCGTGGACCCCGCCAAGGCGTGCAGCGGCACGGTCATTGGCAGGCCGGAGAAGCCCGGCAAGGCCGTTCACCACGCCAACATCGCCGAGCTCTCCAGGCTCACCATCACCGACGCCGTCGCGTTCATCGGCGGGCTCCGGCTCTCCCCCGAGCAGACCGTCATCGCCGAGCCGATCCTCAAAGAGATCAACAACCGGCTGCGGTTCCTCGCGGGCGTGGGCCTCGAGTACCTCTCGCTCGACCGGCGCACCGGGACGCTCAGCGGCGGCGAGGCCCAGCGCATCCGGCTCGCCTCGCAGGTCGGGTCCGGCCTCGTGGGCGCCTGCTACGTGCTCGACGAGCCGACCATCGGCCTGCACCAGCGCGACAACGCCCGCCTCATCGCCACGCTCCGCCACCTCACCGACATCGGCAACACCGTCATCGTCGTCGAGCACGACGAGGACATGATCCGTGCCGCGGACCACCTCATGGACATCGGCCCCGGCCCCGGCGTCCACGGCGGGACCGTGGTCGCGCAGGGCACGGTCGCGGAAATCTGCGCCCACCCCTCGTCGATCACCGGCGACTACCTCTCCGGACGCAAGCGGATCGACGTCCCCGCCGCCAGGCGCAAGCTCAGCGAGAAGCAGGCCATCGTCGTCAAAGGCGCCCGCGAGAACAACCTCAAGAACGTGGACGCGAGCTTCCCGCTGGGCGGCCTGGTCTGCGTCACCGGCGTGAGCGGCTCGGGCAAGAGCACGCTGGTGAACGACATCCTGCTCGCCGCCGCCAAGCAGGAGCTCCTGGGCTCGCGCACCAAGCCCGGCAAGCACACCGCGTTCAAGTGGCCCAAGGCCCTCGACCGCGTCATCGAGGTGGACCAGAGCCCCATCGGTCGCACGCCGCGGAGCAACCCCGCGACCTACACCGGCATCTTCGACGAGATCCGCAAGGTGTTCGTGCAGACCAAGGAAGCCAAGATCCGCGGCTACAAGCCGGGGCGTTTCTCCTTCAACGTCCGCGCCGAGAGCGGCGGCGGCCGGTGCGAGGGGTGCCAGGGCCAGGGCCTCAAGAAGATCGAGATGCACTTCCTGCCCGACGTCTACGTCGAGTGCGAGGTCTGCCGTGGCAAGCGGTACAACCGCGAGACGCTCGAGGTGACCTACCGGGGCAGGAACATCGCCGACGTGCTCGACATGACCGTCGAGCAGGGGCTCGAGTTCTTCGGGGCCCACCCCAAGATCGCCCGGTTCCTCCGGTGCCTGCACGATGTGGGCCTGGACTACGTCAAGCTCGGCCAGCCCTCGACCCAGCTCTCCGGCGGCGAGGCCCAGCGCATCAAGCTGGCCACCGAACTGGGCAAGGGAGGCAACGGCGCCGGCGCCGAGCAGTCGCCCGAGCCCGCGCCGGCCGACGACGAAGAGGGCGACGCGCTCGAGGCCTACGCATCCGCCAAGAAAGGCAGCGGGAAAGCGGCCGCCCGCACCATCGCACCCAGCCCGTACGGCCACACGCTCTACGTGCTGGACGAACCCACCACCGGGCTGCACTTCGAGGACATCCGCAAGCTCATCCAGGTGATGAACCGCCTCGCGGACGCGGGGAACACCCTCGTCGTCATCGAGCACAACCTCGACGTCATCAAGTGCGCCGACTGGATCATCGACCTGGGCCCCGAGGGCGGGGAGAAGGGCGGCACCATCGTCGCCACCGGCACGCCCGAGCAGGTCGCCCGGGTGGCGTCCAGCCACACCGGACAGTACCTCGCGCCCATGCTCAGGCCCTGAGCCGGTTGGGGAACATTCAGCGGGAGCGCCACGCCGGGTTCACGCCCTCCCGCCACCCTCGGAGGAAACCGGAGGTGCCCCCATGCCCAGAAACTCCCGCTCTACGCCCCCGCGCTCCGCAAGCATCACGCGCGACCACGATGAAATCATCCGATGGGTCGAAGAACGCGGCGGATCCCCGGCGACCGTGAAGGGCACCGCGCGCTCGGGCGCGGGCGTGCTCAGGATCGACTTCCCCGGCCAGGGTGACGACACCCGGATGCAGCACCTGTCATGGGACGAGTTCTTCGAGAAGTTCGATGAGGAGAACCTGTCCTTCCTGCACCAGGACGTCACCGCCGACGGAGAGATCAGCCGCTTCTCGAAGTTTGTCGACGCCGCGGAGGCGGCCCGCGCCGGCAAGCGCAAGGGTTCGGACAGCCGCGGCTCCGGCCGCGGCTCCTCGCGCCAGGGGCAGCGCCGCACCGCCAGCACCCGCGGCCGCAGCGAGGAGAGCGGGCGGACGTCCCGGTCATCCGCGTCGCGCACCTCGCCCCGTTCGGGGTCCTCCCAACGCTCGCGGGGCGCGAGCCGCAAGGCGATGATCAGGCGCGGCAGCGTGGGCGCGAAACCCGCGTCCCGCGGACGTTCCTCAAGCAGCCGGTCGCGCCGGTGAACCACCTGGTGTAACTGACGGGGTTGGCCGCGGCCGTGCCTGGTGAGCACGGCCGCTGTTACGACGCGCTGAGTGCCGCGTGCCGGGAAGTGGAGCGGAGGAGAGTCGAACTCCCGACCTCATCATTGCGAACGATGCGCTCTACCAACTGAGCTACCGCCCCGGGTGGAGGCGATTGTACCCGCGCTGTCCTCGGTTGTCGGCTCCGCCGCGCGCGACTTTCAGGCCCGCCGCCGCGCCGCTCCCGGGACGCCGCGGGGCGGTATACTTATTGAGTCTGCATTCTCAACAAGCTTCTGAGGGCTTGAATCATGACGCGTTGGGGCATTTTCGTGATGGTGTTGGCGGTGCTGGCCGCGGCGGTGGGCGGATGCCGCGAGACCGCACCCAAGGCGGGCACGCCCATCAAGGCGGTCGTGACCGTCGCGCCGCTCAAGGGAGTCCTGGAGCCGCTGCTGCCCGAGGGCAGCTCGGTGCGGGTGCTGATGCAGCCCGGCCGCAGCGAGCACGGGTACGAGTTCACGCCCTCGGACATCGCCGAGCTCGCCGCCGCCGACATCGTCGTTCACGTCGGGCTCGGGCTTGAGGGCAACCTCGCCGCCGTGCTCGAGAAGCAGAATGTCCCGCTGCGGCAGGTCGTGTGCTTCGCCGACGCCGTCGGGATCAAGGAGGACGGGCACGACCATCATCACGACCATGACCACGCCCACGACCATGATCATGACCACGCCCACCACGACCACGCCGCGGACCCGCACCTGTGGCTCAACCCGGTGCTGGTGGACGCGCTGGTGCCCGCCCTGGCGCACGCGGTGCTCAAGGCCGAGGAGGCCCGCGGCAAGAAGCCGGAGGATGTGCTCAAGGTGCTCGACGTCGCCGCGATGGAGCTCCGGCGCCGCATCCGGCGCGTGGACGAATCCTGGGGCGAATCGCTCAAGCCCTTCCGCGACCAGGCGGTCGTCACCCACCACAACGCGTTCTCCCGCCCGGCGGAGCGGTACGGGTTCAAGGTGGCCGAGGTCATCCGGGCCTTCGACAGCGAGCCCACACCGGGCGACCTCGCCAAGGTCGCCGACGCCATCCGCGCCCAGAACGTGCGCGTGATCTTCGTCGAGCCGCAGTACGATGCCCGTGCCGCCGAACGCATCGCGGAGCTCGCCGGCGTGTCGCTTGGAACGCTGGACCCCATCGGCGACGGCGACTGGTTCAAGCTGATGGACCAGAACCTGGCCTCCCTCGTGAAGCACCTGGGCGGGACACAACCGGAGCGTCCGTGAGCGGACCGGCCATCGAGTTTGTCGGGGTCTCCTACGCCTACCCGCGTGCCGCGGACGATCCGCGCCCGGCCCGCCTGGCGCTCGAGCGGGTGACGCTGAGCGTCCCCGAGGGCGAGCGGCTGGGCGTGCTCGGGCCCAACGGCGGGGGCAAGTCCACGCTCCTCAAGCTGACGCTGGGGCTGCTGGAGGGCTACACCGGCGAGATCCGTGTGCTGGGCCTGCCGCCCGCCGAGGCCAGCCGGCGCGGGCTCGTCGGCTATGTCCCGCAGCGCAACAGCGCCGAACTCAAGTTCCCGCTGACGGTCCGCCAGGTCGTGGAGATGGGCGCCTCGCTCGGCCTGCCCCCGTGGAGGCGGGTCACCCGCGACCAGCGCGCCGCGGTCGACCGGGCGCTGGGCCTGGTCGGCGCGGCGGAGCTGGCGTCGCAGCACATCGGCAGCCTCAGCGGCGGGCAGCTCCAGCGCGTGCTGATCGCGCGGGCCCTCGCCAGCGGGCCCAGGCTCCTGCTCCTCGATGAGCCCACGGTGGGCATCGACGTCGCCGGCCAGCAGCAGTTCGCCGACCTGCTCCGCCACCTGCACGACGACCTCCGCCTGACGGTCATGGTCGTCAGCCACGACATCCGCACCGTCGCGGCGGGCTGCGACCGCGTCGCCTGCCTCAGCCGCACGCTCCACTTCCACGCCGCGCCCGGCGGGCTGACCCCCGCGGTGCTCGCGGAGGTCTTCCGGCACGACGTCTCCGCGATCTTCGGCGACGTCCACGTGGATGCGCACACCGCCGCGGCGTGCAGCGACCCGGCCCACCAGCACCAGCCAGTCCAGCTCCGTGTGGAGAAGCCCGTGCGATGAACACGCTGCGCTACCTCAACGACCCGCTGATGGCCGGCATGGTCTGGCCCGTGGTGGTCACCGGGCTGGCCGTCGCGACCCTGTGCGCCCTGCTCAGCGTCTTGGTGGTGCTAAAGCGCCTGGCCTTCATCGGCCAGGGGATCAGCCACGCGGGGTTCGGCGGCATGGGCATGGCGGCCGTCCTGGGGCTGGTCGGCGCGGGGGCCACGCAGACCGCCGGCACGGCGATGGCGCAGTTCCTGGTCGTGCTCACGGTGTGCCTGCTCTCGGCTCTGCTCATCGGCTTCATGAGCGAGCGGACCGGCGCGGAAGCCGACACCGCGATCGGCATCGTGCTGGTGGGCACCATGGCCGCGGGCGTGGTGCTGGTCCGCCAGGCCAGGACCGCCGTGTCGGTCGAGAGCTTCCTGTTCGGCGACATCCTCGCCGTCTCATGGGCAGACGCCGCGATCGGCTGGGGCGTCGCGCTGGGCGTCCTGCTCACACTTTGGGCAGTGCGACGCCCGCTGCTGTTCTGGAGCTTCGACCCGGTCGTGGCCCGGGCCGTGGGCGTCAACGAGCGGCGGATGAACCTGCTGCTCATGGTGCTGCTGGGGCTGGCAACCGTGACGGCGATGAAACTCGCGGGCGTTGTGCTCGCCACCGCGATGCTGGTGCTGCCCGGCTCCATCGCCCTGCGGCTGAGCCGGCGTTGGTCGCCGGTGCTGGCCCTCGCGGCCCTCGCGGCGGTGATCGGTGTCGCCGGCGGCCTGGTCGTCAGCTTCGAGCTGGACTGGCCCCCGGGCGCCGCCGTGGTCTCGGTGCTGTGCGGGCTCTTCGCGCTGGCCTGGCTCGCGGGGTCCGCCCGGCGCACGCCCGCACCGGCGTAGTGTTGGAGCCAAGGAGCGAACGATGAAGGCTGAGCGCATGCTTGCGGAACTGAACCGGCTGCGGAAGGACCTGGGCGAGGACGAGACGGACATCGAGTGGCTCACCCTCCACCACGCGTTCATCTACCTCAGCTATAAGATGGGCGACTTCCAACGATACCTGGACGAGCAGACCGCCAAGGGCGCATTCAAGGCCTTCGAGGAATCCTGAGCGGGAGTCGGTTATCAGCCCGCCCCGCCCCACGCTGCCAGGGCCCCCTCCGGAAATCGTGGAACAAAACTGCTGGCCTTTCCGTACACATTGGCGATACTTGAGTATCACGCGGCAGCGTCCGTCGCATCCCGGGAAAACCCGGTAGGACGGGAAAGGCCGCGTGACGACCGCTCCCGGACGCCATGATGGCACAAGGGAACGGGCGGTGTGCCGCGGGCGACGGTCCGCGGGAAGAGAGTCCGGCGGCCGACCTGTACAGGGCGGCGACGGCCGGGGTGGCTCTTACAGAAGGAGGTGATCCAGTGACGAATGGTAACTGTACGAGAGGGCTGCGTTCCTGAAGCGCAACTCGACGGAGTCGCGTTGACGCGGCCCCCTACGGATCTTGCAAAAGAACGTCAGCCGGCCACCCCCGCAGGGGTGGCCGGTTGTGTTTTTGTGCCGGCGCCGCGGCGCCGCCCGAGTCAGTTCTGCTCCGGCACCGTCGCGGTACGCGGCTCACCCGCCTCCCGCCACGCGGGCCACTGCGCCAACGCTGTGGCGTCCGCCGACCCGCGGATGACATCCGCGAGCATCGCGAGGTGCCGGGCGTCCGGGTGCCTGGGGTTCACCTTCAGCGCCTGCGCCACGACCCGCGAAAAGTCCCACCCCTCGGAGCGTGCATTCTTGTCGTTGACGAGCGCGAGCAGGTGGCCCAGCGCCTCGTCGCGCTTCTCGGGCCGGAAGGCGAGCACATAGAACCAGCACTCGGCCCGCAGGCCGTCGGAGGTCCGCTCGTTCATCGCGGCGAACGCCTCGTCGAGCACCTTGAGGCCCTCCTTCGTCCGCCCCTCGCCCAGGAGCAGCCACGCGTAGTTGCCCTTGTTGTTCGCGGTTGGCAGGTGCTTGATCGCCAGCTTGTAGTACGTCTCCGCGAGCGCGGGGCTGCGGGCCACGCCGTCGCCGTTCGTGTAACAGATGGCGAGCTGGCTGTACGCGAGCGGGTGCTCCCGGTCCGCGGCCTGCCGCAGCAGCTCGAACGCCCGCGACTTGTCCGGGTTCAGCCCGCCCTTCCCATCGCTATGGAACCGGGAAAGCGCGACCAGGGCCGTGGCGTCCCCTTGATCCGCGGCGGTCTGGAACAGGTGCAGCGCCCGCGCCTCGTGACGCTCCACACCGCGCCCCTCGGCGAGCATGCCGCCCAGCAGCAGCATCGCGTCGGTGTCGCCCTTCGCCACGGCGTCCTCGAACCACTGGACGGCGGACTCGGTGTCCACCGGCGTGCCGCGCCCCTCCACGTACGCCACGCCGAGCATGGTCATGCTGTGGGCGTGCCCGCGCTTTGCCGCGGCCCAGAAGAGCTTGGTGCTCCTGGCGACGTCCCGCTCAAGGCCGAGCTCGCCGTCCAGGTACGCGTGCGCCAGGATGGACGTCGCGAGGTTGTCGCCCGCCTCGGAGGCGGTGCTGAAGAGGCGGGCCGCCTCGGCCTCGTTCTTCCTGAAGCCGCCGATGCCGTCCACGTGCATCATGCCCAGCGCGGTCAGGCTCGGCGCATCGCCGGCGTCAGCGCCGCGGATAAACCAGCGCGCCGCGGCCTTGGCGTCCTTGGAGAACCCGCCGCGCCCGGCCATGTGGAACTGTCCCAGGCGCCGGAACGCGAACGGCACGTTGTGGCGGGCCGCCTGCGAGTACCAGTACGCGGCCTTGGCATCATCCCGCGGCACGGCCCGCGGCTCTTCGCGGATCATCCCGCAGAACAGCATCGCCGAAGGGTGCCCCGCCCGCGCGGCCCGCTCCAGCAGCTCCAAGGCCCTGGCTTCGTCGGGCTCGACGCCGCCCCGGCCATCGAGGTAGGCGTACCCGAGGTAGAACAGCCCCTCCGTGTGCCCCAGCTCCGCGGCCTTGGTGAACCACTTCACCGCCTCCGCCTCGTTCTTCTTGTCCGTCTCGCGGAGCCCCAGCTCCACCATCGCGCCGGCATCGCCACGGTCGGCCTGCTGGCGGAGGCGGACATCGGCCACCGCGGCACGCAGCTTGGCCTGCTGCTGCGGGGTCCTGGGGGCGTTCTGGGCCAGGGCGGGGGCCGCACCGGCGAGGGCGAGGGTGGCGATCAGGGCGAGGCTGGTGGACCGCATGCGGAGCTCCTGGAGAGGGTCGCAGGAGAGATCGGCGTGCGGCCAGAAGGGGTGCACCCGGGGCCGGGCCCGGGGTCCGCGCCCGCGCGTCATAAAGCGCGGTGGCGGCGGCATCCACCACGCCCGCGGCTTATCGGGCCCCATGAAAAAAGCCCCGGCCGCGGGGCCGGGGCTTCGGAGGATGGCGGATGGCGTGTTGTTACTTCTTGATGTTCGTGCCGATCTGCATGCCGTAGAACGAGCGGTAGACGAAGAAGGCCGAGACGGCGAAGAACAGGCCCGTCAGCACCATGGTCAGCGTCGTGTGCGACTCGCCGCCCACCTTCATGCTCACCGCCAGCTCCACAGCCAGCAGGCCGAAGAGTGTGGTGAACTTGATGACCGGGTTCATGGCCACCGAGCTGGTGTCCTTGAAGGGGTCGCCCACGGTGTCGCCCACGACCGCCGCGGCGTGCAGGTCCGAGCCCTTGCCGCGCCCCGTGCCCTTGAAGGCGGGGTCGGTCTCGACGATCTTCTTGGCGTTGTCCCACGCGCCGCCCGCGTTGGCCATGAAGATGGCCTGGTAGAGGCCGAAGAGCGCGATGGAGACCAGGTAGCCGATGAAGAAGAAGGACTCGTAGAACGCGAACGCCAGCGTCGCGAAGAACACGCCCAGGAAGATGTTGAACATGCCCTTCTGGGCGTACTGGGTGCAGATGGTCACGACCTTCTGGCTGTCCTCAACGCTGGCCTTGGTCGAGCCCTCGAGCTTGATGTTGGCCTTGATGAACTCCACGGCGCGGTATGCACCGGTCGACACCGCCTGCGTGGAGGCGCCCGTGAACCAGTAGATGATGGCGCCGCCCGTGATCAGGCCCAGCAGGAACGGCGGGTGCAGCAGCGAGAGCTTCGCCAGGTACTGCGTCTCCAGGCCGTGGGTCAGGGCGACGATGATGGCGAACACCATCGTCGTCGCGCCCACCACCGCGGTGCCGATGAGCACGGGCTTGGCCGTCGCCTTGAAGGTGTTGCCCGCGCCGTCGTTCTCCTCCAGGAACTCCTTGGCCTTCTCGAACTCCGGCTTGAAGCCGAAGTTCTTCTGGATGTCCTCGTTGATGCCCGGGGTGGTCTCGATGGTTGAGAGCTCGAACACCGACTGGGCGTTGTCCGTCACCGGGCCGTAGCTGTCCACCGCGATGGTCACCGGGCCCATGCCCAGGAACCCGAAGGCCACCAGGCCGAACGCGAACACCGCGGGGGCCATCATGATCGTCCCGCCCGTGCCCATCCCCGGGAACGTCTCGCTGACGTAGTACGCCGCGGCCATCAGCAGCATGATCGCCATGCCCAGCCAGTACGCGGAGAAGTTGCCCGCGACAAAGCCCGAGAGGATGTTGAGCGAAGCGCCGCCCTGCTCGGAGCTGGTCACCACCTCGCGGACGTGCCGGGAGTTGGTGGACGTGAACACCTTGACCAGCTCGGGGATGATCGCGCCCGCCGCGGTGCCGCAGGTGATGATCAGCGAGAGCTTCCACCACCAGCTCTTGTCGCCCGCGATCTCGGGGATGAGGAAGTATGAGGCAACGAAGGTGAGGGCCACGGAGATGACCGAGGTCAGGACGACCAGGCTGGTCAGCGGGTGCTCGAAGTTCATCCTGGCGGCGTTGCCGTACTTGGCCTTGGCCACCGCCTCGTTGATGAAGTAGGACAGGGCCGACGCGACGACCATGATGATGCGCATCGCGAACAGCCAGACCAGCAGCTGGATCTGGATCGTGCCGTAATCGGGGCCCGCGGTGTTGGCGTTGATCGCCAGCAGGATGAACGTGATGAGCGCCACGCCCGTCACGCCGTAGGTCTCAAAGCCGTCCGCCGAGGGGCCGACCGAGTCGCCGGCGTTGTCGCCCACGCAGTCGGCGATCACGCCGGGGTTGCGGGCGTCGTCTTCCTTGATCTTGAAGACGATCTTCATGAGGTCCGAGCCGATGTCGGCGATCTTGGTGAAGATGCCGCCCGCGATACGCAGCGCCGAAGCACCCAGCGACTCGCCGATGGCGAAGCCGATGAGGCACGCGCCCGAGACCTCGCCGGGCACCCACAGGAGGATGCCCAGCATGATGAGCAGCTCAACCGAGATCAGCGCCATGCCGATGGACATGCCCGCCTTCAGCGGGATCGCGTAGCAGGGGAACGGCTTGCCGCGGAGGGCGGCGAAGGCCGCGCGGCTGTTGGCGAAGGTGTTGACACGGATGCCGAACCACGCCACGCCGTAGGAGCCGGCCATGCCCAGCAGCGAGAACGCCAGGATCAGCCCGACCTTCCCCGCCGACATGCCCGACCCGCCCTCGGGGTTGGGGATCAGCCAGCCGAAGTACCAGCCCACCGCCACCGCGATGAACGCCCACAGCACCATCAGGAACTTGCCCTGCTGGACCATGTAGCTCTTGCACGTCACGTAGATCAGCTCGGAGACCTCGAGCATGGCCTTGTGGACCGCCATGTTCTTGAGCTGCGCGTAGATCGCGATGCCGAACAGCATGCCCAGGATCGAGATCACCACCCCGCCGATGAGCAGCGTGTCGCCCGCGACGCCGTCGCTGACCAGCGTGTCCAGGAACTTCACCGTCCCCACGTCCGGGAGCACCAGGTTGGCCTCACCGCCCGCGTGGTGGCCGGTGGTCGCCGGCTTGGGCAGCTCCCCGACCTGCGGCAGGTTGGTCACATCCGTGGCGGGCTGCGCCATCGCCACGGGAGCAAGGAACGAGACGACCGCGGCAAGGAACGCCGCGAGACAGAGCAGTGGGGTGGTTCGTCGGGTCATGGTGGACATCACAGGGGCCTCACGAGTAGGGGAGGTGCTGATTGCCGGGAGAGACAGCGGCGGCGCCGTATCTGGACACTGGAACGGGGGGTTGGGTGTACGGAACCCCGGCGTGGCGGGGCATGAGCACCAAAGCAAACGCCACGCCGGAAGGGCGTGGCGCTGGGGGATCAGTCGCGCTTTTCGGGCTTTGCGGGCTTGGCCATGGGGCCCAGTTCCGTCTTGATGCGGCGGACCTGGCTCTTGCGGGCGGCCCGGCGGCGGCGCTCGGAGGGCTTCTCGTAGAACTCCTTGCGCTTGATGTCCTTGGTGAGGCCCTCCTTCTCGCACAGCTTCTTGAAGCGGCGCATCAGGCCCTCGACACTCTCTCCGCCACGGGACTTCACTCGGATCGCCATAAGGATCAGCACCTTTTTGAGTCGGTACCACAGCCTTCCGGGGGACAGGTCCGGCAGGGGGGTAAGTAAAGGATGCGTCAGGGCGTAGATCAAGCGCCGACGCCAAACCCGGGCCGCCCCGCAGCCGGGGGGGGGATCCGCTCATGCCCGCGCCAGCCATCTGCCGATGCATGTTTTGCGCATCCGGCCCGGAGGGCCGGCAAACATGGCGGAGCCAACGATATGAACAGGATGGTCGTGGGTCTGATCGCGGGGGTGGTGGGGGTGGTGGGGATGGCAGCTGCGGGCTGCTCCTCGCCCCAGGTCAAGACGCAGGGGACGCAGCAGGACATCACGGCGACCTACAAGGGCCGCACGCTCCGGGCCGACCTGCCCGGCACGGCCCGGGTGCCCGCGGTCATCGCCGCCGCGGACCAGACGTTCCGGGCCCGCGGCTACGCCGTGCAGCGGTCCACCGCGACCGAGGACGCCGGCGAAATCGTCGCTAACGCCCCACGCCACAGCAGCTTACCGCGAGTGGTCGTCTCCGCCTCCCGGGGCGTAGAGACCACGGGCGTCGAAGTGATGGTGGAACCCTTCGGGGATCAGGAACTGTCCCGCTCGGTGCTGGACGGGGTTCTCCAGCGTCTGGGCCTCTAGGCCCCCGGACCGGGTGTACATTTGGGGCATGCTGATCCGAACACTGCTCACGCTGTGCACCGTGCTCCTGTTCGCCGGCGTGCCCTCCTGCGGCAAGGCCTATTACCGGACGATGGAGGTCTTCGGGCGCGAGAAGCGCGACATCATGGCCTCGCGCGTGCAGGACGCCCGCGAGTCTCAGGAGGAGGCCAAGGAGCAGTTCACCTCGGCGCTCGAGCGCTTCAGCAGCGTGGTCAACGCCCCCAACTCCGACCTGCGGAAGGCCTACGACCGGGCCAAGGCCGACCTGGACCGCAGCGAGGCGCGGGCCGAGGATGTCCGTGACAAGGTCGACTCGGTTGAAACAGTCGGCCGCGACCTCTTCCGCGAGTGGGAAGCCGAACTCCGCGAGTACAGCAACGAGGAGCTCCGCAGCCGCAGCCGCCGGCAGATGCTCGACACCCGGGCCCGCTTCGACCAGATGCTCGGGGCCATGCGCAAGGTCGAGTCCTCCATGGACCCCGTGCTGAGCACCTTCCGCGACACCGTGCTGATGCTCAAGCACACCCTCAACGCCGAGACCGTCGCCTCGCTGCGGAGCACGGTCGCGGAGCTCGACCGCGACGTCAAGGCCCTGATCCGCGACATGGAGCGGTCCATCGAGGAAAGCAACCGCTTCATCCGCGAGATGAACAAGGACGCCCCCGCGCCCGCGGACTTGAACAAGTAGCCGCTAATCCCGCGGCGGCGGGTCCGTCGGCATAACCAGCGGCGGCTCGTCCCGCAGCCGGCGGACGGTGTCCTGCACGAAGATCGGGTTCGTGACCACGCTGAAGTGGCTGAACAGCAGCGTTCCCTGCGTCCAGATCGGGTGCATGCCCGGCGGCGCCGTGCGCGTCGCGCCCACGATCAGGTCGCCCGTGTGCGCGTAGCACACCAGCTCGTACGAGCGGTCGGCCAGGTCCAGCGTGCGCAGCAGCGACGAGCCCGGCTTGAGGTCCACCGCCGCGGCGTCGATCGCGAGCGACTGCGCCAGCCGCGCGCCCCGGTGGGGGCTGGCGAAGGTAAACAGCCGCGCGACCCGCAGCCGCTTGGCTCCCCCGGCCGCGGCGGGCTGGTCGTCGCGCACCCGCCTCGCGGGCGGGAGCGCGGCCCACCGCGCGACGATGCCGCCCATCGAGATCCCCACGACATCGACCTCCACCGTCGCCGCCGGGTCGGCGCTGGGCCAGCGCTCCTCAACCTCCTCGATCACCGACTCAACCGCGTCGTCGATGCTCACCGCGAGGGGGTAGGAAACCATGAGGACGTCCTCGCGCCGGCCGCTGGTCGAGCGGGCGATGTCCGAGGCCAGCGGCGCGGCGTGGATCGGGAGCGTGTGGTAGCCGCTGAGCACCACGACCGGCCGCCGCAGCGGGACGTTCCGATCGGCGTAGGTCTCAAGCGCCGCCGCCGCGGCGGTCCGCGTCACCGCGCTCCCCGCCGGGCCCTTGTCAGAACGGGCGATGCACCCGGTCAAAAGCGAGCCGACCGCGAGGCCGATGATCGGGAGTGAGCGAGGCATGCCGGGGATGCTACGCGGGCCCGCGCTGTGCGTTACAGTCCCCCGATGACCAACGCCGGTGCATCGTTCGAGGAAGCATTGCCGGGCCTGCTCCGGGACGTCGCGCCCAAGGTGCGTGCCCTGGCCCTGCGGATGTGCCGCGACCCGCACGACGCGGACGACCTGGTGCAGGAGGTCTTCCTGCAGGCGCAGCGGAAGTGGGGGACCTTCGAGGGCCGCGCCGCGCCGGGCACGTGGATGTACGTCATCGCCGCGCGGCTCTGCCGCGGCAGGCACCGGCGCCGCTTCGGCGGCCGCGACACCCGGATGCCCGCGCTCTCGCAGGTGACGCCGTTCGCCGAAACGACGGTCAGCGCCGCGGGCCTGCGGGAGTCGCCGCTGGCGCGGGCCGAGGCGCGGGAAGGGCTCGAGGCCGTCCAGGGGGCCATCGTGCGGATGCCCCAGCAGTTCCGCGTGCCCTTCGTGCTCAGCGAGGTCTTCGAGCTCCCCGTGAGCGAGGTCGCCGCCGCGCTGAAGCTCAAGCCCGAAACGGTCCGCACCCGGGTCCACCGGGCCCGCCTGCTGGTCCGGCGCGAGCTGCTCTCAAAGGCACGCCAGCGCCCCGCGCCGGAGCCAGAGTACGAGCGCAAGGCGTGCATCGACCTCCTCGCCGCCAAGCTCGCTTCCCTGGACGAAGGCGTGGAGTTCCGGCAGGGCGACGAGGTGATGTGCCGGCGGTGCCGGGCGGTGTTCCACGAGCTGGACCTGGTGCGGGACGCCTGCTCAAAGCTCGCCGCGGGGAGCCTCCCCCCCTCGCTGAGGGAGGCGATCCGGAAACAAGCCGCAGAAAAAGCGGGAACGTCCGGGGCCCGGCGCGCCTCTCAGAAGGGGCCCGCGCAAGGGTCACGAGGAGGTCGCGATGGTCACAGCCCAGTCCAACGGAGTTCAGCAGCTGGATCCCGAAGCGGTCGACCGCTGGATCAAGGCCGGCGAGTGCGTGCTGATCGACGTCCGTGACCCCGACGAGCACGCGCGGGAGAGCATCCCGGGGGCGTTGCTCAAGCCGCTGGGCACGGTGTCGGCGGGGTCGCTCCCCCGCGGCCGGGTGGTGTTCCACTGCAAGGGCGGCGTGCGGTCGGCGGAGGCCGCGGGCCGCTGCGCCGGGCCTGAGGTCTACTCACTCCAGGGCGGCATCGACGCCTGGAAGCGGGCCGGCCTGCCGACGGTGGTGAACACCCGCGCGGCGAAGATGAGCGTGATGCGGCAGGTGCAGGCGATCATCGGCGGCGTCGTGCTGCTGGGGATCGCGCTGGGCGCCCTGGTCCACCCGTGGCTCTACGCGGTCGCCGCGGTCCCCGGGGCGGGCCTGCTGATGGCGGGGCTGACGGGCGCGTGCCCGCTGGCGATGCTGGTGGCGCGGATGCCGTGGAACCGCGGCGCACGCTGCGCGTGCTGAACGAACACAAGGAGACCGTCATGCTGCACGATGCGGGCAGGTTCTATGAAGAGTGGCCGGGCGAGATGAACGCGATGAAGGCGCGCAGCCCCGAGATCGGGCGGGCCTTCGGCCCCTTCTTCCAGGGCCTCATGAAGGACGGCGCCCTGACCGCCAAGACCAAGGAGCTCCTCGCGGTGGGGATCTCCGTCGCCACGCGCTGCGAGCCGTGCATCTACTCGCACGTGGAAAAGGCGATGAAGCTCGGCTGGTCGGGCGCCGAGGTCATGGACGCGGCGGGCGTCGCGGTCATGATGGGCGGCGGGCCCGCGTACGTTTACGCACCCGTCGTCGCGCGGGCCGTCGAGCACTACGAGCAGTCCCACGCCGGAGCGCAGAGCGCCTGAGACCTACTCCAGCGGCGCGTCGGCGATGTCCGCGTTGCTGTACACCTTCTGGACGTCGTCGAGGTCCTCGAGCGCTTCAATGAGCTCGAGGACCTCCTTCGCTTGCTGGCCCGACACCGCCACGCTGTTCTCCGGCACCATCGTCAGCTCCGCCGACGTGATTGTCAGGCCCACCTTCTCCAGGTGCTCCTTCACGCCGTTGAACGCCGCGACCTCCGTCAGGATCGTCCACGCCGCCTCGTCCTCCGCCGGGTCGTCGGGGGGCTGCGCGTCCAGCGCGCCGGCCTCGATCGCCAGCTCCATGGCCCGCTCCTCGGACACCCCCTTCGCGGCGAACATGATCTGCCCGCGCGGCTGGAACATGTACGCCACGCACCCCGAGGCGCCCACGTTGCCGCCCACGTCGCTGAAGGCGTTGCGAACATCGGTGATGGTCCGCGTCCGGTTGTCCGTGAGGGCGTCGATGATGACCGCCACGCCCCCCGGCGCGTAGCCCTCGTAGCGGATCGTCTCGTAGTTGGCGGTGTCGCCCCCGCCGGCCCCCTTCTTGATGGCCCGCTCGATGGTGTCCCGCGGCATGTTGGCGTAGCGGGCCTCGTCGATCGCGTACCGCAGCGTCAGGTTTGCATCCGGGTCCGGCCCCCCGTGCTTGGCGGCCACGATGATCGCCTTGCTGATCTTCGTCCACACCTTGCCGCGGCGCTTGTCCACGACCGCCTTCCGGTGCTTGATCTTGCTCCACTTGTTATGGCCGGCCACGGGAAGGTCCTTTAGGTCTCAGGGCTTGGGTTGAATATTCTCGGCCAGCGGCGCGACCGGCGGCTCGCGGTTCTCGGAGACGGCGCGCCGCTTCTCCTTGACGGCGTTGAGCTGCGCCTGGCTGCGCTCCCGCATCCGCGCCGAGACAGGGTCGTCGGCACGCAGGAACGAGACCTCGCGCCGCAGCCGGTCCTCGGCCTGCCGCCAGAGCTCCTGGGCCTCCTTCCGCCGTTCGGGGTCGCCGCTGCGCCACAGAGCATCGGCGTAATGGTCCAGCAGCACCGCGTTGTCCGGCCGGTCCCCGGCGGCCTGCCGGAGCAGCGACAGGGCCCCCAGCGTCACGTCGCCGTGCTCGTCGCGGACATCCTCAAGCCGGCCGAGCTTGTACATCACCCAGCCCATCGAGTCCACGATGCTCGCGTTGTCCGGCAGCTGCTTGTACGCGCTGCTGATCAGGTTGTACGCCTCGTGCACGTCCCCGCCGCGCTCCAGCAGGCCGTAGCCCAGGTTGTTCGCCGCCCACGCGTGGTCCGGCCTGAGCGAAAGGCAGATGCGGTACGCATCCTCCGACGCGGGCTCGCGCCCGTCGGCGGTCAGCAGCATCCCCAGGTGGTACATGATCTCGGCCTTGCGCTCCTGCATCGCCTCCGGGACGTTGAGCCCCTCGTCGGTGTTCTCCGTCAGCGCCGTCAGGATGAACGCCGAGCCGTCCGTGCTCGTGAGCGTGTCCACGAACGCCTGGAAGTCGTCCTTGTCGCCGCGCACCGCCGTCAAGCGAAACCACTCGAAGAACAGGTCCGGGTCCGCGGGGGTCAGGCGGTGCGCCGCCGCCCCGGCGAACCGCAGCGCGGCGGAAGCGTCGGAAAGCTTGAGCAGCTCGGCGATCACGCTGCCGTACGCCGGCTTGCGGGCCTCGGGGAACGCCCTGCCCATCTCCTCCACCGCGTTCACAAGCCGCTCCGTGTCCTCCGGGTACGCCACGGCCAGCAGCGTGAGGCGGGTGATGTGCATCTGCCCGGACATGTTGCCGCGGGCGGCGATCAGGTCGAGCAGGTGGATGGCCGCCGCGATGGAGGCCGGGTCCTTGCGGACCAGCGTCTCGGGGCGGATCTTGTCCACGATGGCCGTCAGGCGCGCAGACTGCTCCGTGGTGAGCTTCACGGTTGACGGGATGCCGTCGACCAGCGAGCGGGCCGCCTTCTCCACGTCGCCGACATCCACGAGCCGCTCCGCCAGCTCGATCGAGTTGTCGATGCCCTTGGGGGCCGCGCCGGCGCGCTCCAGCGCTAAACGGTTGGCGACGTCCGGCTTGCCCAGCGCTTCCCGCAACACCCACTCCTGCATGCGCGCCACGTCGGGCGTGGGGCGCACGTTGAGCCGGGCCGACAGCAGCGCCGCCGCCTCCTCGCCCTTGCCCTGCGCCGCCAGCACGCGGGCCAGCGAGGTGAGCAGCAGCGTGGAATCAGGCCGAGACTCCAGGCGCGAGCGCAGCCACTGCTCGCCGCGGGCGGTCATGGCCGGGTGCGTGTCCTCCGCGCGCTCCCACGCCGTGACCAGCAGGTTCATCACCGAGCCGTTCTCGTTGAACTCCGCCAGCATCGACAGCAGCAGCGGCTCGGCCTGCTCCCACTGCGAGCGAGTGACCAGCTCCTGCGCCGTAATCCCCCGGATCACGCGGCTGGAAGGGATGTTCTGCCGCAGCGCCCGGGCGATGCCTGTCAGCCGTGCCTCGTCCGCCAGCGGGCCGCTCGGCGCGTACAGCGACACGATGGGCTCGTACGGCCGCTCGTCAAACCGGTCGTACGCGATCGCGCGCAGAAGGTAGCCCTCCGCCTTCCGCGCATCGTTGCAGCGGACCGCCAGTTCCGCGGCGAGCAGAAGGTCGTCGTTGGCGACCTGGCCGCCCGGCGCCGAGAGCAGGGCCTCCAGGCGCTCCAGCGCCGCATCGAACTGCTGCAGGAACTTGAGCGCGTGGACATGGGCCCGCGCCGCGTCGGGGCCCTGCATCGTCGCGAGCGACCGCTCCGAGGCCTCCGCGACCGGCCACTGCCCGCTCGCCGCACCCGCGCCGGCGCGGAACGCGAGCACGGCCGGCGTAAACGCGGGCGGGAACTCCCCCTTGAGCCGATCCAGCGCCAGGTCCGGCCGCGCTAGCCGCGAGAGCAGCGCCGCATGGAACAGCCGGCCCGCGGGCGAGCGATCACCCTCCAGCGACTTCAGCGTGGCCTCGACCGCCTGGCCCCGATTGAGCAGCACCCCCGCGTACACATCCGCGGCAAGGGGATGGGCCTGCACCGCCTCGAGGCACTCGCGCAGTCTGCCGCGGGCGTCGTCCGCGCCGTAGGTCGAGAGCAGGTCCACCGCCAGGTCCGTCTCGTACGGCGCCTGCGCCGAGCGGGCCCGCAGCGCCGCACGCGCCGCATCACCCGAGAGGGCCGCGGCGGTCGCCCGCGCAAGGCGGTTGAGCACCGTCGGCGTGGGGCTGCTCACCCCGTGCTGGGCCAGCTCGGCGATGGCGTCCGCCAGCCGGGGGCCCACCTCCGTGCTCCGCGCCAGGTACGTGATCACCGCCATGTGGCGATCCTCGACCCGCCCCTCGGACTGCCGAATGTCCTCGACGACCAGCAGCGCCGCATCCGCCGAGCGGCCCTGCCGCAGCTGCGCATGCACGCGCCGTGCGACCAGCGCGTGGGGGTCGAGCGTGGGCGACTCGGCCGCCGCGGCGTACGCGAACGCGGCTCTGTCATACTCCGAAAGCCGGCACGAAAGGTCGCCCGCCCGCAGCCACAGGTCCCCGCGCCGCCGCATCACCTCGGCCAGCTCGCTCCGCAGCGTGGACTGGCTCAGGCTCGCCACCGGCGTCGAGAGGCCTTCGACCAGCAGGTCGCGGCAGGCGCGGGCGTAGCCCAGCGCGCCCAGCGCCTCGGCCAGGTCGATCGCGAGCAGCTGCCGCAGCGCAGGCGTGGCGGTCGCCTCGGGCGAATACCGCGCCGCGGTAATCTTGCGCGCGGCCTCCTCATAGCGGCGGGCGCGGATGTCCTCGCGCGCGATGAGGACCGTGATGCGGGGGTCGTTCAGGCCCAGCCTCTGCGCACGCTGGAACGAGACCATGGCGGACGTGCGCCGGCCCAGGTCGAGCTGCGCCTGGCCCAGCTCGCGCCAGATCTCCGGCGAGTTGGGGTCCAGCCGGGTCGCGGCCTCGAGGTCGGTCACGGCCCGGGCCGCCTGCCCCTCGAGCAGCTTCGACCGCCCGCTCACGTACAGCCGCACGGCCTGCGGGTTCTGGTTCCCTGCCGCGGGCCGCTCCTGCTGCGGCGCGGGCGATGCGAACGCGGCGAGGGCCTGCTCCACCGGCATCGTCGCCGCGGTCTCAGCGGACGTGAAGGGCTCGACCGCGCCCGCGTCCACGCCCGGTGGGGGCTCGAGCGTGCGGGCCCGGGCGTCGGGCGTGCGCTGCTGGCGCTGCGACAGGGCCCGCAGCGTGCCGTAGAGGTTCTGGGCCGGGGCGCCCGCCGAAGCCTCGGCCGTGCGCGGCTCGGCGGGACGCGTCGTCGACGCGCAGCCGGCCAGCGCGGCCAGACCCGCCGCGGCGCACATCACGGCGGAGGCACGGAACAGTCGCGCGGGCGTCGTGCCCTGGGTGGAGTGCATGCTCAACTCCCGGAGCGTGGCTTGCTCTTGGCCTTCTTCGCGGCGGGCTCGGCCTTGGTTCGGGGCTTCGCGGCTTTCAGTGGCTTCGCCTCGGCCTTGGGCTCCGCCTGGGTGGGCGCCTGGGTCTGGATAGTCACCGGCCGCTTGTCCCGCTTGGGCGGGTGACCGTGCTCATCGGACCACGCCTGCAGCAACAGCGCGGCCTCGCGGCCCTCCTCGGCCTTGATATGGTGCTCGAGCCAGCTCGTGGCCTGCTCGACCGGCGTCCCGGGCTCCAGCACCTGCTCGCCGCTCAGCAGCGTGCACAGCCGCTCATCCGCCGGGATCGCGTGCCCCAGCCCCTGCACCAGGCACACCCGCGCCGCCACGAACGGCGGGCAGCCGGCCAGGCCGTCGAGGTAGTGGCGGGCCTCGCGCTTCCCCAGCTCCTGCAGGTGGGCAAGGCTGATGGCGTGCTGCCGCTGGTAGATGTCGTGCAGCGTCGTGCGCAGCCGCATCGCCCGCTCCAGGCTCAGGGGGTACTTGTCGCCGATGACGTGCGAGACCTCATCCGCCACGCACACCCGCAGCTCGTTGTAGTCCACCACGGCCTCGCGGATGCGTTTCAGGGCGTTGCGGGCCTGCGCGGTGGAAGCCTCCCACAGCAGCATGGAGAACACGAGCTGGTGCACGAGCGGGTCGAACTCGTCGGGCGGCTCGGGCGTGACGACCGGGGCCGCCAGGTCGGTGTGCTGGCCGCGGAGCTTGCGCAGCAGCGATGCGAGCTTTTTGGTCGGATCGGCACTCACGGAGCGGGGTCCTCGGTGGATGGGCCGGGGGTCTCAGAGACTTCCGGCGGCGGGGGGCGCGTGGCGAGGTCCTGCCGGACTCGGTCGAGCTCCTTCAAAATCGCGGCCTCTTTCTTGAGGGTCGAGTCAAGCCGGAACTGGAAGTGGGGGAGCGTGCGCGTGCTCACCAGCTCGCCCACCTCGTGCCGGATGTGCTTGGCGGCGCTGCTGAGGCCGTGGAGCGTCAGGGTTTCCTTCTCCTGGGGCAGCACGGACACATTGATGATCACCTGCGACAGGTCCGGCAGTACGCGGACACTGGTCACGGTGATGAGGCCCGAGATGCGCGGGTCGCTGAAGCCGCGGGCGAAGACCTCGCGGACGCCCCGCTCGATCGCGCTGCTGAGCTGCTCGATGCGATGGCTCAACGGCCCGCCTCCCGGTCCAGCACGGACTCGCCCGCCCGCCTCAGCTCCTCGGCCAGGGCGGCGTCGTGCTGCAGCTCGTCCAGCGGGTCCACCCCCTCGGGCAGCGGCTCGCCCTGGGGCTCGTGGAGCACCTCGCGGCTGACGCCGGAAAGCTCCGCATCGTGCAGGGCCCGCAGCTTGGCCGTGATCCGGTCCAGCGTCTGCCCCACGTGCTTGCCGTCGCTCCCCACCAGCGCCAGCGCAAGGCGGGCGACCGACATGTGGTCCTGCAGCCCGACCTCCGCGATCGAGACCAGGTGCTCGCGGTGCAGCCGGTCCTTGACCGAGCTGACCACCCGCCGCTTGTCCTTGAGGGACTCGGCGCCGCGGATGAGCAGCTCGAACTGGAGGATGCCGATCACCATGCTGGGTACCACGCCGGGCTCGCGTTACTTCTTGGCCGCCTCCGCGGAGCCGGCGAGCGTGCGCTTGAACTCCACCTTCTTGTAGCACTCGAGCACGTCGCCCTCCTTGATGTCGTCGTAGCCGTCGATCTTCATGCCGCACTCGGTGCCGGCGCGGACCTCCTTGACGTCGTCCTTGACGCGCCGCAGCTGGGCCAGCTTGCGGTCGTGCTCCACCACCACGCCGTTGCGGGTGACACGGATGAGCGCATCGCGCTGCACCGTGCCGTCGGTGACGTAGCAGCCCGCGATGTTGCCCACCTTGGTGACCTTGAACACCGCGCGGACCTCGGCGTGGCCCAGGACCTCCTCGCGGACCTCGGGGGCCAGCATGCCCTCCGCCGCCTTCTTGAGGTCGTCCGTGATGTCGTAGATCACCTGGTACGTGCGGATCTCCACGCCCTTGCTCTCGGAGAGCTGGCGGGCCTTGCCGCTGGGGATGACGTTGAAGCCGATGATGATCGCCTTGGACGCGTCCGCGAGCAGCACGTCGCTCTCCGTGATCCCGCCCACCGCCGCGTGGATGACCCGCGTCTTGACCTCCTCGGTCTTGATCTTCTCGCACTCGCCCTTGAGCACGTCCACCGTGCCCTGCTGGTCCGTCTTGAGGATGATGCGGATTTCCTTCGCCGCCGTCTCCCCGCCCTGGTTGGCCTGCATCTGGCTGAACAGCGAGTCCAGTGTGAGCTTCGGCGCGGCCAGCGCCGTGTGCCGCTCCCGCTGCCGCCGCTGCTCCGCGGCCTCTTCCGCCTGCTTGAGCGACGTCGTCACGAAGAACTTGTCGCCCGCATCGCACACCACGTCGATGCCCGAGACCTGCACCGGCATCGGCGGCACCGCCTCGCGCACCCGCTTGCCCTTGTCGTCCGTGATGTCGCGCACCTTGCCGAACGCGCGGCCCATGACGATGAAGTCGCCGACCTTCAGCCGGCCGTGCTGGAGCAGGATGCTGGCGACCGCGCCGCGGCCCTCCTCCATCTTCGCCTCGATCACCGTGCCCTGCGCCGGGCCCTCAAAGTCGGCCTTGAGCTCCAGCAGCTGCGCCTGGTAGTCCAGCGCCGTGAGCAGCTCGTCGATGCCCTTGCCGCTGACCGCGGACGTGCGCACCACCTCGGTGTCGCCACCCCACTCCGCCGGGTTCAGCCCGGCCTTGGCCAGCTCGCCCAGCGTCTTCTGCACCTGCGCATCCGTCGCGTCGGGCCGGTCGATTTTGTTCAGGGCCACCACCATCGGCACCTTCGCCGCCTTCGCGTGGTTGATCGACTCCACCGTCTGCGGCATCACGCCCTCGGGCGCCGACACCACCAGCACCACCACGTCCGTCATCTTCGCGCCGCGCGACCGCATGCTCGTGAACGCCTCGTGGCCCGGCGTATCCAGGAACACGACCTGCTTCTTCTCGTTCTCGACCGAGACCTCGGCCACGAAGGCGCTGGTCTTCTGCGTGATGCCGCCCGCCTCGCCCGCCGCGACATTCGCGTTGCGGATCTTGTCCAGCAGGCTCGTCTTGCCATGGTCCACGTGGCCCAGGATCGTCACCACCGGCCCGCGCGGCCGCAGGTCCTTGTGCTCCCGGTTCACGAACTGGTCCGACACGGCCTCCTCGGCGGTCCGGGCCTCGACGACCTCGAGCTCAATGTCGAAGTCCATCATGATCTCGACCGCCTTCTCCACCGAGAGCGGGTCGTTGATCTTCAGCATGATGCCCTGCATGAAGAGCTTCTTCGTGATGTCCGAAGCCTTGACGCCCGTCGCGGCGGACAGATCCTTGATCGTGAAGGGCGCGGTGACCCGGATCCGCCCGTCGCTGGGGGCCCCGGGAACCGCCGCCTGACCGGGCTTCTTGAGGTCCTGCTTGCGCTTCTTGAGGAAGCCGCCCGCCCGGGCCAGCCGCGCCTCGCGCTCGATCAGGTCCTGCTCGCTGAAAATGCCCTGCGTCTTGCCGTCCCACTCCGTGCCGCTGCGGCCGCGCCGGCGGTCGGGCACGCCCTGACCGCTCGAACGCTTGGCCGCGGCGCCGGCGCCCCCGCCCCCGCCCCGCCGCGCGTTGCGGCGGTCATCCTCACC
>JAEYTB010000139.1 GCA_023434205.1 Planctomycetota bacterium | reverse complement strand
AGGCTCCCCAGCGCCGACCCCGCCCACGCCAGCACCGCCCCCGCGCAAAAGTACCCTGTCCCCAGCGAAAAAAACCTCGCCCCCAGCGACCCCACCACCAGCACCGCCGCGACCAGCACCAGCGTCGCCACCACCGCCCCGCCCACATCCCCGTTGATCAGCAGCGTCACCGCCCGCCCGCCGTCCACATCGCGCAGCCCGCTCAAAAGCTCTGACGTGAGCGGCCCGACCCCCAGCAGCGAGCCCAGGATCAGCACCCACCGGCACGTCGCCCGGAGCGCAGACGACTTGATCGCAAAGTGAGGGGCGGGGTTGGACGCGGGGGTTGCGGCGTCTGGCACGTGGGGTCGCCCTTGCCGGGGCCGGCCCCGGGATCGAAAGAAAGCGGAGAGGGGGGGATTCGAACCCCCGATACGGTTGCCCGTATACGCGATTTCCAGTCGCGTTCCTTCAGCCTCTCGGACACCTCTCCGGCTGAACAGGCCCCGAGTTTAGGCCCGGGCGCGGGAACTTTCCGTTCCCTTCCGCCCCAGCCGGGCCGCCAGCCCCGAGCCCCAGCACCCGTCCATCGCCACGCCCGCCCCCAGATACCCCACCGCCAGACCCGCCACCACATCCGACGGGTAGTGCGCCGTAAACAGCACGCGGCAGAACGCCACCACGAACGCCAGCGGCAGCACCAGCGGCGTCAGCCGCGGGTACACCCGCATCAGGATCACCGACAGGCACATCGCCGCCGCGGAATGGCTGCTGGGCATCGACCACAGGTTCGACGAAATCCCGCCCCACAGCTCCCACGAATACCGCGCCGTGCCGTCCAGGTCGTACGGCCGCACCGACGTGAAGAACGCCATCGGGTCGCCGTACTTCGGCCGCGGCCGACCAATCAGAATCTTCAGCGACTGGTACGCCGCCGCCGTGACCGCGATCGCCCCCACCGCATCCCACAACCGCGCCCGCCGCGCCGCATCCATCAGATAAATCGCCGTCAGCACCAGCACCGTGCAGACAAAGTCCCCCCACTGCTGCACGAACAGCAGCTCCCTCCGCAGGTCGCCCCCCAGCCGCAGGTCCCCGTTCTCCCCAAACCTCCGCGCAAACTCGATCGCCGCCCCATCCACCGGCAGCAGCCCCGCCACCGCCACCGCGCACGCACCCACCACCAGCAGGGCGTGCCCGCCCGTGATCCGCCGGGCGCACGGCACCGCCCCCCGGGTATAGTCGGCCTCGATGCGCGTCGGTGAGGTAGACATATCGGCTGGGCAAGCTCCCGCGTGGACGGCTTCCAACTGGTTCCGCGGCTGGCGCGCAGGGCTCCTGCTCCTGCTCCTGAGCCTCTCAGTGTACCTCCCCGGCCTCATGAGCATCCCGGCCGTCGACCGCGACGAGGCCCGCTTCGCGCAGGCCAGCCGCCAGATGCTCGAGAGCGGCGACTACGTCGTCCCGCGCGTCCAGGGCCGGCCCCGCCTCAACAAGCCCCCCGTGATCTACTGGCTCCAGGCCGGTGCCGCCCACGTGCTCACCGGCGGTGAACCCCTCAAGGACGCCGTGTGGATGTACCGCGTCCCCTCCTTCCTCGCCGCCCTGTGCGTCGTGATGCTCACGTGGCGCCTCGGCACCGCGATGTACGGCCCCTTCGCCGGCGTGCTCAGCGCCGCGATCGTCGGCCTCTCCCCCGTCTTCTTCTGGGAGGCCCACCAGGCCCGTGCCGACATGGTGCTCGTCGCCGCCACCCTCTGCGCCGTCTGGGCCCTGTGGAACTGCACCGCGCCGCCCGACCAGCCCGCGCGCCGCCGCCCCTGGCGATGGGTCCTGCTCCTCTGGGCCGCCATCGCCCTCGGAGTCATGACCAAGGGCCCCGTCACGCCCATGGTCGTGGGCCTGGGCTCACTCGCGCTCTGCCTGATGACCCGCTCCTGGCGCTGGCTCACTTCCCTCCGCCCCCTGCTCGGCCTCCTGATCCTCGCCGCCGCCGTCGCACCCTGGGTCTACCTCGTCAGCAAGCAAGTAGGCTGGAACGTCTACCTCAGCACGATCATCGACGAAACCCTCGGCCGCTCCCTCGAGCCCAAAGAAGGCCACGGCGGCTTCCCCGGCTACCACGCCGTCCTCCTCCCCGCGCTCCTCTTCCCCGGCAGCCTCCTCGTCGGCCTCGCGGCGTGGGAAGCCTGGAAAGCCCGCAGGCTCGAGCGACCCGCGCTCTTCCTGCTCTGCATGATCGCCCCCTCCTGGCTCGTGTTCGAGGCCGTCGGCACCAAGCTCCCCCACTACACCATGCCCCTCTACCCCATGCTCGCGATCCTCACCGCGCGCGTGTGCTGCGTTGGTGCCGCGGCGTTCTCCCGCTACCTCACGCTCTGGCCCGTCCGCTGGGCCACCACCCTCTGGCTGCTCGCCGTCCCCGGGTTCGTGCTCCTGGGCGCAGCCGTCTTCGCCGCCAACCTCCCACGAATGCAGGCCATCGGCGCCCTCAGCGCCGGCGCCGGAATCGCCGCCGTCTTCCTCGGTTCCGCGGCATGGGCCCTCCGCCGCCGCGACCTCCCGCTCCTCATGGCCGCCGGACTGCTCGCCGCCGTCCCCGCCTTCGCCGGCTTCGGCAACGGCCTGCACCGCCTCAACGACATCTGGATCTCCCGCGAACTCGCCGCCCACCTCCGCAAGCTCGACCCCGGCGCACAGGTCGGCATCGCCGCCGTCGGCTCCGACCCCGCCCGCGCCTGGGTCGGCTTCCACGAGGACAGCCTCATCTTCGAGACCCGCGGCCGCATCCAGCGCATCGAGCCCGCCGACCTCGACGCCTGGTTCGCACGCAACCCCGGCGGCTACGCCGTGGTCCCCGCCGCGATGCTCATCAACAACCCCGCCTACATCCCCATCGCCGCGGTCGACGGCTTCAACTACTCCAAGGGCAAGCGGACGTACCTCTGCATCGCCGGAGAACGGCCGTGACCCAGCTCCCCACCCCCGCCGGCATTCTGCTCGTAGACAAATCCACCGGCTACACCTCGATGGACGTCTGCGCGATCATCCGCTCCCGCGTGCGCCGCGCCGGCCCCCCCATCCCCAAGCGCATCAAGGTCGGCCACGCCGGCACGCTCGACCCCATGGCCACCGGCCTGCTCATCGTCATGATCGGCAAGGCCACCAAGCTCTGCGATGCGCTCATGGC
>JAEYTB010000127.1 GCA_023434205.1 Planctomycetota bacterium | reverse complement strand
GGTGGGTGGCGGGCGACCTGGGGGGGGCGGAAGTTTCAAAGGTTCTTGAAAGAAGTGTAGATCAGGGATGGGGGAGGGGCAAGAGGGAGGATCGGGCGGGGGGGCTCGGGGGGATTAGTCGAAGAGGTCGGGGAGGTTTCGGGCGGAGTGGTAGATGTGGTTGATTCGGATTGGGGTGCTCTCACTGTCGTACACGATGTAGAAAGGTACTACGAGCCACCAGCGGATGTTCGGCGGCGTGAGGCTGGGCTTGAGCCCACCTGCACGGGGAGCATCACCGATCATGTGGAAGGCGCGGTGGAGCTTCTGGAGCATCGCGTGAGCGCGGTCGGGGCCGTCGTGCTCGGTGATGTAGTCGAGGATGTCCTGGAGCTCGACGGCAGCGCCGTCGGTCACGAGCCACTTGTTCACGCGGACTTCCTCTTCCGCTTGGAGTCGATGCGCTGGCGGAGGCGTTCCATGAGTTCTTCGCCATCGTGCATGCGGCCGGCGGCGGCGTCCTCGTCGGCTCGCTTGAGGATGGCGTCGAAGTGGGCCCGCAGCTTATCCCAGACATGGTCGGGGACTTTGGCCCGCTCTGCTTCAGAGAGGCCTTCGGATAGCTCTCGTTCGATGAGCCGCTTCCACTCCTCGCGTTCGAGGAGGCGGAGGCCGTCGCGGACGACTTCGCTGGCGGTCTGGTAGCGGCCGGAGGCGACCTGGTCGCGGACGAACTGCTCCTGGGCGGGGGGGAGGGAGACGTTCATGGTCTGGCGTTGCATGCCAGATTGTGGGGTGGGATGGGGGGTGTGTCAAGATTTGACACAGGGTTATCGGGTGCGGGTGGCGAGGTAGTGGGCGAGGTCGCGGAGGGGTTGGGCGGGGGGGCCGAGGGGGGCGAGGGCGTCGAGGGCCTGCTGGTGGAGTTCGCGGACCTTGGCCCTGCTTCCCTCGATGCCAAGTACGGCGGGATAGGTGAGCTTTCCGGCGGCCGCGTCCTTGCCGGTGCGTTTTCCAACGGACTCGGCGGTCTGCTCGACGTCGATGAGGTCGTCGACGATCTGGAAGAGGAGGCCGATGGCACGGGCGTAGCCGATGAGGTGATCCTCGCGATCCAGGTTGCGGAGAGTGGCCGTTCGCCCACGTGCGCCGCCAGTCTTGAAGAACCATCGCAACGCCGACTGCCCGCCCATCTGACAGGCTGCGGCGATCAGTGCGCCCGTTTTCTTCGCGTGGATCAACTCAACTCGTTCCGCCGCCGATTCCCGCTGGGGCGGCCCGGCGAGCGTGTCCAGAACCTGCCCCGTGATCATGCTCGTTGTCGCCTTTGCGAGCCACTCAGAGGGCGCGCCAGTCGCCGCAAGATGGCTGAACGCGAGCGTCAGGAGCGCATCGCCCGCAAGGATCGCCATCGCCTCACCCGAATGCCTGTGAAGCGTTGGCTTGCCGCGTCGCAGGTCGTCGTTGTCGAGGGCGGGCAGGTCGTCGTGGACGAGTGAAAACGCGTGAACGAGTTCGACTGCCGCGCCCGCCGCCAATGATTCTTCACCAGGGGCGCCCAGGGCTTCGCAGCAGTACCACGCGAGGAGGGGGCGGAGACGCTTGCCGCCGTTGAGCACGGCGTACTTCATGGCGTCGCAGAGGTTGGGGGCGAGGTCGAGGTCCTTGTCGTCAAGGACCTGGGCGAGGTAGGCGTCGATGCGCTGGACGGGGGCGGTGAGGCGGGTGAGGTCGATGGGGTGCGGGGTCATCGAGTGTCGCCGCGGGGGAGCACTGGCGGGCAAGCCGCCAATGGCACGGTCACCGGATCATCAGGAGGGCTTTTCCTGGGACTTGAGCAGGTCGTAGATCTGCTGGGCGGAGTCGGCGGCGTAGATCTTTTCGCGGAACTCGTCCATGGTCATGAGGCGGGAGATTCGGGCGAGGGCCTGGATGTGGTCGCTGGTTTTGTCGGGGGGGCTGGCGAGGAGGACCACGAGCTTGACGGGGTGGCCGTCGATGGCCTCGAAGTCCATGGGCTTGGCGGGCTTGCCGATGGCCATGGCGAGGCCGGTCATGCCGGTGCACTTGCCGTGTGGGATGGCGAGGCCGTGGCCGATGCCTGTGGTGCGGGTCTGCTCGCGGGTCCAGACGGCTTCTTTGAGGGCCTTGGCGTCACCGACCTTGCCCGCGGCGGCAAGGACGTCCACGAGCTCGTCGATAACACCCTTCTTGTCCGAGGCCGCGAGGGGGGCCTTGATCGAGGTGGGTGAGAGGATGTCCAGGAGGTTCATGAAACGTCTGGCTCCGATGGCTGGGTGGGGAGTGTACGCCGGGAGGCGGGATTGGGGTGCGGGGAGATCAGGCCCGGGCGAGGAGGGCGGAGAAGGCGGCGTCGGAGTAGGTGGCGGGCGGGTCGCCGGGGAGGCCGCAGGGCATGGTGCGGTGAATGTGGGACGCGGTGAGTTTGAGGGACTTTGCCCAGTCGAGCTGCTGCTCGTTTTCTTCGGGTTCGAGGCTGCAGGTGGAGAAGAGGATGTTGCCGTGGGGGGCGAGGAGGGAGAGGGCGTCGGTCAGGATCTGACGCTGGGTGGCGACGAGACGCGCGAGCTGTGCGGGGCCGCAGCGGTAGCGGGCCTCGACGCGGCGGGGGAGAACGCCGGTGTTGGTACACGGGACATCGAGGAGGATGAGGTCGGCCTGGGCGCGAAAGGTGCTGGTGGAGGCGGGGTCGATGACCTCGATGGTGGGCTCGCGCCCGGCGACGTGGCGGAGGGCGCGGAGGCGGCGGGGGTCGATGTCGGTGGCGATGATGCGGGCGGCGGGGTAGGTGCGGGCGAACTGCCGGGTCTTGGTGCCCTGGCCGGCGCAGAGGTCGAGGATGAGGCGCGGCGGGCGGGGGAGGGGTGTCGTGACGGCGCGGGAGGAGGCGGCGTCCTGGACCCAGAGGTCGGGGCGGTCATCGAGAAGGGCGGTGAGCTCTTCGCGGCGGCCGGTGTAGACGCGGTGCGCCGGGTCGTTGTGGGGCTGGGTGTGCGGGACTTCGGCGGTGGCGAAGCGGGTGTGGAGGATGGTGGGCGGGGAGAGGAGCGCGTGGAGCGCGAGGTTGCGGGCTTGGGCGTCGCCGAAGTCGGTGGTCCACTTGCGGAGGAGGTAGAGGGGGCAGCTTGAGGCAACCTCAAGGCGCTCGAGGGGGTCCTGGGGAAGGACGGGCTGGCGGAGTTGCACGGCGGTGCCGTCGGGGAGGGGGAGCAGGTCGCGGCTGTCGGTCCAGGGTGTGCGGGCCCTCGGCTCGGGGAGGCCGGAGGGCTGTGCGTGGACGAGTTCCGAGATTCGGCGGAGGACGGCGTTGACGAGGCCCGCGGCCTTGGGGAGGGTGGACTTGGTCCACTCGACTGATTCGTTGAGGGCGGCGTGAGGAGGGACCTTGTCGAGGAGGAGCAGCTGGGCGGCGCCCGCGAGCAGCACGGCGCGGACGCGGGGGTCGAGGGCTCCGAAGCCGCGGGAGGTGTAGCCGTCGATCAGGTAGGCGAGGGTGATCCAGCGGCGGAGGACGGTGTCGTAGATGGCGTGTGCGAAGGCGGCGTCGCGTGGGGAGAGGGTGGAGGTATCGAGGGGGGCGAGGTCGAGCTCGGGGAAAAGCTCGGCCTGGTGGGAGAGGGCGCGGTGGACCGCGGCCCGGGCGGCGTCGATGGTCTTAGACTGCTGATGCGGCACGCCCGGACTCTAGCCAGCGCATGACCAAGCCCAAACCCATCCCCGGCCAGGTGCAGACCCCTCCGCCGAAACCGCCGTTCTTTGACCGGCGGCGGCTGCGGGCGATCTCCGGGGAGCCGCGGGGGTTCCTCGCGGGGATGCGGATCCGCAAGAAGCTGATCTTCCTGCACACGGGGTTCTCGCTGGCGTTGGCGTTGGTGCTGGTGGTGGCGATCCGGCCGGCGGTCGTCGAGGTGGTGGAGCGTGCGGAGTCGGACGAGGCGCGGCTGCTGCTGGAGGTGATGCTGCCGGCGTTCGAGCGGACAGGCGCGTGGGACACGGGGTCCGTCGGGCGGAACTCGGGGCTGACGGCGCGGGAGGGGACTGCCGCGGAGCTCGGGTTGGGGCAGGAGACGGTGGCGGCGGCGGCGGCGACGCCGGGGCGGCCGGTTCCGGTGATGGTGTCGGCGCTGGGGCCGGGGGCGGTGGTGTACCTGCCCGGGCGCGGGGGGCAGCGGGACACGTACCACTTTTTGAGCGTGCGGATTCCCGATGCGCGGGAGGCGGTGACGCGGCTGTACGTGTTCGTGGTGATCGCGCTGCTGGCGGTGTACGCGCTGGTGGCGGTGTCGCTGGAGGTGCTGGTGCTGCCGGAGAACGTGTACCGGCCGATCCGGCAGATGCTGGCGGCGGACCGGGCGGTGCAGGAGGGGCGGAAAGAAAGCGAGCTGATCCCCGAAGCGGAAATGCCCTCGGATGAGCTGGGGGAGATCATGCGGTCGCGGAACGAGTCGGTGGTGAAGCTGCGGCGGCAGGAGGCGGCCCTTGGGGATGCGCTGTCACGGCTGGAGCAGGTCGCCAACGACCTCAAGCGGAAGAACCACCTGCTGGAGACGGCCCGCCGGAACCTGGCGGATGCGGACCGGCTGGCGAGCCTGGGGATGATGTCGGCGGGGATCGCGCACGAGCTCAACACGCCGCTGACCGTTTTGAAGGGGCTGGTGGAGAAGCTGAACACGCACCCGGAGGGGGTGGACGCGGCGCAGGCGGCGCTGATGCTGCGGGTGGTGCAGAGGTTGGAAAGGCTGGGGGATTCGCTGCTGGACTTTGCGCGGGCGCGGCAGCCGGTCCTGAAGACGGTCCCGGTCTCAGGGCTGGTGCAGGAGGCGATGCTGCTGGTGGGGCTGGACCGGGACGTCCCGGCGGTGAAAATCGTGACGGACATTCCGGCGGACTTGGAGTTGGAGTGCGACCCGGACCGAATGATGCAGGTGCTGGTGAACCTCATTCGGAACGGGGTGGACGCGGTGCGGTCGGCGGGGGAGGGGGGCACGGTGGAGGTGCTGGCCGAGCGGTCGTGGAAGGACCAGCGGGCGTGGGTGAGCCTGACGATCCGGGATACTGGGGCGGGGATCGACGCCGCGGTGCTGCCGCACCTGTTCGAGCCGTTTGTGTCCACGCGGCTGGACTCGAGGGGTACGGGGCTGGGGCTGGCGGTGTCGGAGGGGATCGTGCGGGAGCACGGGGGTGTTATCCTCGGGCGGAACCGGTCGGACCGGAGCGGGGCGGAGTTCGAGGTGCTGATGCCGGCGACGCGGGCGCAGCCGGTGATGGCAGGAGGGGCCGACGATGGACGCTGAGACGCACGCACCACCACCGGCCGACCCGCTGAAGCTGCCGACACTGTCGATCGTGGCGCTTGATGATGATGAGGACTTCCGGCAGTACATCCGCGCGATGCTGGAGGCCGACGGGCACAGCGTGCGGACCGCGGCGACGCCGGCGGAGTTTTTCACGGCGTGCGAGGAGCACCTGCCGGACCTGGTGCTGCTGGACATCAAGATGGGCCGGTACAGCGGGGAGGAGGTGCTGGCGGAGGTGCGGAAGCGCTGGAGCCGTCTGTGCGTGATCGTGGTGACGGGGTACCCGTCGCTGGACTCGATGCGGCAGACGTTCAAGCAGGATGTTTTTGATTATTTAGCGAAGCCGTTCTCGGTGGCGGAGCTGCGGCGGAGCCTGGCGCAGGCGGTGATCACGCTGGGGCTGGGCCAGCGGCCTCAGGATCGGCTGCGGCACGAGCTGGGGCGGCACATCCGGCTGGCGCGGACGGAACGCGGCTGGACGCTGAAGGACCTGAGCGAGTCGAGCGGCGTGAGCGTGAGCCAGCTCAGCTCGATCGAGCGGGGGGCGCACCTGCCGAGCATGGAATCGATGGTGGCGATCGCCGTGGCCCTGGATCAGAAGCCGTCGGTGTGGTTCCAGGCCGCTGGGCTGTGACGGGGGGCGGGGCTGCGAGACGGGGTGAGGGGGTTCTCGCTACAGTGCGGGGGTGACGCAGGCTCCGGTCCAGGTTGAAACG
>JAEYTB010000109.1 GCA_023434205.1 Planctomycetota bacterium | reverse complement strand
AGAGCACCCCGCCGATCGCGCCGCCAATCGCCCCGATCACCGTCCCAGTCACCAGGAACCCCAGCACGATCAACGCCGGGGGAGGCACCCCCACCGCGAACCACCGCACCCAGTTCCGACGCTCTCCCACCCACGTCCACACCATCAGCACCAGCGTCATCAGCCCGATCAGCGTCCCGAACAGCCGGTGCGAGTGCTCCAGGAACACATCCACCGGCGCGCTCCCCAGCGGGTACAGGAACATGTTCGCCCCGAAGGTCCGCGGCCAGTCCGGCACCGCCATCCCCGACTGCGTCGTCGTCACCAGCCCGCCGATGAACAGCAGCGGGGCCGCCGCGAGCACCGTCACCACCCCGAACCACGCCAGCCAATCCACAGCTTCTCCGCCCCTGGAGAGCACCCCGCCGATCGCGCCGCCAATCGCCCCGATCACCGTCCCAGTCACCAGGAACCCCAGCACGATCAACGCCGGGGGAGGCACCCCCACCGCCCCCTCGGGGGGCACCACCTTGGCCCCCAGCAGCAGCAGCCCGACCACCGCGCTGATAAACCCTGACGCTGCACCGACTTTCAGCGCACGCCCCCGCCCGACGCTCGCCCCCGCCCACACGCTCATCCCCAGCCACACCGCCAGCACCACCCCCATCCGGGCGGGCTCGGGCATCGTGACCCACGGCACGTGCGTGACAAACCACGCCGTCCACAACGCCGCCGCGGTCCCAAACCCAAACACCGCCGCAGGTCCGAGAACCTTGTGGCCGCCCACCGGACTGGCGTTCATCGCGTTCATCCGTTAGCCTCTCCGCCCCCCGTGAACACGGGAGGAGTTAGTGAGAACGAGTCTCAGTTACGGTAAAACAAGAACGGTTCCTTGACAGGATAGGCCCGAGGTGGGGAAATTTCGGTTTGACAGCAATAGGGTCGTACCCCTCACGGGGTTCGGCCCCGTACGGGGTGCCTTTTTTATCCCGCCGTTTTTCACGCTTTCGGCCCAGTGACCTGTCACTCACAGGGAGACGCCCGTGTCGGTGATCTTTCCGAAGTGGACCAACACCCTCCCCACCGTCATCGCGGTGGCCTCGGTCGTTGGTCTCTCCAGCATCGTTGGCGCCTTCTACTACTACGCCACCCCCAAGTTCTGGGAGGTGGGCTACATGCCCACCCAGCCCGGCGGCGGCTTCAATCACCAGATCCACGCCGGCCAGCTCGGTATGGACTGCCGCTACTGCCACACCAAGGTTGAGACCTCCTACGAGGCCAACATCCCCAACGTCGCCACCTGCCACGGCTGCCACGCCGCGGGCTCCCTCACCGCCTTCAACGAGTCCGACGCCCACAAGGCCAAGACCGAGTTCATCCGCACGGCGTACGCGTCGGACGCCTCGATCGAGTGGCGGCGAATCCACAAGCTGCCCGACTACGTCGCCAACTTCCCCCACAGCATCCACCTCAAGGCCGGCGTGAGCTGCTACTCCTGCCACGGCCAGATCACCGCCATGCCCGTGGTGTACCAGGCCCAGTCGCTCTCGATGAGCTGGTGCCTGGACTGCCACCGCAACCCCGAGCAGGCCGTCCTTGAGCCCGAGCACCACGACAAGCTCACCCGCCTGCAGTGGGTGGAGCAGCACCTGAGCGACCGCGCCAGCGCCGACGCCTCCCGCCTCCTCCAGTCGCTCGACCTCCAGCCCCCGCAGAACTGCGGCGCCTGCCACTACTGAGCAGCACCGAAGGACTCCCCGATGAGCAACCTCGACCAGTGCCCTTCCACCGCGAAGGGTGAGAACAAGCGTCCCGGAAAGGCCGAGCTGGCCTCGCTCGCCGCGGCCTCCGGCACGATCAACGGGCAGAAGGCTTGGCGCAGCCTCGACGAGGTCGCCGACACCGGCGAGTTCCGCGACTTCCTCGAGCGCGAGTTCCCCGCCGGCGCCTCCGAGCTCGAGCGCGCCGAGGGCGAGTCGGGCGAGTCCCGGCGCGGCTTCCTCAAGCTCATGGGCGCGTCCATGGCCCTCGCCGGCGCCGCCACCATCCCCGGCTGCCGCCGCCCCGACCACAAGATCCTGCCTTACTCGCGCGTCGTCCCCGAGGACTCGCTCCCCGGCAAGCCGCTCTTCTACGCCACCAGCTTCCCCCGCCCCGACGGCGGCGCCGAGGGCCTGCTCGTCGAGACCCACGAGGGCCGCCCCACCAAGATCGAGGGCAACCCCCTCCACCCCATGAACCAGGGCAAGCCCAGCATCTGGGCCCTGGCCAGCATCATGGGCCTCTACGACCCCGACCGCCTCAAGTACCCCGTCTACAACAACCCCGCCCGCAAGTCCCGCCTCGAGGCCACCTGGGACGACTTCAAGGCCTGGAGCCAGAACCTCGCTCCCTTCGACGGCAACGGCGGCGAGGGCCTCGCCATCGTCGCCGACAAGAAGGCCAGCCCCTCGCGCGCCGCCGCGATCGCCGCCTTCAAGAAGAAGTTCCCCAAGGCCCGCTGGGTTTCCTACAGCCCTGCCGAATCCCGCTCCGCCGCGGAGGGCACACGCACCGTCTTCGGCGTGCCGATGCGCGAAGTGCTCAGCATGAGCAAGGAGAAGACGCGCGTCATCGTCAGCCTCGACCGCGACTTCCTCCACAAGGAGCCGGGCGAGCTCGCAAACGCCCGCCAGTTCGCCGCCACCCGCCTCGTGCTGTCCACCAAGGACACGATGAGCCGCCTCTATTGCGTTGAGAGCGGCTTCAGCCTGACCGGCGCCCAGGCCGACCACCGGATGCGCCTGAGCCCCTCGCAGGTCACCGCCTTCGCCCGCGCCCTGGCCGCGTACGTCCTGCCCAAGCTCGGCGCCGAGGCCGCCGGCATCGCCTCCGCCATCGGCGACGTCTCCGGCGGCGACACCGCCTCCGCCAAGTTTGTCGAAGAGTGCGGCAAGGACCTGCTCGACGCCGCCAACCGCGGCAAGTCGCTCATCCTCGCCGGCCCCACCCAGCCCCCCGAGGTCCACGCCCTCGCCGCGGCCCTCAACTCAGCCCTGGGCAACGCCGGCCAGAGCATCGGCTACCTCCCCATGAGCGAGGAGGAGGCCGCGGACTCCACGCAGGGCATCACCGACCTCGCCAAGGCGATGGGCGGCGGCGCCGTCACCACCCTCATCTGCATCAACGCCAACCCGCTCTACGACGCGCCCGCCGCCGCCGGCTTCGCCGAGGCCTTCGCCAAGGTCCCCACGACCATCACCCTGAGCGTTGAGTCCACCGAGACCGCCGCGGCCTCCACGTGGTCGCTCAACGCCGCGCACTACCTCGAGAGCTGGGGCGACACGCAGTCCCACGACGGCGTCATCGCGCCAGTCCAGCCCATGATCGCGCCGCTCTACGAGCCCGCGATGAGCGATCTTGAGTTCATCACGTGGCTCACCGACCGCTCCGCCGAGCGTGTGGACGGCTACGAGATCGTCCGCACCGCCTGGCGCGGCTTCGTCCAGGGCGACTTCGAGGCCGCCTGGCGCCGCGCCCTGCACGACGGCATCCTGCCCAACACCCAGCAGCGCACCCAGGCCCCGCGCGCCAACTTCGAGGCCGTCGCCGAGGGCATGGTCCGCATGAGCGGCCAGGCGCCCAAGGGCCTGGAGATCGTCTTCCACGTCGGCTACCCCGCCGACGGCCGATTCGCCAACGTCGCGTGGCTCCAGGAACTGCCCGAGGCCGGCACCCGCACGGTGTGGGACAACCCCATGCTGATGAGCCCGCAGACCGCCCGGGACCTCAACGTCGCTCCCTACGACTACGCCGAGAAGGACCCCAACGAGATCTACACCAAGGACACGTTCCCCCACGCCCGCATGGGCACCGTCACGATCGACGGCAGGAGCGTGACCGGCCCGGTCTGGATCCTCCCCGGCATGGCCGACCAGACGGTCATCCTCGTGCTCGGCTACGGCCGCCAGAGCGCGGGCCTGGTCGGCGACGGCGTCGGCGTCAACTTCTTCCCGCTCAAGCCCGCCGGGGCGCTGGCCAACGGCGTCGTCGTGCCCGCCGCGGGCAAGCACATGATCGCCAGCACCCAGAACCACTGGTCCATGGAGGGCCGCACCAGCATCGTGCGGACCGTGGACCTCCCCCGCTACCAGAAGTTCGGCGACTCGCTGATCCCCAAGGGGCACTACCTCTACGGCGACCAGTTCCCCACCAAGGATGCGCTCAACCTGGGCGAGCAGCTCGGCGAGCTGAGCCACACGCCCCCCAACCGCTCCATCTACCAGAACCCCTTCAACGAGAGCAAGGACCGGCCCCAGGACGGCGCCATCTACAGCAAGGGCCCCCAGTGGGCCATGACCATCGACCAGACCGTCTGCACCGGCTGCGGCGCGTGCACACTGGCCTGCCAGGCGGAGAACAACATCCCCGTCGTCGGCAAGAAGGAAACGGCCAAGGGCCGCGAGATGCAGTGGATCCGCGTTGACCGCTACTACACCGGCGACGTCAACAACCCCGACGCGATGCACCACCAGCCCGTCGCCTGCGTCCACTGCGAGAACGCCCCCTGCGAGACGGTCTGCCCCGTCAACGCCACCGTCCACGGCCCCGAGGGCCTCAACTACATGACCTACAACCGCTGCATCGGCACGCGGTACTGCGCCAACAACTGCCCCTACAAGGTCCGCCGATTCAACTTCTTCGACTACGGCGTCACCAAGTTCAACGGCGACTACCACGGCAAGAACCTCATCGAGGCCGTCGCCCCCGACCGCGGCGGCATCACCGGCTCCGGACAGCACAACAAGGTCAACCCCAACCTCATCCCCCCGCGCCTCCGCAAGAAGCTCGACGAGATCGAGCGCATGCAGAAGAACCCCAACGTCACCGTCCGCTCCCGCGGCGTGATGGAGAAGTGCTCCTACTGCGTCCAGCGCATCAACGCCGCGCGGATCGAGACCAAGCTCGACAACCTCGACCACATCCCTGACGGCTTCTTCCAGACCGCCTGCCAGCAGGCCTGCCCCACCAACGCCATCACCTTCGGCGACCAGCTCCTCAAGGGCAGCATGGTCTCCAAGATGCGCGACAACGGCCGCAGCTACTGGCTCCTGGGCTACCTCAACACCCGCCCCCGCACCAGCCACATGGTCCGCGTCATGAACCCCAAGCCCGAGCTGTGCTCCAAGGAACGCGTCGATCTGTGGAGCGAGTCCCCGATGCACGCCGGCCACGCCGCCCAGCCGGGCGACGGCGCTTCCTTCCACACCATCCCCTCCCGTCAACGCGACGACCGCGGCTACGCCCTCAGCCTGCGCGTCCTCGGAGCTAAGGCATGAGCAACCTGCCCCCTGATCACCTGACCGCCCAGCGGCTGGCGGGCATGGCACGACCGCCCGCGACGCCGCCGGAAGACCCCGGCCAGGGCGACGGCACGCTGATCGACGACCCGGGCAAGCGCGCCCCGCTCGTCCTCAACAACCGCTCCTTCAAGGAAGTCAGCGACATCATCTGCGGCTACGCCGAGAACAAGCCCCCGCGCTGGTGGCTCCCCGCCCTCATGCTCGCCGGCACCGTCGCGGGCATCGGCGGCATGTTCATCGCCTACCTCATCATCACCGGCATCGGCACCTGGGGCCTCACCAACCAGGTCGACTGGGCCTGGGACATCACCAACTTCGTGTTCTGGATCGGTATCGGCCACGCCGGCACGCTCATCTCCGCCATCCTCTGCCTCCTGAAGCAGAAGTGGCGCACCGCCGTCAACCGCGCCGCCGAGGCCATGACCATCTTCGCGGTCATCTGCGCCGCCACCTTCCCCGGCATCCACGTCGGCCGCCAGTGGATGGCCTGGATGCTCTTCCCCCTGCCCAACTCCAACTGGATCTGGCCCAACTTCCGCTCGCCGCTGCTCTGGGACGTCTTCGCCGTCTCCACCTACGGCATCGTCTCCCTGCTCTTCTGGTACATGGGCATGATCCCCGACTTCGCCACCCTCCGCGACCGCGCCGACCGGCGCCTCCGCAACGCGGGCGACGGCGGGCCCATCCTCCTGCCCTTCCTCCCCGTCCGCACCGACAAGATCCGCGCCTTTGTCTACGGCCTGCTCGCCCAGGGCTGGCGCTTCAGCAGCCGCCACTGGCACCGCTACGAGGCCGCCTACCTCATCCTCGCCGGCATCAGCACCCCCCTGGTGCTCTCCGTGCACTCCATCGTGTCCTTCGACTTCGCCACCTCCGTCATCCCCGGCTGGCACACCACCATCTTCCCGCCCTACTTCGTCGCCGGCGCCATCTTCGGCGGCTTCGCCATGGTCCTCATGCTGCTCATCCCCGCGCGTGAGCTCTACGCCAACATGAAGGACTTCATCACCCTCCGACACCTCGAGAACATGGCCAAGATCATCCTGGTCACCGGCATGATCGTCGGCTTCGCCTACTCCATGGAGTTCTTCATCGCCTGGTACTCCGGCAGCCAGGCCGAGCTCTACGCCTTCATCAACCGCGCCACCGGCCCCTACTGGTGGGCCTACTGGACGATGATCTCCTGCAACGTCCTCAGCCCCCAGGTCTTCTGGAACAAGGCGATGAGGACCAGCCCGCTGGTCATCTTCATCGTCTCCACCCTCGTCACCATCGGCATGTGGTTCGAGCGCTTCGTGATCATCGTCACCAGCCTCCACCGCGCCTTCCTCCCCGGCGAGTGGCACATGTTCACCCCCTCCCTCGTCGACATCATGATCTTCGTCGGCAGCTTCGGCGTCTTCGTCACCCTCTTCCTCCTCTTCCTCCGCTTCCTCCCCGTCTTCGCCATGGCCGAGCTCAAGGCCGTGCTCCCCCAGGCCAGCCCACACCCCGAAGAGTCCGGCGCCGCCGCGTACGGCCTGGGGTCCTCCCCCCTCCAGGTCGATCAGAAGGGAGGCCACTGAGATGGCCCAGACACAGCTCTACGTCACCGAGGCCGGCGAGCCCATCCACGGCATCATGGCCGAGTTCGCCTCCCCCGCCGACCTCTTCCACGCCGCCGAGGTCGTCCGCGACGCCGGCTACTCCAAGTGGGACTCCTTCTCCCCTTTCCCCATCCACGGCATGGAGGAGGCCATGGGCGTCAAGCGCACCAAGCTCCCCGTGCTGGTCGCGATGGGCGCCTTCACCGGCGTCGGCCTGGCCTACCTGATGCAGTGGTGGATGACCTCGCAGGACTACCCCCTCGTCGTCCAGGGCAAGCCCTACGACGCGTGGCAGCCCTTCGTCCCCGTCACCTTCGAGCTGGGCATCCTCTTCGCCGCCTTCACGAGCATCATCGGCATGCTCGCCCTCAACGGCCTGCCCCGCTGGCACCACCCGCTCCTCAAGAAAGAGCGCTTCCTCTCCGCGAGCGAGGACCGCTTCTTCGTCTGCATCGAGGCCCGCGACCCCAACTTCGACCCCGACAAGACCCGCGCCCTTCTCGAGTCCGCCGGCGCCACGAGCATCGAGCTGGTTGAGGAATGACCATGAAGACCGCCACCCACCGCACGCTCCTGCTCGCCCTCGCCGCCGCCGCGCTGGGAGTAGTCGGCTGCCAGGGCGACCGCGACGGCGACCCGCCCCGCCAGTTCTTCCCCGACATGGACGACCAGCCCAAGTGGAAGCCGCAGGACAAGTCCGGCTTCTTCACCGACGGACGCACCATGCGCCCCACCGTCCCAGGAACCGTCCCCTTCGGCCGCGCCTCCTCCGTCCCCAGCGAGGAGTCCCCCGCCGTCGCCTTCCAGGCCCGGCGCGAGTCCTTCGTCAAGGGCAACCCCGTCTTCGTCCACGGCATGGACGGCAAGACCTTCGTCGACACCATCCCCCTCGAGGTCACCGACGAGCTCATGAAGCTCGGCCAGACCAAGTACAACATCTACTGCGCCCTCTGCCACGGCTACACCGGCGACGGCAAGGGGCTCGTCGGCCTCAAGTACACCGTCGCCCCCGCCAACTTCCACGACCCCAAGTACAAGACCCCCGACCCCAACTCCCCCGACCCGCTCTCGGCCGACGGCTACATCTACTCCGTCATCCGCAACGGCGTCCGCTCCATGCCCTCCTACGCCCACGCCCTCTCCGAGGAGGAGTCCTGGGCCGTGGTCGCCTACCTCCGCGCCCTCCAGGCCTCGCAGGAAGGAACGCTCGACCAGGTTCCCGAAGCGCAGCGTCATCGCGTCCAGCAGGACTTTGACCGCATGCCCGCCCCTGTCCCCGCCCCCCCCCCGCCGCCCCCCCC
>JAEYTB010000076.1 GCA_023434205.1 Planctomycetota bacterium | reverse complement strand
GACCGCGTGGGGCACGAGCGGAGCGGGGCGACGGCGGAGGTGCGGCGGTACATCGGCGGGGCGTACTCACCGCTGTACCAGTGCGCGTACATGCTGGGGGGCTTGCAGCTCCGGGCGCTGCACGAGGAGCTGGTGGGGGCGGGGCGGATGACCGACAAGCAGTTCAACGACGCGGTGATGCTGGAGAACGCGATCCCGATCGAGCTGATCCGGGCGAGCCTGAAGCAGGAGGAGCTGCCGAAGGATTGGCGGCCGGGGTGGCGGTTTGCGGGGGAGCTCAGTACGGGACGATGACCTTGAGTCCACGGAAGTGGGAGAAGTGGCGCCCGTTCAGCGTGACCAACGGCAAGCGCATGCGCAGCGCGGTTGCCGCGATAAGACAGTCAGGCCAGCCAACGCCGTGCGATCGGCCGATCGACTCCAGAAACTTCTGGGCAACCAGAAAGTCCGCATCCCGCACGGCTGCACGCTTCATCGTCGAAACTTGCACGCGCGTGGCGTCGAAGTCGGCTTTGGACCGTACCCCGGCGAGCAGTTCGAACACGACCACCGGGTGGGCGACGACCAGCCCCCGGGCGACCAGCGGTTCGACATAACGTACGGCATTCGCGGCACTCCGCCGGTGATCGATCAGGACGCTGGTATCGATCAGCACGCGGCTATCCACGGGCCCCCCGGGCCGCGGCGCGGGCTCGGATGTCGCGGGCGATCTGGGCCGACGACTTGCCCTTCCACTCCGGCCGGTCTTCCCATGATCCAACCACGGCACGCCACGCCGCGAGCCGTTGCTCGGCGGTCATCCGTTTGCCGACCGGGCGTGAGCGGGTCTTTTTCCTGGGCTTTCCGGTCGCGGTCAGGCGCCGGACGCGGATATCGACCACATCGCCATCGCGAAGTCCTGCGCCCTGTTCCGGGACGATCACCCCGTCTCGGAATGTGCCCTTGAAGGTCATAGCATCATTATACCGAACAGCATGCGCACCGAATGACTTGTTGGCCCAGCGCCTCGGGGCGCTTCAGCACGCGCCGCCGGCGAGGACGCGGAAGAAGGCCTCGATGTCGGCGTCGGTGCCGGTGTCGCCGTCGCCATCGAAGTCGGCGCCCAGGCTCCAGCAGGTGGGGCAGCAGTTGCCCGCCATGCACGCGAAGAAGGCCTCGATGTCGGCGTCGGTGCCCGAGTCGCCGTCGCCGTCAAAGTCGGAGGTGGCGCACTGGCTGGGGCAGCCCATGGGGCCGCAGAAGACGGGGATCTGGGCCACGGTGGAGCGGGAGAGGCCGCCGGGGGCGGTGGGGTCGGCGATGACCCACTGGGCGTAGAGCACCTGGCCCGCGGTCACGAAGCCGGGGTTGATGGGCCAGGTGATGGTCGCGACGCCCGCGGCGCCGCCGGCGGCGCCGGTGGTGGTGCTGCCGGCGAGGTAGGCGGTGCTGATCACCCCGCCCACCGGGGCGGCGGTGGAGACGTAGCAGGAGGCCTGGGCGCCGGGGGGCGCGTTGAACACACCGAGGCGGAAGGCCTGGTTGCCGACGAAGGCGGGGCCCTGCGCGATCATGTTGGGGATGCCGCCCGCGCCCGCGACGCCGCCGCCGATGAGCATGGGCCGGTCCGCGGGGCGTTCGCTGAAGAGCGTGGGGCGGTCGAAGGGGAACTGCTGGTCGCGGACGCGGGGGTCGAGCAGCGCGTTGGCGAGGAAGTCCACCAGGGCGGTCTCGGCCTGGGGCGGGAAGGCGATGCCCTGGGCCAGCGGGTCGAGGTTGTCCAGGAACTGCGGCGCCGCGCCGGGGGCGCGGACGTAGAAGCGCACGACGTCCGTGAGGTTGCTGAACTGGCCGTTGTGCATGAACGTCTGCTTGAGGCCGACGTTGCGGAGGCCGGGGGTCTTGAACTTGCCGCGGTCGCTGTTGAGGCCGGTGACGATCTGGCGGCCGCGGTCCTCGGCGGGCGGGCGGACGCCGATGTTGCGGAACTGGTTGTCGGTGAAGAGGCCCTGGGAGTGGTCGTGGCAGACGGCGCAGTTGGCCTGGAAGGTGTTGAGGCCGGCCTGCTGGCCGGGGGTGAGGGCGTTGGGGACGCCGGCCATGTGCGCATCAAAGGGCGACTGGTCGGAGATGAGGGTGCGCTGGTAGGTGGCGATCGCAAAGGCGATGCGCCGGGCCGTGATCGCGGGGTCGCCGAAGGCCTCGGCGAAGAGCTGGGGGTAGGTGGGCTTGGTGGAAAGGCGTGCCGCGAGGTCGCCGGGGAGGTTGCTGGCGAGCTCGAGCGGGCGGGCGTGGACGAGCTTGGCGGTGATCTCGGTCCAGTCGATGTTGTCGTGGCCCATCTCGACGCTGTTGAGGGGTGGGCCCACGGCCTGGCTCTCGAGGGCCCCGCCGGCGGCGATGGCGACCGCGCCGGTCTCCGGGTCGATGAACTGGCTGCGGGCGCGGCCCTCCCAGAACAGGTCGGTGAAGAACGCGGCGTTGATGGGGGAGTTGGCAGCGCGGCCCGTCACCTGGGGCTGGAAGTTGAAGACGGGGTCGCGGAGGAAGTTGTTGAGGGTGTCGGAGCGGATGATGCCCGGGGAGCCGGCGCGGTCGTCGGGGGAGCCGAAGATGCCGTCGGGGCCGGGGTTGATGGCCAGTCGCCGCTCGGCGCCGGCGCGGCTCATGGTGTGGCAGGTGGCGCAGGAGACCACGTTGCTGGAGGAGAGCTGCTCATCAAAGAACAGCATCTTGCCCAGGATGCGCTTGGGCTCGGTGATGGGGTTCTCGGAGGGGACGGGCACGGGCGGGACGGAGGCGAAGGCGAGGTAGGAGGCGCCCATGAGGGCGCACACGCCGACGGGCACCACTGCGAACAACGCCGCGATCAGCGTGCGGCCAGAACGGACGTTCCCCATAAAAGTCCTCTCTCGAAGATGAAGCGGGCCAACGTAGCACGTTCGCGGGGCATTGCAGAAAAGTCTCAGAATTCCCCGGGTTCGCGGCGCCCGCGGCGGGGCACCCCGACAGACTACCGCGCCCGGGCGGGGGGGCAACCCAAGCGCGTGTTTGGAAACGGTTTGCGCGGACGGAACGGGTTATCGCGACCTTAGTCGCCCCCGCCGAGGGTCCTGGGGCCCTGCTTTCCGGCGACGCGTTCCATGTAGCCCTCGCCCTTGCGTTCGTACTTGGTGAAGCCCATGCGCTCGAGGTTCTTGTTGCTGAGGGAGCTCTTGGCCTTGATGGGCGACCACGCGCCGGCGATGGCGGGGGCGACGATGGCGCGGCGGACGGGCTCCCCGGTCTCGGGGTGCTTGGTCAGGGCGTCGTCCTTCATCGGCTGGACGATCTCGAAGGTCTTGCCCGTGGGCTGGCCCTTCTTGTCCAGGACTTCGTACACGTACGTGGGCATGGGGAATCGTAGGGCTTCAGCCGAAGACGCGGCCGCTCTCGATGTCCATGAGCTTCCACTGGAGCTGCTTGCACATCTTCATCAGGACGGGCATGGCGATGTCCTCGTCGCTGATGGAGGCGATGGCCTGGTTCACGGTGTCCATGGAGGTGGGGACCTCGACGGTCATGCCGGGGCCGTAGAGGAACTCGGTGCCCGAGTTGGAGGGGGCGGCGCCGTCGGGGGCGGTGTTGAAGCAGGCCAGGCGCTGGGCGAACTCGCGGCGCGAGCCCAGCGGGGCGGGGCCGCCGTTCTTCTCGGGGCCCATGATCACGAGCTGTCGCCGCTTGCGGGCCACCTTAGTTCTCGTCGCCCTCGACCCCCTCGACCCCCTCCACCTCGCTGAGGAGCTGCACGGCGGTGTCCAGCAGCTTGGTGAGCGGCACGGGCTTCTGGAGGTACTTGTCGACGCCCAGGCTCTCGGCGTACGCCTGGTGGCGCTTGCCCTCGTTGGCGGTGACCATGATCACGATCGGGCTGTCCTCGCAGCCCTTGATCTTTTCCAGGGCCAGGAAGCCGGAGCGCTTGGGGAGCATCATGTCGAGCACGACGATGTCCGGGGGCTCCTCGCGGCAGATGCGCACGGCGTCGTTGCCGTCCATGGCGCACTGGGTGAGCGCCCCTTCGGACTGGAACGCCGCGTCGATCGATTCGAGGATGTCGCGGTCGTCGTCAACGATCAGGACCTTGACATCGGTCAGCCGACCCGTGCCCTGCGTCATCATGGCCTTCTCCAGGTGCGGCCCGCCCCACCCAGCCGGGCCACGCACACACTGTACCGCGCCCCCGGCGTTTCGGATGCCTCAAACCGCCAGGGCGAGGGTGTCCCGGCGGCTGCGGTCGATCACTTTTTCGACGTCTTCCGGGGTCATCCACGGCAGGCTGAGCAGCTTGTCCCGCAGCATGGGCGGGAAGGGCTTGTTGTGCCGCTCGTGGGCGGGTCGGGAGCGCCAGATGCGGTGCATCCAGAAGTACTGCTCGGGGGCGTTGCGGACCATGGTCTCGATGGCCCTGCGGTAGCGGGCGGTCAGATAAAAGAGGGGGTCGGGCTGCGTGGACCAGTCCTGTGGGCCGAAGGTGTCCACCAGCTCGACGGAGTAGCGGAGGCTGGGGGCTTCCGGGGTGGAGGCGAACTGGTTGCCGCGGGAGGGGGTGGAGGACCAGGAGCCGGCGGGGAGGGCCTCGGCCTGGCGCATGCGGCGGGCCATGCCGCAGACGAGGGTGGCGTTGGTCTGCATGGCGAGCAGGCCGATGGACTTGTAGGTGGAGGTGAGGCGGCCGAAGAAGGGGGTGAAGAGGCCGCGGTCTCCGCCGGACTGGTCGGCGACGAGCCCGACGGGGTGGCCGGCGCGGAGGACGGGGGGCAGGGCGCGGACAGCGCCGAACTTGGAGACCAGGGTGAGGCCGCGGCGTTCGCGGGTGTCGCGGAGCCA
>JAEYTB010000032.1 GCA_023434205.1 Planctomycetota bacterium | reverse complement strand
ATGATGTCCAGGTCCCGCGTGATCAGCTTGTTCTTGGTGATGAACCCCACGGCCTGCCGGAACCGCGCCATCACCTTCAGGCACCCGCGGGTGATCTCCCGCTCCCGCTCGATCGGCTGGTACGGGTCCGTCACCCCCGACATCACGATGGCCTCGCCGTTCCACTTCGGGTTGCGCAAAGCCTTCTCCAGCAGTGCCGGGGCGTGCGGCTTGGCCATGATCTTCGTTTCAAAGTCCAGCCCGCTGCTCATCCCCAGGTACTCGTGCCCGGGTCGCGCGTAGCAGTAGATGCACCCGTGCTCGCAGCCGCGGTACGGGTTCACCGTCCATTTGAAGCCGATGTCGGGCGAGTCGACGGGGTTGATGATCGAGCGCGTGTCGTCCTCGAGCTGCACGGTGCGGAGCTGCACGCCTGCCCCGCTGCCCTCCTCCTCCCGCTCCCGGAACGACTCATCCAGGAACTCGCCCAGCACGTGCAGCCGCACCGTCTCGAACCGGTTCCCGGGGTTGAGCTGGGCACCACGCCCTCTGGCCGGCCCGCCTAAGAGCGCATCTCCAAATTCGCCAGCCTCTTGCCGTGATGCTCTGGGGTTGAACTCCGGGGCGGTCATATACCAACTATATACCAAACTTTTTCCAGTCGCAACCCTTCCCGTGGCCAATCCATACTCTCTTTCCATGACCGGCCTCACCACCCGCCTCCTCACCCCCGCCGACGCCCCCCTCTTCGCCGCCCTCCGCCGCGAAGCCCTGCTCGACACCCCCCACGCCTTCTCCAACACCCCCGACGAAGACCGCCCCGTCGAGGACACCGCCCGCTCACTCGCCGGCCCCAACTACGCCATCATCGGCGCCTTCGAGGACACCTCAGACCCCCCGCGCCTCGTCGGCATCGCCGGCCTCATCCGCGAGCCACGCCTCAAGCTCTCCCACATCGCCACCATCTGGGGCGTCTACGTCACGCCCACCCACCGCTCCCGCGGCATCGCCGCCTCCCTCATCGCCCACGCCCTCGACACCGCCCGCTCCTGGCCCGGCCTCACCCGCGTGCGTCTGTCCGTCAGTTCCGGCTGCCCCGCCGCGCAGCGGGTCTACGAACGCGCCGGCTTCCGCGCCTGGGGCACCGAGCCCGACGGCCTCCGCCATCAGGGGGCGTCCTACGACGAGGTCTACCTCAGCCTCGCGCTCAGCCCGGGCTGACAAAGCCGCGTTGAGTCGGTATGTTGTGCATTCCCGCCGGGCGTCCGGCGGAACACTCGCACCGCAGGAGCAGCAGTCATGCCCAACCCGATCAAGGCCATCAAAGGCGGCGTCACGCAGGTCAAGACCTCCATCAAGGCCGTCAAGGTCCACAACCAGAACGTCAAGGCCGGCACCGCCGTGACTGCTATCGGCAAGGCCCCCGCAGCCAAGAAGACCATGGGCCCCATCAACGTCGCCAAGGCCTTCGTCGTCGGCGCCAAGGACCCCAAGGCCGCGAAGACCCGCGCCGTCCAGTTCAAGGCCGTGACTAAGAAGAAGTAAGCACCTCAGCCGCGCCTAAGAACCGCGACCGTCAGGGAGCGACACGGCCCGCCGCGGACTGTGTGCTTTCGTACCCTCGCAGGCCGAGCGACCTCGACCCGCCCCATCGCCGTACACTGTCCCATGACCATCGAGCAGCTCAAAAAAACCATCCAGCCTAACACTTTTAGGCCGTTCACGATTCGGCTCACCGATGGCCAGGCGTTCCACATCAAGCACCCCGAGTGGGTCCTGATCGCCCCTAAGGCCGAACGCACCTTCGTCGTCGCGGAGCCCGATGGCACCTACTCCGTGCTCGACCTCCTCCTGGTCACGACCCTTTAGTTTGGCAAAAACGGCAAGTCTGGCGGGCGCCGCAGCGCGGCGTAAGCGGCCAGTCTGCTTCAACCGGTGGACCGGCAACGCCACACCAAGCGCCTTATCGCTGGTGTCGGGCATGCCAACACTCGGTCACGGAGCACCGCCCCGACCGAGAATCTGTGCCCCCAGCCTGCAAGATCGCCTGGCGATGGCGCAAGTCATTGCGGCGGTGGCGCCGCGTGGTAGCCTGCCAGCCGGAGGAGAGACCCCATGCACAAGACCCTTGCCGCGATCGTCTGCGCCCTGCTCGCGCCCCACGCCCACGCCGTCATCGTCGAGGGCACCGAGCTCGCACCCTACACCGCCGTGTCGAACCAGCTCGCCACCTCCCACGGCGTGATCTTCTCCTCGGCCAACTACAACGCCGTCACCTTCACGGAGGTCTACCCGACCATCTGGGGCGTCTACGGCTGCGAGCCCTGGGCGCTGCCGGCCAACGGCGGCTGGTACAACGCGCCCATCTTCGTCAGCTTTGTGGACCCCAGCGACGGCGTGACGCCCGCCGTGGTCGGCACGTTTTCGGCCAACTGGGGCGACGGCGGCGGCGACTTCGATGCGGTGGACCTGCGGGCCTACGACCTCGCGAACAACCTGATCCTGACGCAGACCTTCTCGGGCTCATCGCTGACGGTGATCTCCATCACCGCGCCCGGCATCAACCGCGTCGAGTTCTGGGCCAACACCAACGTCGGCTCGCCGACCTCCGACACCGGCTTTGACTGGATCCAGTACCCCACGCCCCAGGTCCCCGCGCCGGGCGCGCTCCTGGGCCTGGCCGGCCTCGCCCTGGTCCGGCGTCGCCGCTAGGACCGCTTCTTTTTGGGACGCACCGCCTTGTCCTTGCGTACGCGGTCGTGGGCGTGCGAGGGCTCTACGCGGCTGCCCCCGCGGCTCGCGCCCCCCTGGTTGGCGCCCTGGGGGCCGCCCTTGGCGTCCTGCTTGGGACCTTGGTTCGAGCTTCCGCGGCTCGGCCTGCCGCGGTCGGGGAGCCCCTCCTGGATCGCCCGCCCGCTCTTGCTGACCGCGATGTCCTTCACCTTGGGGTTCTGGTGCCCGAGCGACTTGCGTCCCGCCATGACGGACCTCCTTTGGACAAAACACTACCGCGCCCTACCCCGGCCCGCGATGAGAACCGTCTTTGTTCCGCTAGACTGGGGCCGCCATGCAATCCAAAGCCACCAACGTCATGGACTACCTTGAATCCCTCCCCGCCGACCGGCGCGCCGCCGTCGCCACCGTCCGCCAGACCATCCTCGACAACCTCAACGAGGGTTTCAAGGAGGGCATGCAGTACGGCATGATCGGCTACTGCGTCCCCCACTCGCTCTACCCCGCCGGCTACCACTGCGACCCCAAGCAGCCGCTGCCTTTCGTGGGCCTCGCGAGCCAGAAGCAGTACATGGCCATCTACCTCCCCTTTGTCTACGGCGGCGATGAAGAGCGCGAGCGCTTCGTCAAAGAGTGGACCGCCACCGGCCGCAAGCTCGACATGGGCGTGGTCTGCATCCGCTTCAAGAAGCTCGACGACGTCCCCCTCGACGTCGTGGGGCGAGCGATCAAGCGCATCACCGTCAAGAAGTACATCGCCAGCTACGAGGCCGCCCGGGCCAGCCATGTACCCGGCAAGGCGAAGGCCGCGGCGATGAAGAAGAAAGCGGTGAAGAAGACCACCAAGAAGAAGGCCTCGAAGAGGTAAGGGGCGTTGCATGCCACGCCGCGGCTGGTTCGTGGGTTGGCGGGTACTGGTCGCCGTAGCGCTCGTCGGCGTGCCCGGGTTCGCGCTGTGGTACTCCGCCTCGCGTTCCGCGACCGTGCTCCTCATCCGCGGCAGCTTTATCGTGGGCACCAATCCCCACGGCGGCCTCTGGGCCTTCGTTCCCACCAGCACGCCGCCGAGCGCGGTGCTCGTCATCTACGACGCCGGCGGCTGCTCGTTCATTGTCACGCACCGACCGCAGGGCGACGCCGTGGTGCAGGCGCTCGCCGCCCCGCGCGGGCGCGTTCCCGCGCTGCGGATCTTTGAGCAGTCCAACGCCTTCGCGGGCAACGGCGCCGGCCCGCTCGGATACTCCTTTATTCTCTCTTTCTGGTGGCTGCTCGGCGCGGCGGCCCTCGTCTCGCTCTGGCTTGTTATCGCCGCGTACCGGCGGCGCGTCCGGACCGGGTGCGTTCAGTGCGGCTACCCGCGCGTGGGACTGTCAGCGGAGGTGCCCTGCCCGGAGTGTGGGCGCGTGACGACTACAGCGCCGAAGGCGTCGTGAGCTGCAACTGCCCAGTCACCCGCAGCAGGTTCAGGTAGAACAGCTTGCGGTTGTAGCGCTCGTTGATGAGCTGGAGCTGGGCCTGGAGGAGCTGGTCGTTGGCGAGGAGCTGGTCGAGGTTGGTCGCGTTCCCGACGCGGTACTGGCCCACGGCCTGGTCGTAGGCACGCTGCGCGGCTTCCACCGTGATCTCCAGTTCCTGCAGCTTTGCCGTGCTGGTGATGTAGTCCTCGTAGGCGAGCATCACATCCTCGTGGACCTGGCGGGCGAGCCGGTCCTGCTGGAGCACCGCCTGGCGGAGGCCGGAGTAGGCGTCGCGCACGTCCTGGTGCGTGATGCCCGCGTTGAAGATGGGCTGGAGCAGCGACGCGCCCAGCGACCACGGGTTGCCGTCGCCGGGGTTGGAGTAGAGGAGGAAGGAGAGGTTGAGGTTCGCCGTGGGGTAGTACTGCCGGTACGCGGCGGTGACGGACTGGCTGGCGAGTTCGACCCCTTTGCGGGCCGCGGCGAGGTCGAGGCGGTGATCGATGGCGGCCTGCTCAAACTCGAGCGCGGTGCGGGTGTCGGCGCCGGGGGTGAAGTCGTCGGCGAGGGGGTTGTCGATGTACTGGAGGCCCAGCAGGAAGGCGAGGGTTGTGCGGGCCTGACGGGCGTTGGAGCGGGCCTGCAGCAGCGACACGCGCGTGGAGGACTCGTCGGCCTGCGCCTGCGCGAGGTCGAGGGGGCGGGCGATGCCCAGGTCGGTGCGGGCCTGCACATCGCGGACCTGCTCGCCCCGGAGGGAGAGGGAGTTCTCCAGGACGCGGACGGACTCGGCCGAGCGGAGCACCTCGAAGAAGTTCTGGGCGACGCCGATCAGGACCGTCTGCTGGAGGTCGCGGAGGACCAGCTCCTGCTGTTCCACGGCGGTGCGGGCCTGCTCAAGGCTGCTGAGCGTGCGGAGGTTGAAGAGCGTGATGGAGCCGCCCGCGCTGGCGCTGAAGGAGTCATCGGCGGTGCTGCCCTCGCCGGAGAGGCTGTAGCGGGCGGAGGCGTCGAAGCTGGGGAGGAAGCCCGCGGCGGCGCGGGCGCGGGAGATGAGGGACTGGAGGTAGGTCTCGCCACGGATGGAGAGCTGTTCGTCGTTCTGGTTGGCGAGGAAGAAGGCGTGCTGGAGGGAGAGGGGCTCTTCGGCGGCGGGGGGCGTGACGGAGGCGGGGGCGTGCTGGTCGAGGACGGCGCGGTAGGTGGCGACTTCCTTGTTCTGGTCGACGGCGCAGGAGGCGAGGAAGAGCACAAGCAGCATCGCGCAAGGTGGAACGAACCCGGGACTTCGTCGAGGACTCCTCAGTCTTGGCGTCGGTTTGCCGATCGACTTACTCATGGCGGAGGGCCTCGATGGGGTCGAGCCTCGCGGCCCGGAACGCGGGGTAATACCCGAAGAAAATGCCCACCGCGGCAGAGAAGCTGAGGGCGAGGATCACGCTGAAGGGCTCCACCTGGGCCTGGAAGTCGGAAATCATGGGGAGGAGTTTCGCCCCGCCGATGCCCAGGCCGACGCCCAGAAGGCCGCCCAGGCCGGACATGAGCAGGGCTTCCAGGAGGAACTGGCGGAGGATGTCCTTGTTCTTGGCTCCGATGGCCTTGCGGACGCCGATCTCGCGGGTGCGTTCGGTGACGGTGACGAGCATGATGTTCATGATGCCGATGCCGCCCACCAGCAGGGAGATGCCGGCGATCCCGCCCAGCAGGACGGTGAAGGTGCGGGACATCTCGCTGGCGGCCTCGAGCATTTCGGCCTGGTTGCGGATTTCGATGGTGTCGGGCATGCCGGGCTGGACGCGGTGACGCTTGCGCATCAGGGCGATCACGGCGTCCTGCAGCCTGGAGAGGTCGGTGCCGGCCTTGGCCTGGATGTCGATCTCGCGGAGGCGGTCCTGGCCCAGGACCTGCTTCATGGCGGTGGTGTGGGGGAGGATGACCTGGTCGTCGGGGTTGAACCAGCCCTGGTCGCCCTTGCTCTTGAGCACGCCGATGACGCGGAAGTTGATGCCGTTGAGCTTGATGTACTTCTCGAGCGGGTCGACGTCGCCGAAGAGGTTGGTGGCGGTCTGGGGGCCGATCACGGCGACGCGGGACATGCGGTCGGCGTCGGCGTCGGTGAAGTTGTGGCCCTTCTCAACCTTGAAGTCGCGGAGGGTGAAGTAGGTGATGGTGGTGCCCAGCACGTTGGTGCGGGCGTTCTTGTTGAGGTACTTGACCTGGGCGTTGCCCTGCACGACGGGGGCGACGCGGTCGACGCCGTCGAGGGAGATCATCGCCTCGGCGTCCTCGAGGGTGAGGTTCTGCTGGGTGCCGGACATCACGCCCATGCTGCCGCGCTGGGCGGGGCGGATGATGAGCAGGTTGGTGCCCATGGCGGACATGCGGTCGAGGATGGACTTTTTGGCGCCCGCGCCCAGGGCCAGCATGGAGATGACGGCGCCCACGCCGATGATGATGCCCAGCATGGCGAGCACGGAGCGGAGCTTGTTGGCACTCAGGCTCTTGAGGGCCACCTTCACGATCATCCAAAGCATCATGGCGCGGCGACCTCCTCGTGGAGGGTCCCGGCCAGTGCCTCGGGGGGCGTGGCGAGCTTGCCGTCCTTCAGGTAGATCTCGCGCCGGCAGTGGCGGGCGACGGCGAGGTCGTGGGTGACGATGATGACGGTGTGGCCGCGGGCGTTGATGGAAGTGAAGAGGGCGAGGATCTCTTCGCCGGTGCGGGAGTCGAGCGCGCCGGTGGGCTCATCGCACAGGAGGATGGCGGGGTCACTGACGATGGCGCGGGCGATGGCGACGCGCTGGCGCTGGCCGCCGGAGAGCTGGTTGGGCTCGTGGTCCATGCGGTCGGAGAGGCCGACGATGCGGAGGGCCTCGGCGGCGCGGTCGCGGGCGTCGTGGCGTGCGGCGTAGTGGAGCGGGAGCTCCACGTTCTCGAGCGCGGTCATGCGCGGGAGCAGGTTGAAGGTCTGGAAGACGAAGCCGATGCGCTGGTTGCGGATTTCGGCGAGGCGGTCGGCGGAGAGGCGGGAGACGTCCTCGCCCTCGAGCAGGTAGGTGCCCGCGTCCGGACGCTCGAGGCAGCCGAGCACGTTCATGAGCGTGGACTTGCCCGAGCCCGAGGGGCCGCGGATGGCGACGAGCTCGCCCGACTCGATGGTGAGGCTGACGCCGTCGAGCGCGCGGACGATGTTGTCGCCCAGGTGGTAGGTGCGGACCAGGTTGGTGGCCTCGATCATCGGCGGCCCCCGCGCCCGCCCATGCCCGGGATCATGCCCGGCATGCGGGGGCGGTTCTCGGAGCGCCAACGGCTCATGTCCTCGCTGGCGCGGTACTGGATGGTCTGGCCCTCCTTGAGGCCTTCGACAACCTCGTACTTCTCGCCGTCGCTCAGGCCGACCTTGACGGGGACCTCCTGGGTCGTGCCATCGGGGTTGACGACGGTGACGACCTGCTGGCGGTCCTTGCGCTGCACCGCGGCCATGGGGATGGTGAGCACATCGTCCTTCTGCGCGGCGACAATCTGGACGTTGCCGGTCATCTCGGGTTTAAGCAGCGACTTGTTCTCGCCCAGCACCTCGATCTTGACCTCGAAGGTGACGACGTTGTTGACGCTCACGCCCTTGGTGGCGATGCGGACGACCTCGCCCTTGAAGCTGCGGCCGGGGTAGGCGTCCAGCGTGATGTCCACGCTCTGACCCAGGGCGACATCGCCGATCTGGGACTCGTCCACCGCCGCGAGGATGAAGACGCGGGAGAGGTCGGAGATGGTCATGATGGTGGTGCCGCCGCCGACGTTGGTGACGCCCGAGGCGATGATGGCGCCGACCTGGGTGGTGAGCGAGGAGACGACTCCGTCGATGGGGGCGGTGACGGTGGTGTAGCCCAGGAGCTGGTTGGCCAGGTCGAGGGCGATCTGGGCGTCGGCGAGGGAGGCCTCGGCGAGCTTGACGTCCTGGTGCCGGACCTCGAGGGCGAGCTCCATGGTCTTGACCTCGGCCAGGGCGGCCTTGGCCTGATCGACATCCGCGGCGGCGGTGATGGCGGCGGTCTGGGCGGCGTCGTAGTCCTCCTGCGAGCCGAGGCGCTGCGCGAGAAGCTGGCGGCGGCGCTCGGCGCGCTCGAGGGCCTCCTGGGCTCGGCGCTCGACGGAGGTGAGGTTGGCCTGGGCCCGGTCCCGGGCGGTGATGACCTCCTGCTCGGCGATGATGAGGTTCTGGCGGGACTGGGCGAGCCGGGCCTTGGCGATGGTGAGGCTGACCTCGCGCTGCGACACGTTGCGCTGCTGCTCGCTGGGGTCGAGCTGGAGGAGCAGGTCGCCCTGCTTCACCGTCTGGCTGACGTCGAAGGGGAGGGTGACGACCTGGCCGCTGGCGCGGCACTTGATCTCGACGTCAAGGTTGGAGACGACCCGCCCGTTGGTGGGAACGGCCTGGTAGATGCGGCCGCGTTCGACGGTGCCGGTGTTGATGGAGGCCTGGGCGGGGTCGGGGGCGGAGTCCTTGCGGTGCTTCCAATAGAACCAGCCGCCCACGCCCAAGGCGACGAGCAGAAGGATGATGATGCCGGACTTTTTCATGGTTCGGTTCGCGGGTCGGAGGGAATGGGGGTTACCGGGGCTGAACGACGGACGGCGGGGCCGCATTGCAGAACGGAACGTGAACGGAGGCAGGTGGTTCGCCGGGCCGGACGGGCCGGATGCCCCCGGCTGGATGGTCCGGGGGCCCGATGGTACCCTGGACGGGCCGGGATGGCCGGAGCCCGTTAGACTCCGGTCATGAATCTGATGGTGTGCGCATGGATGGTGCTGGCGGGCGTTTCCGGCGTGGCGGCCGGGCAGACCACGTACAGGCTGGAGCCCGGGGAGGGCGTGCGGCCGGTGCTGGATGAGGCGGCAAGCCCGGAGCGGACGGTGCTGGCCCAGACGCGCCGGCTGATCGCGGAAGAAAAGTTCCGCGAGGCCCACGACCTCATCGACCGCTGGATCAAGGACAACGAGGACACCGACAGCCCGGCGATGCCCGAGGCGTACCTGCTCCGAGGCACAGCGCTGGTGGGGAGGGGCCATGAGTTCAAGGCCCTGTTCGACTTTGAGCACGTGGCCCAGAACTACCCCCACTCCGAAGCGTTCCCGGTGGCGCTGGAGCGCGAGCTTGAGGTGGGAAACCGGTACCTGCACGGGCTGAGGCGGCGGCAGTTCGGGTTCCGGATCGAGTCGGCGGTGGACGTGGCCGAGGAGATCGTCGTCCGTATCAACGAGCGGCTCCCGGGGAGCCGGCTGGCCGAGAAGGCGTTGCTGGACCTGGCGGACCACTACTACCGGGAGCGCGACCTCATGATGGCGGCGACGGCGTACGAGTGCTTCGTGCTGCTCTTCCCGGCGAGCGACCAGCGGCAAAAGGCGATGGAGCGGCGGATTTACGCGACCATCGCGCAGTTCAAGGGCCCCAGCTACGACGCGTCGGGGCTGATCGAGGCCAGGTACCAGATCGAGGAGTTCCAGGAGCGGTACCCGCGCGAGGCGGCCGCGAGCGGGCTCTCCGATGCGCTGTCGGCACGGCTGGACGAGTCCGCGGCGGCGCAGGTGCTGACGGTGGCGCGGTGGTACCTCAAGCGCGGCGACCCCGCGTCGGCGCGGCTGACGTTGACGCGGCTGGTGCAGCGGCACCCGGCGACGGCCGCGGCGGCGGAGGGGTATGCGATGCTGAAGGAGCGGGGGTGGATCAAGGGGGAGAGTGCGACAGGGGGGGAGACCGAGAGAGCGAAAGAGCGCAAGAGCGAAAGTGAAGAGGCAAGGGAACAAGGCGCGCCGGGTGTGTCGGATCAGGTGAGGCCCGGGGCGGGGGATGGGGGGCGGGAGTGAGGCTCGCGCTGGTTGGTGTTGTGCTGGCGTTGCTGGCGGGGTGTTCGTCGGACCCCTCGAAGGGGTACTCGTTCGCCTCGACCTACCCGGCGGGGGTGCAGACGGTGGTGGTGCCGGTTTTCGAGAACGTGACGTTCTACCCGGGGCTGGAGGTCCAGCTCACCGAGGCGGTGATGAAGGAACTGCAGGCCCGGAGCGGGCTGAAGGTGGTGCGGGCCAGCAGCGCGGACTCGCGCCTGTCGGGGACGATCACCGATGCGCAGCTCCGCCGGCTGACGCTGGACAAGACCACGGGGCTGGTGCAGGAGCAGGCCTTCCAGGTGACGGTGGACTTTGAGTGGCGGGATGTGCGGTCGGGCCGGGTGATCATGAGCCGGCGGAACTTCGCCGCGGCGGACACGTTTGTGCCGGCCCGCCCCACGGGTGAGCGGATCGAGGTGGGCGAGGCGGGAGCGGTGCAGCGGCTGGCGCGGGATATCGTGGCGGAAATGCGCTCCGCGTGGTGAGGCGGGGCGTATAAGGGGTGGTTTCGGGGTGGCAGGCTGCCGGGGTTGTGCCGGGGGCGGCCTACCCTTTTGGGACCTGCTGGGGAGTGCGGGTGCATCCGGACCGGCTGGGTGCCGAAAGACAGGGGAGGGGTCCATTCCGGGGCTCCCGACCTCCCGAAGAAAGAGTGCAAACCATTGCCGATTCGATTCTTGAGCATGACACGACGGTTCACCGGACTCCGGGTGCTGATGTCTGACGGGCCGACGCGGCGCGGCCGGGAAGGGCGCGGCCCGGAGGGGCAGGGCGGGGGCGGGGGCGACAAGAAGCCCGGGCCGCCGCCCAGCCGCGGGGTGTTTGGGATTGTTTCGCTGCTGATCTTCGGCGTGCTGATTTTCATGATGTTCAACTCGCCGGGGCACGGGAAGAAGATCACGGTGTCGGAGTTCAAGACGCTGTGGGAGAACTCGGCGATCGACCGGGACAGCGTGGTGATCCGGGATGACGCGGTGGAGGCCAAACACCTGCCGGGGGCGGACAGCCCTCAGGCGACGGTGGTGGTGATTCCGCTGAACGCGCGGTCGGGCGATGAGATCGTGCGGAAGATCGGGGAGATCACGGGGGACCGGTACAAGTTTGCGCCCTCGTCGCAGTTCCTCCAGCTTGCGATCCTGTTCGCGCCTGTGGCGCTGCTCTTGATTCTGCTGTGGTACGGGATCAGCCGCGGGCTGCGGAACGCGGGCGCGGGCGCCGGGATGCTGGGCAGCTTCGGCAAGAGCCGGCACCGGACGATGAACAAGGAGATGACGGGGATCACCTTCGCGGACGTCGCGGGCATCGACGAGGCGAAGGAAGAGGTCACCGAGATCATCGAGTTCCTGAAGAACCCGAAGAAGTTCACGAAGCTGGGCGGGCGGATCCCCCGCGGCGTGCTGCTGGTGGGCGAGCCGGGGTGCGGCAAGACGCTGCTGGCCAAGGCGATCGCGGGCGAGGCGGACGTGCCGTTCTTCTCGATCAGCGGGTCGGACTTCGTGGAGATGTTCGTGGGCGTGGGCGCCAGCCGCGTGCGCGACCTCTTCAAGCAGGCGAAGGAGAGCTCGCCGTGCATTATCTTCCTGGATGAGATCGACGCGGTGGGGCGGCGGCGTGGGTCGGGCTTCACGACCGGCGGGCACGACGAGCGCGAGCAGACGCTGAACGCGATCCTGGTGGAGATGGACGGCTTCCAGGCGGCGGACGGGGTGATCGTGATCGCGGCGACGAACCGCGCGGATGTGCTGGACCCGGCGCTGATCCGGCCGGGCCGGTTCGACCGGCAGGTGGTGGTGCCGCTGCCGGATGTGAAGGGCCGGCTTGAAATTCTGAAGGTCCACAGCAAGAAGGTGAAGCTGTCGCCCTTTGTCGATCTTGAGAGGATCGCGCGGGGGACGCCGATGTTCAGCGGCGCGGACCTGGCGGCCATCATCAACGAGGCGGCGATCTCGGCGACGATGGCGAACAAGGACAGCGTCGAGCAGGACGACCTGGAAGAGGCGCGCGACAAGGTGAAGTTCGGTCGGGCCAAGAAGAGCCGCGTGCGCGAGAAGGACGAGAACAAGCTGGTGGCGTACCACGAGGCGGGGCACGCTGTGCTGCAGCGGATGCTGCCGGACGCGGACCCCCTGCACAAGGTGACGATCATCGCGCGGGGCGCGGCGGGCGGGGCGACGTTCAGCCTGCCCGAGAAGGACCGGATGGGCTACAGCCTGAAGTGGCTGCGGGCGACGATGCAGATCCTGTGCGGCGGTCGGATCGCCGAGCAGAAGGCGATGAACGACACGAGCACGGGCGCGAGCCAGGATATCCAGCAGGTCACGAACATCGCGCGGGCGATGATCTTGGAATGGGGCATGAGCGAGCGGCTGGGCTTCGTGCGCTACGCGCCCACGGACACGCGCGAGAGCTTTGTGCCGGAGAAGGACTACTCCGACGAGACGGCGCGGCTGATCGACGAGGAGGTCCGGCGGCTGGTGGACGAAGCGTACGTCGAGGCCCGCAAGCTGCTTGAGGCCAACTGGGACAAGGTGATCGTGGTCGCCGAGGCGCTGCTCAAGCACGAGACGCTCAGCAGCGACGATGTCGACCGGCTGCTGGCGGGCGAGACGCTGAACCGGCCGACGGTGGCGGAGATGATCAACGCCGCGGCGAAGAAGCGCGGGATGGAGCCGATCGTGAAGGACGACGGCGAGCCGGAGCTGCCGCCGGGGGCGATGCCAAGGCCGGCGTGAGCCAACCACAAAGGCACAGAGACACAGAGAAGCAGTTCAGGAGAAGAGCCCCGGGAGCGGGGCTTTTTTCGTGGCTGATCGGCACGGCCCGAGGACGGGCCCGTGGCACCCGTCAGGCGGAGATTTTGCGCTGGAGCGGGAAGCAGAGGGTGGCGAGGTTGACGCAGAGGCGGTCGCTGACGCGGGCGTAGCGGTCGTACTCGTGGTCGATCTGGACTTTGACCTCGCCGGGGGTGGTGCCGCAGCTCTCCATCTGGCCGCGGCACTCGGACATGAGGGCTTCGGTCATGGGCTTGTCGCACTCGAAGTGGCAGAGGAAGCCGAAGGTGCGGAAGCCAGCGCGGAAGACCTGGGTGGCGATCTGCTTGGTGCCGGACAGCAAGGCGGCGCCGGGGGGGAGCTGCGAGACTTCCTGGCCGCAGGAGAAGACCTGGAGGTGGGCCCAGGGGACGCCGGCGAGCATGGGCTCGGTCTGGCCCGCGGCGGTGAGGCCCATCGGGTAGAAGCCCACGGCGGGCTTCTCGCGGGGCGTGACCTTGCCGCCCAGGGCGTGGGCGATGAGCTGGGCGCCCAGGCAGATGCCGATGACTGGCAGCTCGCGGGCGTGGGCGGCGCGGATGAGGGCGGCCTCCTGCTGCATCCAGGGGTGCTTGTCGATGTCGGTGACGTTCTGGGGGCCGCCGAGCAGGACGATGCCCTCGATGTTGTCGAGGTCGGGGGGGAGGGGCTGGCCCTTGTCGGGGCGGAGGGTGTGGAGGCGGAAGCCGTGGTCGCGGAGGGTGGCGGCGAGGCGTCCGGCGTGGCCGATGTCGGAGTGCTGGAGGACGAGGATCATGGGGGGATAGTACCGGCGCCCCCTCCGCCTCGCAGAGTTGGCGGGAACACAAGAGCGCCCCCTCCGCCTCGCAAAGCCTCGGCACCTCCCCCGCAGAGCCGGGGGAGGAGTTAGATGCGGACCATGGCGGCGTAATCGTTGTAGCGCTGGTCGAGGTCGGCGCGGGTGATCTGGGTGAGGCGGTTGAGGCTGAAGGCCTCGATGTTGAAGCTGGCGACAACCGTGCCGTGGACCAGGGCCTTGCGGATGGAGCTGAACGAGGCGGGGGTGGGGTCGTTGGCGGCGGCGATCGAGCCCATCATGCCACCGGCGAAGGAGTCTCCGGCGCCGGTGGGGTCGATGACGTTCTCGGTGGGGTAGGCGGGGAGGGCGGCGATGCCTTCCCGGTGGACGAGCAGGGCGCCGTGCTCGCCCTTCTTGATGACGACGAACGTCGGGCCCATCTCGAGGATGTGGCGGCCGGCGGTGACGCTGTTGGACTTGCCGGTGAGCAGCTCGGCCTCGTCGTAGTTGAGGACCAGACCGTCGACCTGGCGCAGCAGGACCAGGAGCTGGTCCTTGGCGATGTTGATCCACAGGTCCATGGTGTCGGCGACGGTGAGGCGGCGCTTGGGGAGCTGGGGGAGCATGCCCATCTGCACGCCGGGGTGGGTGTTGGCGAGGAAGACGTACTGGCTGTCGCTGTACGCCGCGGGGACCTTGGGCGGGTCCTCGGCGAGGACGCCCAGCTCGGTGAAGAGGGTCTCGCGGCTGTTCATGTTCTGGAGGTACTTGCCGCCCCAGGCGAAGGTCTTGCTGTTGGGCCGCGTCTCCAGGCCGGTGAGGTCGACCTTGGGGAACTTGCTGAAGACGGCGCGGTGCTCGGGGGGGAAGTCACCGCCCACGGCGGCGACGAGGCGGACGGGGCCGTACAGCGACGCCGCGGCGGCGAAGTAGGTGCCCGAGCCGCCGAGGGTCTTCTCGGCGTGGCCGGTGGGGGTGTAGACGGTGTCGATGCCGAGGGTTCCGGTGACGATGAGGGGCATGGGGGGGAGTGTAGGGATTGCGGAGTGTGGATTGGGGATTGCGGACTGGGGAAAGCGGGCGCGGTGGTTGCCGCATACAGCGTCTCGGCGTCGTGGGTCGTCAGTTCACGGTGATCAGCGGCCCGATCTTCTCGAGGGTCTTGGGGCCGATGCCCTTGACCTTGTCGAGGTCGGCGATCGAGCGGAACGGGCCGTACAGCGTGCGATAGTCGGTGATCCGCTTCGCGAGCGCAGGGCCGATCTGGGGGAGCAGCTCGAGCTCAGCGGCGGAGGCGGTGTTGATGTTGATCTTGCCGCTGATGACAGCGGGGGCGGGCGGCGGGGTGGGTTCGGGCTCTGGCGCCGCCAGCTCGGGCGCTGCGGCGGCGAGTGCAGGGGCGGCTGTGGGTGCGGTGTCGGGGGCGGGCGGGGTGATCGGGGCGATGGTCTGGAGCGGCAGCAGCGGCGCGGGCTGAGGTGCGGGTTGGACGACGAGGGGTGGCGGTTGAGGCTGCACGTACGCCGGCCGTGTCGGCGCGGGCTCGGGCGGGCGCGGCTGGCGCATCATCGACCAGACGAGCCCCCCGCCGCACGCAAAGCAGAGCACGCCGATGGCGGCGGACTTGGCGGGGCCCGAGACGCTGCTGTAGACGGATGGTTCGGCTCCCATGGGGCGGGGAGTTTACCGCGCGGTGGAGGGGCACGGCCCGAAGACGGGCCCGTGGCACCCGGGCGGTTAGCGGGAGGGGTGGAGGCTGAGGGGGCTCTTGCCGTCCTTGAGGTAGCCGCGGACCTGGGCGAGCCGGGCGAGGGCGGGCTTGGGGACGCCCGCGGCGGTGACGAGGCCGCCGTGGGGCATTTCCGGGATGGGGGCGTTGGCGGGCGGGTCGGCGAGTTCCTGCCAGCAGACGCTGTGGACAAAGGGCTTGGAGCAGCAGATGGAGAGGGCCTGGGTCATCCAGTCGGCCTGTGCCTGCTCGCTCCAGGGGCTGCGCCAGAAGCCGGGCTCGTAGGGGTCCTCGGCCTCGGCGCCGGCGCGGGGGCGGAAGGGGGCGGGGGTGATGGGGGCCGAGGGGGCGCCGATGGCGGACACGACGATGGGCTTCTCGAGGGCGGCGAACTTATCGAGCAGGGCGGAGAGGGACATCATGTCGCGGGTGGCGAAGCCGGGCTCGGCGTGGCCCATCTGGAGGCGGAGGGCGATGGCGTCGATGGAGAGGCCGGCGGTGACGGCGGCCTCGGCGTAGAGGTAGGGCGGGATGCTGCGGCGGTTGTGGGCGTGGTACTCGCCCCAGGGCTGGGCGACCTCGAGCTGGATCTTGGCGGCGGGGTGCAGCTTCTTGGTGAGCAGCACGCACATGCGCGTGAGGTCCATGATCTGCTCGAAGCTGATCTTGAAGTTGGTGTTGACGTGCAGGCCGCTGGCGACGGTCCAGCGGCTGACGGTGCGGCGGTAGCGGGTGACGACGGCCTGGACGTGCTCAAAGACCAGGTCGCGGAGGGTCTCGTAGTCGTTCTCCCAGATGAAGAGCCACTCTGGGACGGCCTGGGGGCGGAAGTCGATAAGCGGCCCCCCCACCACCGGGAGCTTGGCGGTGCGGACGGCCCACTCGATCCAGCGGTCGGTGGTGGCGAAGTTGTACTTGCCCTCGTTGGGCTCCATGTCGACCCAGCGCATGGGCATGGTGACGAAGTCGCAGGAGGCCATGACGGCGCGGTGCAGCGGCTCACCAAAGAGCCCGGGGCTGACGGCGCAGCCGATCTGCGGGGGGCCGGCCAGCACGATGTGGCCCGCGCCGGGGATCAGCACCGGGGCCCCGGGGGGCGGGACCTCGGGGGTGAGGCGGGAGAGGTGGGCGACGGCCTCCTGGTAGATGCGGCCGGAGAGGCGGTGCTTGAGCTGGCGGTCGGCGTTGATGAGGGCGAGGCCCTCACCGGCGGTGATGGCCAGGGAGAGGGCGTTGTTGGCAATCTTGTCGGCGCTGTGGGAGAAGCCGTGGCGGGGGGACTCTTCGGCGTCCTTGGCCCGCTGGGCGACCAGGGCCTGGGTGAACTGGGCGCGGGCGTGCTCGAACTGCTGCATCACGGGGTTGTCGGGGGGCAGGTCGAAGAGGCCCCAGTCTTCCATCTTGTTGAGGAAGAACATGATGCGGTGGCGGGCGAGCTCGATGGTGAGCAGGTAGGGCTGGTCGCGGTCGGGGAGCAGGCAGGTGTGGACGGTGAGCAGGCCCAGCCCGTTGGGCATGGGGGGGACGCCGGGGCCGTCGGGCTTGCCGACCTGGAACTGGACGGCGAGGCCCGCGGTCTCGCGGACGGTTTTTTCGCACTCGACCAGGCCGGGGTCAAAGGAGATGTCGCCCTGCATGGGGACCTCGTCGGGGCCGACGAGGTAGGCATGACGCGGCGGGAAGTGTGCCGTGTCCACGCCGTCTGCATCAAAGACCACAAAGCTGAGCAACCGCCGCCCTCCGGACCCCGGGGCATGGTTCGCCCTACGGGGGGGAGAGTCTACGTTGCCGCGGGCGGGTTGGTTTAACCGGACCGCCGGTGAGACGGTCGCGGGGCGGTTACGCTGTGTGGATGCAGGGATTGTATGAAACCAGGCTCAACCTCCCGGGTCAGCGGCGGGGGAAGGTGCGGGACATTTTCGAGCTGCCGGAGGGGGCGGGGCAGGAGGACACCGGGCAGAAGCCCGGCCCTGCCGTGGAGCGGCTGCTGATCGTGGCGAGCGACCGGATCTCGGCGTTCGACGTGGTGATGCCAACGCCCATCCCGGGGAAGGGGCGGCTGCTCACGCGGCTGTCCACGTTCTGGCTGCGGTTCATCGAGCGGGCGGGGATCTGCCGGACGCACCTGATCTCGGACGATGCGGGGATGATCCCCGACTCCGCGTTCGGCGTGGGGGGGACCAGCCGCGTGGAGCTGACGGGGCGGGTGACGATCGCGCGGCGGGCGTCGGTGGTGCCGATCGAGTGCGTGGTGCGCGGGTACCTGGAGGGGTCGGGGTGGAAGGAGTACCAGGCGACCGGGGCGGTGTGCGGCGTGGCGCTGCCCAAGGGGCTGCGGCAGTGCGACCGGCTGCCCGAGCCGATCTTCACGCCCGCGACGAAGGAGGAGCAGGGCAAGCACGACGAGAACATCTCGTTCGAGCGGGCGTGCGCGGTGGTTGGCCGGCCGCTGATGGAGCGGCTGCGTGAGGTGTCGCTGGCGATTTACGCGCGGGCGAGCGCGCACGCCGCGGAACGGGGCGTGATCATCGCGGATACCAAGTTCGAGTTCGGGCTGCTGGAGGGGCCCGGTTCGGCCACCCGGGAGCCGATCCTGGTGGATGAGGCGCTGACGCCGGACAGCTCGCGGTTCTGGCCCGCGGCGGAATATCAGCCCGGGCGGGCGCAGAAGAGCTACGACAAGCAGTACCTGCGGGAGTACCTGGAGACGCTGGTGGCGGCGGGGAAGTGGGGCAAGAGCCCGCCGGGGCCGGCGCTGCCGGAAGAGATCGTGCGGGCGACGCTGGCGAAGTATGAGGAGGCGGCGGAGCGGCTGATGGGGTGAGGGGTTGAGCGCGAGGGTGTGGGGGCACAAGACAAGGCGTTCAACGCGGAGTCACGCGGAAGGGGCGGAGTTCCGCGGTGAGGACAGAAGGCACTTCACCACAGAGCACGCAGAGAGCGCAGAGGAAGGCACAAAGACCGAATTTGAATCCGATCCGCCTTCCCGCTTTTCTCTGCGCCTTTGCGAGAGATTCCGCTTCCAAGTGAAAGAGGGGAGCCCATTCCTGGACTCCCTTCTCACGTACAAACTCTGCTCTTCACGCCCTGTGGCCAGGAGATCACGCCCGGAGGTCCGAAGACGAGGGCTGA
>JAEYTB010000235.1 GCA_023434205.1 Planctomycetota bacterium | reverse complement strand
TGGCTCGACGTCACCGGCTGCGAGCGTCTTTACCGCTCCGAACGCGCCCTCGCCAAGCGAGTGCTCTCCGCACTCACGCGCCTCCGCCTGCACGCCCGCGTCGCCATCGCAGCCACCCCCGGCTGCGCCTGGGCTCTCGCACGCTGCGGCCGCCTCGACTGCTCCGTCGTCCCCAAAGGCCGCGAGGTCGAGGCCCTCGCACCTCTCCCCGTCGCCGCCCTGCGCATCGATCAAGCCACCGACGCCGCGCTCGACATGATGAATATCCGCACCATCGGCGACCTCCTCCACCTGCCCCGCGAGGACATCGCCGCCCGCCTGGGCCCCGCCCTTGTCCACCGCCTCGACCAGGCCCGCGGCCGACAGCCCGAATCCATCAACCCGATCCGCCCCACGCTCCCCCTCACCGAGGAGTTCTTCTTCACCGGCGCCACCACGCAGCCGTACGCCATCGAGCTCGCCTGCCGCGAGCTCGTCAGGCGCGCCGCCGCGTGCCTCCGCCAACACGAAAGCGGCGCCCGAGAACTCCTCCTCACCTTCTCCCGCATCGACGCGCCGCCGCAGCGCCTCACCCTCTCCCTCGCCTGCCCCAGCCGCGATGAATGCCACCTCTGGAGGCTCCTCCGGCCCCGCACCGAACGCATCAACCTCGGCTACGGCGTTGAGAGCATCACCCTCACCGCCACCCGCGCCGCCCGCCTCGCGCACGAACAAACCGAGAGCCCCTCCCTGGGCGGCGGCAACCCCCAGCGCGACCACACCCGCGCCCAGGGCGAGCTCATCGACACCCTCATCAACCGCCTCGGCCCCGACGCCGTCCTTGAGCTCGACGCCCGCGAGTCGCTCCTCCCCGAGCGCGTCTTCGAACTCCGCAGCGCCCTCGCCGACCGCCCCACCTCCACCGCCACCATCACCCCCAGCGACCGACCCACGATCCTCTTCCCCACACCCGAGCCCGCCCAGGTCATGTGCCTCACCCCCGACGGCCCCGTCGTCCACCTCACCTGGCGAGGCGCCAGCGCCACCGTCCTCACCTCCCTCGGTCCCGAGCGCATCGCCCCGCATTGGTGGGAATCCCCCGCCGCCTCTCCGCCCCGTGACTACTTCCGCATCCAGGACGACCTGGGCCGCTGGCTGTGGCTGCTCCGCACCGGCAGCACCTGGCATGTCCACGGCGAGTGGCTCTGATGCCCGACGCACCTATCCCCAAACCCCGCGCACACCCACTCCACCTGCCCGCACAGCGAGGGCCGGTGCGCGCCGATACCGCTGACACCCCGCCCTTTGCCGAGCTCTGCGCCCGCTCCAACTTCACCTTCCTCGAAGGCGCCAGCCACCCCGACGAGCTCGTGCACCAGGCCAAGGCCCTGGGCTACCGCGCCCTGGCCATCGCCGACACCAACACCCTCGCCGGCATCGTCCGCGCCCACGTCGCCGCGCAGGAAGCCGGCCTCCAGCTCATCATCGGCTCACGCATCGTTCTCCAGGACCCCGCCATCACCCTCACCCTCTACCCCACCACCAAGGCCGCCTACGGCCGCCTCTGCCGCCTGCTCACCCTCGGCAAGCGCCGCGCCGACAAGGGCGCCTGCACGCTGACGCTGGATGACGTCGCCGCCCACCATGAGGGCCTGCTCGCCGTCCTCACCCCGCCGCAGCGCTGGCCCGGCCCCGACAACAACACCTTCGAGCACCACGCCCGCCGCGTGCGTGACATCTTCGATGATGACCGCCTCTCCCTCGCCCTCTCTTTCGGCTTCGGCGAATCCGACCACGCCCGCGCCGCCGCGCTCTCAAACCTCGCGGACCGCACCGACATCCCCCTCCTCGCCACCAACGACGCCCTCTACCACATTCCCGAGCGCAGCATGCTCCACGATGTGGTCTCCTGCATCCGCCTGGGCTGCACGCTCCCCGAGCTCGGCCTGCGCCGCACCCCCAACTTCGAACGCCACCTCAAGCCCCCCGCCGAACTCCACCGCCTCTTCGCCGACCACCCCGCCGCCCTCGCCCGCACGATCGCCCTTGCCCAGCGTGCCGCGGGCTTCTCCCTCGACCAGATCCGCTACGAGTACCCCGACGAGGTCGTGCCCGCGGGCAAGACCCCGATGTCCCACCTCCGCGACCTCGTCGAAGCGGGCGCCAAGGACCGGTACCCCAGCGCCCTGCCCGACAAGGTCCGCGCCCAGATCGACCACGAGCTCGCCCTCATCGATGAGCTCCGCTACGCCCCGTACTTCCTCACCGTCCACGACCTCGTCGCCTTCGCCCGCTCCAGGGGCATCCTCTGCCAGGGCCGCGGCGCCGCGGCGAACTCCGCCGTCTGCTACTGCCTGGGCGTCACCTCCGTCGACCCCGCCCGCATCGACGTGCTCTTCGAGCGATTCGTCTCACGCGAACGCAACGAGCCCCCCGACATCGACATCGACTTCGAGCACGAGCGCCGCGAGGAGGGCATCCAGTACATCTACGCCAAGTACGGCCGTGAGCGGGCCGCCCTCACCGCCGAGGTCGTCTCCTACCGCGGCCGCAGCGCCATCCGCGAGGTCGGCAAGGCCTTCGGCCTCTCGCTCGACTGCGTGGACCGCATGGCCAAGAGCCTGGGCTGGTGGGAGGCCGGCGGCATCGACGAAGCCCGCGTCCGCGCCCTGGGTCTCAACCCGCGCGACACCACCATCCGCTGGGTCCTCACCCTGGCCGCCCAGCTCCTGGGCTTCCCACGCCACCTCTCCCAGCACGTCGGCGGGTTCGTCATCACCCGCTCGCCCCTCTGCGAGCTCGTCCCCATCGAGAACGCGGCGATGGAGGGCCGCACCATCATCGAGTGGGACAAGGACGACATCGACGCCCTCGACATGATGAAGGTGGACGTCCTGGGCCTGGGCATGCTCACCTGCATCCGCAAGGCCCTTGACCTGCTCCGCGATTCCAAGGGCATCGACCACGACCTCGCCACCATCCCCGCCGAAGACCTCGCCGTCTACGACATGATCTGCAAGGCCGACACCGTCGGCGTCTTCCAGATCGAGAGCCGCGCCCAGATGTCCATGCTGCCGCGCCTGAAACCCCGCTGCTTCTACGACCTGGTCATCGAGGTCTCGATCGTCCGCCCCGGCCCGATCCAGGGCAACATGGTCCACCCCTACCTCCGCCGCCGCAACGGCGAGGAGCCCATCGCCTACCCCAGCCCGGAGCTCGAGCGCGTCCTCAGCAAGACCCTTGGCGTCCCGCTCTTCCAGGAGCAGGCGATGCAGCTCTCCATCGTCGCCGGCGGCTTCACCCCCGGCGAGGCCGAGAAGCTCCGCCGCACCATCGCCTCTTGGAAGACCAAGGGCCGCCAGCTCGCGGCCTTCGGCGAGAAGCTCATCGAGGGCATGATCGCCAAGGGCTACGACCCCGCCTTCGCACAGCGCGTCTTCGAGCAGATCAAGGGCTTCTCCTCCTACGGCTTCCCCGAGAGCCACGCCGCATCCTTCGCCCTCCTCGTCTACGCCTCGTGCTGGCTCAAGTGCCACCACCCTGACGTTTTCGCCTGCGCCCTGCTCAACAGCCAGCCTATGGGCTTCTACCAGCCCGCCCAGATCGTCCGCGACGCGGCGGAGCACGGCGTCACCGTCCTCCCTGTCGATGCCGCCAGAAGCCAGTGGGACTGCACCCTCGAACCCTCCGCGGGCAACCTCCGCGCCCTGCGCCTCGGGATGCGCCTGGTCAAGGGCCTGCGCCAGGACGAGGCCGACAAGCTCGCCCGTGCTGCCGGGCACGCCGCGTTCCGCTCCGTTGAGGACGCCGCCAAGCGCAGCGGCATCCGCGCCCACACCGCCCGACGCCTCGCCGAGGCCGACGCCTTCCCCAGCCTGGGACTCGACCGTCAGGCCGCCCTCTGGGCCGCGCACCTTGTCCGCGATGAGCAGCTCCCGCTCTTCCCCCAGGCCGCCCCCGCGACACACACGCCCGCGCTCCCCCCCATCCCCGCCCACGGCCAGGTCACCCGCGATTACGCCGCCACCGGCCTCTCACTTAAAGCCCACCCCATTTCCTTCGCACGCCCCCAACTCGACCGTCTCCGCGTCACCCCCGCCGCGGCGCTCAAAGACCCCGCTCGCACCCCGCCCGGCAGGTACATCACTCTCTGCGGCGTCGTCCTCATCCGTCAACGCCCCGGCACCGCCTCGGGCATCGTGTTCATCACGCTCGAGGACGAAACCGGCACGGCCAACCTCATCGTCCGCCCACGCGTCTTCGACCGCTACCGCGCCGCAGCACGCCACGCCACCGTCCTGCTCGCCCACGGCCGCATCGAACGCGTCGGCGATGTCGTCCACCTCGTCACCACCCGGCTTGAGGATGCCACCACGCACGTCCCCGACCTGCAGGCCCACTCCCGCGACTTCCATTGAATCCGCGCACCCGGAGGGGCGTGCGAAACACAACGCGGGTGCTCACGCTCCAGCGGACCAGGCTCGAAAGGATGTCTGGGGATCAGGCTGCGCGACGGGCGGTGCGACCGCTGAGCTGCTTCAGCAGGCGCACACGGTCGGCCTCGCTGGCGAACTTCGTGAACGCCACGGCCAGACGCACGGGCCCGGGCTCGCTGTCGTCCACCCACACCACATTGCCGGTGACGCGGACGATCCGTTCCTCATCCGCCAGGCGGAGGCCGCCCACGAACGGCAGGACGAGCTCGATCGAAACGGGCGTGCCGGGCTCGATCACATCATCCAGCTCAAGCTGCACGCCGCCCTCGGAGACGTCGTAGCTGTGCCCGGCGAACGGCTCGCGGGCGCCCGCCACGGTCACGCCCACGTGGGTGTACATCGGGGCGACCTCGTAACGCTGGTGCTGACGACGATTGCTGCCCGTCATGGAAGGCCCTTTCTGAGAGTGCATAAGCACTATCGGGCTTCCAGCGGCATGAGTTCAGTGCGAAGGCGGAACTGGGGAAAGGTCCGAGAACCTGGTCAGGATGCCGGCCGGGCAACCACCTGCACGTTCAGGTGGCCCACCTGCACCCCCATGCGGGCTTCCAGCTCTCTCAGCAGCTCAGGCGACAGACCCGCCAGCAGCCGCCGGCTCAGGTCCGTCGGAACATCCATCAGGCGGCCGTCCGAGGTCGACACATGGACGTGCGGCTCGACCACCGCGTCGAACCGGCAGCAGCCACCGGCCCCTGACATCCGGCGGGCCAGCCCGCACTGGGTCAGGGCTTCCAGCGTGTTGTAAACGGTCGCCAGGCTCAGCCCCGTATCGGCGTGCTGGACCATCTGGTGGAGTTCTTCCGCCGTGGGATGGCCCGTCGTGCCGGCAAGGGCGGCGTACACCACCTCACGCTGGCGGGTACACCGCAGGTCGTGCAGGCGGAAGAGGTCGCGGACTTCTTCGACGGAAGGTGTCAACAGGAGATTATCGCGGGGATAGACGCTCGTGGCGAGCCCGCTGGCGGCGAAACCACGAACCACGCGGGCCGGTACGCTCTGAGGCGTGAACACGGCGTTTCTCTGCGAAACATGCGGCTACAGCCTCGAGGGAGGAGAGGCGGACCCGTCGGCACGCTGCCCCGAGTGCGGGACGGCGGTTTCCGAGTCCCTCCCCGCGGCCAGGCCGGGCTCGCCCTGGCAGCAGAAACCGGGGCTGTTCAGTTGGGCCGCGACCGTTCGCCAGACGCTGTTCAGGCCCGGGGCGATGTTCAGGGCCGTCAGCATGCGGGCGCCCAGCCGCGGGTTCCTGGCGCTCAACCTGCTGCTGTCAGGCGCGCTCATCGTGGCGCCGTTCACCGGGGTGTTTGTCGGGGACTGGGCCCGGGGAGCGCGCGGGCAGGGGGCCGCCGTCGAGACGCTGGCCTACCTCTCCGCGTTCGCGGTCCAGGCCCTGGGCGCGGCGGGCGTGCTCTTCCTGCTGACCGCCGCGGATGTGTACGGGATTCAACTGCTCGCGCGCACGCGCGGGTGGCGGCTGACCAGCCGCGCAGCATGGGCCGTGTGCGCGCACGCGAGCGCGGGGTGGCTGCTGGCGGGGGCGCTGCCGCTGCTCTTCATGGCGAACTACTACGTGGTCGGCACACTGCTGCGGGTGGACTTCACGGGCCAGGTCACGTCCGCGGCAGGGGCACCCCGCTGGCGGTGGCAGGAGGTCCTGGGCATCGGTCTTCCGGTGGCGGGCTACCTGATCGGGCTGCTGGCGTTTGAGCTCCTAGCCCTCAAGGGCGCAAGGGTTTGCAGGTTTGCGAACACGCCCCGGCCGGAGGGGTCCGGCGGGCCTGCATAACATCGCCTCCCCCCACCAGACCACCGGAAGCGGCGGGGTGGATTCCAAGAGGCGAGGCAGTCATGGATGGCACAACTGACACCGCGGCCGCGCGCCCCGAACGGGGCCCGCAGGTGCCAGTTGCGCTCGACGTTGAGGGCGAAGCCGCCGTCGCGTCATCGCACGCGGGCACGGACGACGTGTCGCCGGTCACAACGACGCTCAAGCCCCACCCGGGCGAGGCGCAGCCCACGCCGCTCCCGCCGCTGGAGAGCCGTTGGGGCGTGCTGCGGCACTCCCACTTCCGCACCATCTGGGTCGCCGCGTTCTTCTCCTACATCGGGAACTGGTTCGAGTTTGTCGGGACGCAGTGGATCGTCACCGCGAAGACCGGCAGCATGATGTGGATGAGCTACCTGGGCGCGGCGCAGCTTGTGCCGTCGTTCGTCCTGGGGCTGCTGGGCGGGATCACGGCCGACCGGGTGAACCGCAAGAAGCTGCTGTTGGTCACGCAGGTCGTCATGATGCTCGTCGCGGTCGGCTTCGCGGTCGTCGTACACGTGTTCCGCGGCCTGCCCAACGCCCCCGCGGGCACGACCACGCCGCCCGCGGAGGCCCGGCCCCTGCTCTACTGGCTGCTGGGGCTCGCGACGGCGCAGGGGATCGCGATCGCCTTCAACAACCCCGCGTGGCAGGTGCTCACGCCGCGCCTCGTTCCGCGGGATGAGCTGATCCGCGCAATCACGCTCCAGGGCATCAGCTTCAACGCCGCCCGCGCGATCGGTCCGGCGATCGCCGGGCTCATCATGGGCCTGTGGAGCCCCATGGCGCTATTCATCATCAACGCCGTGAGCTTCATTGGCGTGATGATCGCCGTGACGACCACGCCCGACGCCCCCGCGCCCGCGGCGGAGCCGAACTGGTGGCGGAAGGTCTGGCAGGACACCAAGGCCGCGGGCGCGTTCGTGTGGCGCCAGCCGGGCCCGCGGGCGGCGTTCCTGGCGTGCGTGGTGTTCGGCGTGTTCGCGACGCCCATCCTGCGCTTCCTGTCGCTGTTCGTGAGCAACGTGTACCACCTTCAGGAGAAGACCTTCGGCGTGCTGACCGGCGTGATGGGCGCCGGGGCGGTGGTGGGCGGGCTCGCGATGAAGCTCGTGCCGGCGTGGTACCCCCGCCACCACTTCATCCCGCTCTCGGTGCTGCTGGGGGGCGTGTGGATCCTGCTGTTTGCCCTGGCGACCAATGTGTGGGTGGCCGGGTTTGTCATGTTCTTCGTCGGCTGGTTCTGGATGTGGAGCTTTAACAGCGCGATGTCGAGCCTGCAGATGCTGGTGGAGGACTCCATGCGCGGCCGGGCGCTGGCGGTGTGCAACACCGTGGCCCTCGGGCTGATGCCGGTGGGGTACTTCGCGGCGTCGGCGGTCGGGCACGGCGGGACGGAGCTGCTCCGGCGCTTCAGCCCGGCGATGGTCGAGGATGCGGAAGGGATGTCGGTGCAGATCGGCGTGGGGGCGTGCGCCGTGGTGCTGATCGTCGCGGGCTGGGTGATGATGACCTACCGCACCCCGGAAGTCGACGGCCTGAAGCCTGGAGAGCCCGGGTACGACAGGGTGCCGGGGTTCTGGCGCGGGTTGACCGCGGCGGCGCACAAACCGGGGGGGCGGGCTTTCAGCCCGCCGCACAACTCTGCGCCGCGAACGTAAACAGTGGCACGGGTTTCGGGCTTCGTGAATCCTCACCGCGGGCTGAAAGCCCGCTTCCCCGCATCTACGCTTAGCACACATGACCCCCCGCAAGAAGACACGCCAGATCCAGGTCGGCGACGAGCGCGTCGGCATCGTGAAGATCGGCGGCGACGCACCCGTCTCCGTCCAGACCATGACCGCCGGGTACACGCACGATGTGGACGCGTGCGTGCGGGAGATCAACAAGCTGCACGCCGCGGGGGCGGACATCGTGCGTGTCGCGGTGCCCGAAAAGAAGGACACCGAAGCCCTGAAGCACATCATCCCGCAGGTGCGGGTGCCGATCGTGGCGGATGTCCACTTCCACTTCCAGCGGGCGCTGGAAGCCGTGGAGGCTGGTGTCCACAAGATCCGGCTGAACCCAGGGAACATCCAGGACCGCGACCAGGTCAACGCCGTGATCGACGCGTGCAAGGCCGCGAACGGCGGCAGGGGCATCCCGATCCGCGTGGGCGTGAACGAGGGCTCGATCATCGAGCGTCGCGACAAGCAGAAGCGGATGAAGGAACTGGGCGCCGTTTTCAGCGACCAGAAGCACGGCCACCTGCTCGCGATCATGATCGCCAAGCTCGAGGAGTACCTCGACATCTTCTACGAACGCGACTTCTACGACATCGCCATCAGCGCAAAGTCCATGGATGCGCAGATCGTGGTGGACGCGTACACGGAGATCAGCAAGCGGTTCGACCACCCGCTGCACCTGGGGGTGACGCACGCGGGGCCGAAGGAGACGGGGTGCATCCGCTCGGTCGCCGCCCTGGCGGGGCTGCTCATCAACGGCATCGGCGACACGATCCGCATCAGCTACGCCAACGACCCGATCTACGAGGTGCAGGACGGGCTTGAACTGCTCTACTCGCTGGGGCTGCGGCAGCGGATCGGCGTAGACCTCATCGCGTGCCCGACCTGCGGCCGCATCCAGGTGGACCTGTTCACCCTCATTCAGGACGTCCGCAAGGCCCTGGCCGAGAAGGTTACCGTGCCCATGAAGGTCGCCGTCATGGGCTGCATCGTCAACGGCCCGGGTGAGGCGGAGGGCGCCGACGTCGCGGTCTTCGCGGGCGACCGGCGGGGGATCATCTACGTGCAGGGCGAGAAGGTCGCCAACGTGCCCGAGCCTGAGATCCTGCCGCGTCTGCTGGCCGAGTGCCTCGCCTTCCAGGACAAGGTCCTCCGCGGCGAGGCCAAGCTGGGCGAGAAGAAGGTCGAGATCATCCCGCCCGACCCGATCGGCGAGCTGGGCAGCGGCTACGCCAAGATCGCCAGCGGCGGCGTCACCCCGCTGACCATCGCCGGGCGGTAGGCCCGGGCATTCGAGCGGGCGCGTCACGCGCTTTTCACGCAAGGCTTCTGGCACGCGCCCCACATGGGGGTATGGTGCAGCGTGTCAGCACCGCCTGTGTACGCACGGTGACACAACATGATGCGGGTGTGTGAGGTCGCTCCACGCGCGCCATGCCAGACGGCCGCACGTGGCCCGCGTTCGCTCGCGCCGAAGTCTGCCGGGCCCGGCATACGGGCGGGAGGCCTGAACGTGACGCAGACAATCAGCCACGCCGGACACCCATCGCCCCAGCAGGAAAGAGACGACACCGTTACGTTCATCCCGCGCGGCGCACGCGCGCCCGTCCCAGAGGCGCGCCCATGCACCCTCAGCATGGTGGGCTGCATCGAGTCCGGAATCCTGGAGCCGCAGACCGTGAGGGCCGTCGAGAGCCTCCGGCTGTTCGGCGGCCGGTTCGCCCGCAGCGACGTGGTCCTCGTTCAACCACGCCCCGGCGCCCCCCTCCAGGACGGCACGCGTGCGCGCCTGCGAGAGCTCGGTGCGACCATCCTCGATGTGCCGTACCTCCGTCGGTACCGCTGGCAGCACTTCATGAACAAGCTGCACGCGATGCGGTGGGCCGAACGAACGCTGGGCACCGACGCCGTCGCGTGGATCGACGCTGACCTGATCTTCCTCGATGAGCCGCGCGAACTGGCGCTCTCCCCGGAGGAGGACATCGCGGCGCAGCCGGAAATGGGCATCGTCGGCTCGGCGGGGCCACAGGATGTCCACGACGCGTACTGGGGGCGTGTCGCCGCGCTGTTCGGCCTGAGCGTGGACGACCTGCCGTGGGTCCGGACGCTCGAGGGTGTGCGGATTCGGTTCTACCTGAACGCGGGCCACTTCGTCTTTCGGCGAACGTGCGGCTTCGCCGAGGAGTACGCGCGGGATTGCGAACGCTTCATGGAGAGCGGCGCGGCGGAGCACCACACCGAGGTCCACTTCATGGACCAGGTGGTAATGAGCATGACCATCATGCGAAAGCAGCTCGGCTGGCGGGCCATCACTCTGAACGGCAACTACCACACCGTTCTGGTCGACTTCTCTCGCACGGTGCGCCCGGATCGAATGCGGAACGCGACGGTGCTCCACTACCACGACACGCTCTACCCGGGCACCTGGCAAGAGGTCCTCGAATGCCTTGAGCAGTCCCACCCGCCGGTGGCCCGGTGGCTGCGGCCGCTCGGCCCCATCGTGGCGCCCGGGGGCATGACGCACAGGCTGATCCGGGAGGCCTACCGGGTCACCCGGGGTGTCCACCGGCGCGTCTTCTACCGACGCCACGGCATCTACAAGCCGCCCAGCGTCGCAACCCCCAAGAACTGAGGCAGTAAGTCGCGCCTGCGCAGCGGGTTGAATGCCGCGGCACGATCGCTGTTTGGTCGATGGTTGTCCAAGCACCCCGTAAAGAAGTCATGAGCAAGTGTTTATTTCACAGCCGTTTCCGGTGGACAGATTGTGGCGCGCGCCGGGGCTTTGCGGACTACACGAACACGCTGTACCGTCGCGGCTGGTGGTTCAACGGATGAAAGGAGTCTCCCCATGGCTATGGAGAGCAGGCGCGACGGACGGTTGGTGGGAGTGCCCGAGGACGGGAGGTTGGCCGGGTTCCAGCGGATGGACCGCGAGCCCGAGACGCCGCGCCGGTCCCTGTCGATCGCGTCAGCGGTTGAGAGCGAGCTTGGCTCCGCACGGGCGGTGGTGGAGGCGTTGTCACAAAGGCCCCGCGGCCGTTGCCGCGTCTCGCAGGTGCAGACAAGCCGTTGGGGCGAGGTCGCGGCGGCCGACGAGGTGCTGGGGCTCATGCTCCAGCGGCCGGTCAAGGCGTTCGTCGGCATGCCCCTCGCGCACCTGGTCGCCGGGCCCGAGCGGCGGGTGTTCGCGGAACGCGCCCGCGTTCTGCTCGAGTCCGCACCGGGGACCGAGTGGGAAACCAGGCTGATCGCGCCCGGAGCACGCATCGGCGTCCCGGTAGCCATCAGCGTGGAACGCGGGGAGGGCAACGTCCTGCGGTGGTACATCCGCGACCTCACCGAGCTCCGCCGCGCCCAGGCACGCGTGATGGAGCTCGAGGCCATGACGGCGCAGGCCTGACCGGCCGCTCCTTTTCGGACGCTCGCCCCATCCCCGGGGTTCACCCGGCCTCAATTGAGTTGCGGTCCCGGCCGATGTCCTTAGACTGGAAGTTTGCCCAGGAAGGGCCGTTGTTCTACATGGACTTCTAGTTGAAGGGAGCGGGGATGAAACGTGGATGGCTTTCCGGCTTGGCCGGGTGCGTTCTGGCGGGGGTCGCTGTTGGGCAGGGTCCGGACGTGATCGTCGGCGACCTTCCAAGCGTGGACAACTCACTGGGCACGGTCAGCGGCCGGCGGCTGTACGCCGTGGGAACGACCTCGTGCAACATCGGTGATGCGCCGCTGACGTGGATCGCCGAGACCAACCAGCACCCGGTGATCTCGCAGAACATCTACCGCCTGATGAACGGGCGGTTCGAGCAGATGGGTCAGGCGTGGCTGAAGCACGGCTTCTGCGCGCTGCAGGGCAACGTGTGCGGCTCGTGTACGCCGGGCGGCAACTGCGACGCCCTGTTCCCCGGTTGCTCCGACCCCTACTCGGCGAGCCTCAACGGCTCGCCCGGCGGCCTGGGGCCCAAGTCCGAGGTGAACCCCGTCACCGGGTTCTTCCCTTACCCGTGGCTGAGCAACGGCACCGGCGGCGCGAACTCCAACCAGAAGCTCATGGGCGTGGCGACGACCGAGCTCGACGCGGGCCTGGCGGGCGGCGCGCTGTGGTTCCTGTCCAGCATGTACGTGCAGCCCGAGGACGCCGCGGCGGGCAACGACAACAACAACCAGTCGTACCGGCGCGGCACCGTCGCGTCAGGGTCTTACAACATCACGATGGTGGACAACACCCAGCGGACCAAGCCCGCGATTTACGCGTGGCGTGACCACGGGCTGGGGGCCAACAGCCCCGACCCCAACGTCGTGATCACGGTGGTGGATGTGCCCGGCGACGGGCGGTTCATCATCGCGGCGAAGGCGACCAACACGGGCGGGACCAACTGGCACTACGAGTACGCGATCCAGAACTACAACTCCGACCGCGCGGCCCAGGCCTTCAGCGTCCCGCTGCCCCCGGGGACGACCGTGGTGGCGGGCAGCATCGGCTTCCGCGATGTGGACTACACCAACGGCGAGCCGTACAGCTCGACGAACTGGCCCGGCGTGGCCTCGGGCAGCGCCGTGACATGGTCCACCCAGACATTCGCGACCAACGCGAACGCGAACGCCCTCCGCTGGGACACCATCTACAACTACCGGTTCGACTGCAACCAGCCGCCCAGCGGCGGGGCGGCGACGCTGACGCTGTTCAAGCCGGGCACGCCCTCGACGGTGAGCGTCGGCACGATCATCCCCAGCCCCGACGGCCAGTTCCACCCCATCAACGACGCCTGCACCGCCGCGACCGACGTCGGCGCCGGGACGACCAGCTTCTCCAACGCCAACGCCGACACCGACGGGCCGGAAGAGCCCGCGAACTGTGCCACGGGCGGCTACACGCAGGCGGGCGCCGACGTGTGGTTCAGGTACACCAGCGGCGCGTGTACCAGCGGCCCGACCACGGTCACGACCTGCGGCTCCAACTTTGACACCAAGGTGTTCATCTATTCCTCGGACTGCCCCACCGCCCCGGGCACGGCCCTGGCGTGCAGCGACGACAGCAACCTGTGCGGCAACGGCTCGCTCCAGTCCTCCCTCACCTTCCAGCACGCCGCGAACACCACGTACCTGATCCGCGTGGGCGGGTACAACGGCGCCACGGGCAGCGGCACGCTGACCATCACGCCCCCCACCTGCGGGCCGGTCGCGCCGGCGAACGACGCCTGCTCCGGGGCGCTCTTCCTGGCCGACGGCGCCGCCCAGTCGGGGTCGAGCCTGCAGGCCACCAACGACGGCTCGGCGACGTGCGGTTCGAGTTCCACCTCGCGTGACGTGTGGTACGCCTACCGCCCGGTGAGCTCCGCGACCGTCAACGTAAACACCTGCGGGAGCGGGTTCGACACGGTCCTCTCGGTCTTCACCGGTGCGTGCGGCAGCCTCACGCAGGTGGCCTGCAACGACGACAACGCCAGCAGCGGCGGCAACAACGCGTGCGGCGGCGGCCTGTCCTCGGGCATCAACGTCGCCATGACGGCGGGCACGACGTACTACATCCGTGTGGCGGGCTACCAGGGCGCCGCCGGCACCTTCAACATCCGCGCCATCGGCGGCGGCGGGACGATCCCCGCGCCCAACGATGCGTGCGCCGCCCGCCCGGGCGTCGGGTTCGGCGAGACGCCGTTCAACAACACGAACTGCTCGACCGACGGCCCCTCGCACGCGCTGTGCAACGCCAACGGCAGCAGCACGATCACCCGGGACCTGTGGTTCAACTTCCCGTCCACCATCACCGGCACGGTTCAGATCGATACGTGCAGCGCCTCGACCGCGTTCAACACGCGGATCGCCGTGTACAGCGGCTCGGGGTGCTCGGACTTGGAGAACCGCCTGGTGACCTGCAACGACGACGCGGCCTGCGGCGCCGGCCGCTCCTCCGTGCAGGTGCCCGTGGTCGCGGGGCAGCACTACACGATCCGCGTGGGCAGCTTCAACAACGCCCAGGGCAGCGGCGTCATGACCATCACCGACGTCACCGCCCCCGGCTGCGGCAGCGCCGACTTCGACGGCGACGGCGACATCGGGACCGACGCCGACATCGAGGCGTTCTTCGCCTGCCTGGCGGGCAACTGCTGCCCGACGTGCTACGAGGGCGGCGCCGACTTCAACGGCGACGGCGACCTCGGGACCGACGCCGATATCGAGGCGTTCTTCAGGGTCCTGGCCGGCGGCGACTGCTGAACACGCCGGCATCCACAGGTGCGACAAGGGGCCCCGGTTCTCCACCGGGGCCCCTTTCTCTTTCTAGCCCACGCGTGATCAGCGGGTGGGCGGGAGCGGCGCCCGGGCGGGGGCCTCGGGTTGCGCCGGCGGCGCTTCAAGCGTGACGTTCTCAAGCTTGAGCTGCCGCATGAGCCGATCCGTCAGGTCGTCCGCGCGGCTGGCCTTGGCGACAGGCCGCGCCAGAATCTCCTGCAACGCGCCCGGCACATTCTGCGAGCGGATCGAAGGCTCGCCCGTTCGGGTGGACAGCACGTGCGTGTAGCCCAGGTCATTGGACAGGTCATCCACCGCCTGCAGCACGATCCGGTAGGCCTCCCGCACCTGATCCGCGTTGTACGCGTCGATCCGGGTGAACGCCGCGGCACGGGCTTCCTGGAAGGCCTCCTGCTTCTGGTCAAACTCGCGCCCCAGCCGCTCGAGCTCCGGGCTGCCCTGCTGCAGCGCCAGGCCCCGGTTCTCCAGCGAGGCGAGCTCATCAGCCAGCGGGCGGAGCTTCTCGTTCTCCTGCCTCAGGAAGTTCTCCTGGGCCGGGCGGTAGCGGTCGCTGGCGAGCATGCGCTCGACAAGGCCGAGCGTGTCCACCGTGGCGATCCGGGGAGTCGCGACGACCTGGCGGCTGTCCTGCGCGATGGTGGAGGCGGACCACCCGGCGAGGGAAGTCGCCAGCCCGGCGGCCACGACGAGTACGGCTTTGCTGAGGTGAGGCATAACGGCTCCTTGGTTCCGTGGGATTGTAGAACCGGGGGGCGGTGTGCTAGGCTGCGGGGCTCAACGCCGTGGGGGTGCGGCGATTGCCGAGGACCTTCCCATGCGCGATCCCCGACTGGACAAGCTGGCCGACGTTCTGGTGAACTTCTCGACCCGGGTCAAGCCCGGCGACCTGGTGGCCATCGCCGCGGAGGCCACCGCGATGCCCGCGATCGAGGCGGTCGCCGAGGCCGTCCTCAAGGCCGGCGGCAACCCGTTCTGGCTGCCCCGCAGCGAGCAGCTCACGGAAGTCCTGCTGACCCACGGCAGCGACGACCAGATCCGCTACTGCTCCCCGCTGATGGTCGAGACGTACAAGCGGATCGACGTGCAGATCTCCTTCTGGTGCCAGCTCAACACCAAGTACCTGGGTCAGGTCGACCCGAAGAAGGCGGCGCTGCTCCAGCAGGCCCGCCGGCCCTGGTTCAAGGAGTTCATGGGCCGCAGCGCCACCAAGGAGCTCCGCTGGGTGGGCACGGCGTTCCCGACCAACGGCAGCGCCCAGGACGCGGACATGAGCCTGACCCAGTACGAGAAGTTCGTGTTCGAGGCGTGCTACCTGCACCTGCCCGACCCCGTGGCGAAGTGGAAGAGCATCTACGAGACCCAGGAGCGGGTCCGCGAGTTCCTCCAGAAGAAGAAGTCCGTGCGGTTCCGCGTGCCCGCCGTCAGCGGCCCGGGCGGCCACGACGGCACAGACCTCACGGTCAACGTGGACGGCTCGACCTGGATCAACTGCTTCGGCGAGAGCAACTTCCCCGACGGCGAGGTCTTCGCCGGCCCCAAGGGCGTCGACGGGCACGTCAACTACACGTACCCGGCTGTGTACAACGGGCGTGAGGTGGAGGGCGTGCGGCTGGCGTTCAAGGGTGGGCGCGTCGTCGATGCCTCTGCGAAGAAGAACGAAGAGTTCCTGATCAAGATGCTCGACCAGGACGCGGGGGCGCGGGTGCTGGGCGAGATCGCCATCGGCACCAACTACGCCATCAAGGACCACACCAAGAACATCCTCTTTGACGAGAAGATCGGCGGCACGTTCCACGCGGCGGTCGGCGCGGGCTACCCCGAGAGCGGGAGCACGAATGAGAGCGGCCTGCACTGGGACATGATCTGCGACCTGCGGCGGGGCGGCACCATCGAGGCCGACGGCGAGGTCTTCCACAAGGACGG